>NZ_JABXKN010000118.1:0-29778 GCF_017115065.1 Nostoc sp. JL23
ATAACTTGTTTCGATTTGGTGCCCGCAAGCGGTTGAACCTGCCATAAATCACAGCCAAGCCCAACAATGCAACAGCAAACGCTCTAGTAAATCCGTTAACAGATTTCTTGCATTTCAGTTCTGGGGGATAATTAGCTAGTTGGTCACGCCCTTTGTAATCACCTTGGAACCAAATCAGCTAAACCTATTTTCAGAAGTAAGACCTACACCAGCACTTTTGACAGAGGCACTGGTGATGAGTGCTGATGCCCTGCTGAACTAGAAATCTCAGATTTTTGAATATCAGCAGAAAGTGAGAGAGAACAAACCACCACAAGGTAACACTGTTTGACATTGCACCAAAACACTGCGACCCAGACCGGATTGATCCGTTTAAACTGCATTTACAATCAATGGCTTTTTATCGGATGCCAGATGATTTTGGTCAAGCAGCTTTGTATTTTGTGATTGATAGTGCTACTCCCCTATTACTTTATGTTGGAGAAACCAAGCGGAGTAACAAACGCTGGAAAAATACCCACGACTGCAAGGATTACATCGCCAGTTATCAGGATTTACATTATCGCTATGAGATGGAGACGGCGGTTAATATTAGTTTTTGGTGGGATGCTCCAGTAGAGAGAAAATCACGACAAACTTTAGAACAGGCAATGATTCAAAAATTTAAGTACCCATTTAATAAGGAGAATTGGGAGCGATGGGGACAATACTTGTGAGTGATGACTAAAACTCAGCCATCGCAAGGATTTCGCTCTAAGTGTACATTCCTTGGCTTTTAAATGTTTGCCGTAATAATCTGTAAAAAAGTGTGAAAAATCTGCGTTTCATGTCATAGCGAAAGCTAAAATTTGCTTTGCTGCTCGTTGTCCACTGCGAATTGCTCCCTCCATATAGCCACAATATTCAACGGGAGCGGTATGTTCTCCTGCAAAAATGACTCCTCCCGCAGAGTAAGGTAAGTCAGAGCGCCAGCTTTTCAAGTCTCTAGGAACGAAATAGCAGTAAGATCCCTGTGACCAAGGATCAGCACTCCAGTCATGAGTTGCAGTTGCAAGTGCTTTGGGAGCATTTGCCTTAAGCGTGGATACTGTTTGTTGTGCTAACTCAACGGAGTGTCCAGCAACATTTCGGCTAGGTGTCCCACTGCTTGTACAAGCAAGAATTCCCGCTTCACCTGTCTGAGTTACGGTAGATTCCCAGACCGTTTGATAAGGTGTTTCTCCCACGACTAACCCCCAACTGGATTGCTGCCAGAAACGGTTGGAGTACTGAATGTGGGTAAACAGATTCTTTATGTTGATGGTAATGCAGTTGCACCCCAAAAAGTAAAACGTATTGCCCAACTGATTGAATCATCTGGGGCAACTTTTGTAGATGCTTCAATCATTGGCCCACCGCCCAGAGTTCCCGGTCGCACTCGCATCTATGTTTCAGGAAAACAGACTGATGAATTCCAGCAATAGCGGAACTATGGGTTAGATATACGAGTAATTGGCGATGAAATTGGTCAGGCTTCTGGATTGAAAATGTCTTACGCCGCCCTCACCAAAGGACTGACAGCGATTAGTACAGAATTATTGATTGCTGCCCATCGCTTAGGCTTGGATGAGCAACTATGGAACAAAGTATCTAGTAGCCAACCAGAACTTGCTGCAATTCTCACCCGTTCTATTCCATCCATGACACCAAAAGCACATCGTTGGATAGGGGAAATGGAAGAGATTTCCGAAACTTTTCAAGAGTTAGGTCTGACTGAGCGGATTTTTTACGGCGCAGCTGATCTTTACCGCTTGGTGAAAGATACCTCTTTGGGTAAGGAGACACCAGAAGAGTGCGAGCGCGAGCGCCCATTGAGAGACATCATTACTACTCTTTCCAACGAAGCAGCATCGAGTGTATTAGACAAAAATGGCTGATTTCAGTTTAGCTATGTAGCGATCGCTCACTCAATTGGGATCGCATTCTTATGCTCTTTTTTGCCCACATGCGAAATCCAGCAACTGGGGAAAATTTGGCGGCGAAGTGGAGTGCCTGGTGCGGGCTGCTAAAATCCTTACTACCAGCCACAAGTCTTTCAGCCCGTACCAGGGACGAATCTAGCGCAGCGTTCCTCAGTTGCGCCAACGTTCACCGTCCCAGTTTTTTGTTAACGATCGCTTGACTTTTAAGACAGTCGCTACGAATATTCTTAAACCGAGCGGTATTAAATAGAGTTGCACAGCCATCAACTGTGTCAATTTCAGGTGAAAGCCATGATATTTTTGACCGTAGCCTGATTTGTCAGAATTGAAAACCACAGATCCCCAACTTCGTAAAAGTTGTTGGGGATTTTGTTTTTCGTCAGTAGTTAACAAATCCTCAGATGAGTAAATGTATTTTTGCCCAGCTATTCACTACCGATCATATAAAATTGATTCGGATTGAATTTCTATTTATTGAAAAGACAATATGTTTACCAGAATTCGCCGTCTTTTGAGCCAATTTTTTAGCAAAACAAGAACAATCAACAACGAACCACTGAATAAATTCAGTTTAATTGTCATTATTATAATTGATATTTTTATCTTAATTAATGTTTTTACCGGACTTGATGATATTAGCAGATGGCATATCAGTCCGACTGAGGCTTATCCATGTTATTCAGAGTGGCAAAATTACCGGACAAAAACTACTAAAGATAAAGACTATGAAATTGTTAGACTTTCATTGCCATCTTACACAAACAATCAACTCAGTTTTCAACAAAACTATCAACAAGCCGAAACAGAACATCTGGGTAAGGTTTATCAAACGTGCTTACAATATGCCGATTACAAAGATAAGATTAACAATCCTGAAAAGCAGCAAATTATTAGAATTATCGATCAAAAACAAACAAAAATTAGTAGACTTGAACAAGCCAATGGCACTATTAAATCTCAGTATGACTCAACGCTATTAGAGAAAATTGCAGGTCAGGGTCGTGAACAATCAATTAATCAAGTCAGTGCGGAAAAAGCTAAACAAGCATTAGAAGAAAATAATCGCCAAATTTCTACTCTTAAACAAGAAAATTTTACTCTGAAAAATGAACTAATCGCTAAACCGGAAAGTATTAGTTTTATAACTTTTATTAAAGATGATAATCGATTCCAAGAATTTGAAAAAGGCTATCAGCAGGCATCATTTTGGTATCCAAGTATCCAGCTTGGTTTTCAGTCTCTCTTCCTTTTACCACTGATTCTCATTGCTTTATTAGTTCATAAGTTTTCCCAAAGAAGAGGATATGGACTTGTTTCGCTAATTAGCTGGCATTTGCTAGTTATCTTTTTTATCCCATTAATCGTTAAAATATTTGAATTTCTCCAAGTAGGTGCAATATTTAAATTTTTATTTGATATACTTAGTGCCATTTTTGGCAGTTTACTTTTTCTGATAAATTATGTTTATATCTTGCTGATTCCAGTTATTGGTTTTGGAATTATCCAGTTTTTTCAAAAATTTGTCTTTAACGCTAAAGTCCAAGCAGGTAGCAGAGTTCAAAAATCACAATGTGTCAATTGTGCCAAGAAAATTCGACATCTTGATACTTACTGTCCACACTGTGGTTATTATCAGTGCATTGAATGCCATAACTGCCATAATCTTACTTATAAGCATTTGTCGTACTGTAAACATTGTGGAACTTCTCAATTTTCCAGTAATTTGTAATCAGTGAAGTTGTCGATCGGCCTTTTTAACTTAGATATGAAAAAAGAGAAACAAATCAATAAAGAGAGTCAATCGCCGCTTGATTTTCTCAAAAACCTGTTGATCGCTCGTTGGCGATCGCTCTTACTCCTTCTGATCGGAGTCTATTTACCTTTGCAGATATTTGAAATCCTGACAGTGAGGATATGGGAAAATCAAGCGGGCTTTCCGTGGGATGTGCCGATTTTGTTAGCAGTTCATTCTACAACAAACCCACAGTTAGATGTTTTAGCTGTCACCCTAGCTACAGTTGGGTTGCCTTGGACGGCGATACCGATTTTGGGTGCGATCGCACTGATGTTACTACTTCAAAAACGCTGGCGATCGCTAGCTTATTTACTCACCGCCTCAGCAGGAAGCGTCATCATCAACCGCATCGCAAAGCAATTAATGCATCGAGTGCGTCCACAATTGTGGCAGTCTATTGCACCTGAGTCTAGTTTTGCATTTCCCAGCGCTCATGCGATGACGAGTGTAACACTGGTAGCAATTTTATTATTTTTAACTTGGGCTACCTCTTGGCGCTGGTTAGTTCTCATATTCGGCAGCTTATACATCATCGCGATTGCGTGGTGTCGTCTTTATCTAGGGGTTCATTTTCCTAGTGACATTCTCGCAGGTTGGATGGTTGCATTAGGTTGGACGATTGGTGTCAGTTTAATTATCAAACCCTATAGAACTATAGCCAAATCCGTAGATGGCGAACGTCCTAAAGATGAAACTACCTTACTCCCAGAAGAAATAAAGTCGATAAATGAGGAGTAATATCAGCCCTCACCCTAAATCCCTCTCCCAAGGGAGAGGGATTTAGAAATTGGCTTCCCTTCTCCCAATTTTGGGAGAAGGGGTTGGGGGATGAGGGCAAATTTTGCACTTGTGCAAGATGATTATTAAAACCAGAGCATGGCTTCAGTAAGCTTACTTTGAATTCAAAAATTGTATTTCAAAATATGGTCTTTTATTTTTTTGTCAGGAACTCGTTTTGTAAGTAAAGTTAATAACTTAATTATCCAAAAACGGTATCATCGGCTATTATTTTTTGACGTTGGCAAAACTTTTAGGTCTACTGACTTTACCATTCAACCTCTTGGTGATAAAGTGATCCCATTAATTCATATATATTCAAAACAACAATCAACATAACAATGAAAACATTGCAAGCTTTAATGCCGATCGCAGTGGGTTTACTCACGCTTACAGTCGCAAGTTCTGTGAATGCTCAACCGATAATCGATACTGTAGACAATGGTAATTTAAGTGTGACGGGGATGACACGAGGAAGCGGTTGCACTGTCCTTTTTAGCCCTCAAGGAGAGCTAGTTCAAAATGGTCGTTCCTGTAGTTCAAAAGAAATTGGTAAAGCTCAAGCTGCGATCGATACCTATCTCCGAGAGCAAGGCGCACCTGAGCGCAACAGTGACGACTCAATGCGGCAAAAACTGACCTTAATCTGCTACGGTGAAGGTCGCAAGCCAGGTATTGAAAGCCGCAACAGCTATGAATGGAACTCACGTCGTCATCGCTATGAACTGCAAAATCGTGTAGAGTCTTCGACAAACGAGTTCGATTCTGAGGTTCAAGTCGAGATTCGTAATATGCAGGGAAAAATTCATCTAGGCGGAAAGCTCATCCCACCAATTCATTCAGGCGGTACTAATGGATGGTGGAACCTCAAGGATCTCCGTGTCACACCTGAGCAAATCACGGGAAAATACCAAGTAAATGGGCTAAATCATCCGCGTGTTGAGATCGATCGACGCAGTGGACGGATTGCCATTAATGGGATTGAGCATTTCCGTGGTACTTGCGATTCAGGCGACTGGAGCAGTGGCAGAACTCGTTTCTAGTCTGGCTACTTTTTGTCTAAGTCCCGAATGGCAAGCTTGTTAAGCGTAAACCCCTGAGATTACTGGCTTTTGGGTATAGGGTGTAGGGTGTGGGGTTAAGGGTTGGAAGAAGATGTTGTTCTATTTGATGCACTAAAATTCAATTTTCTTAAACACTACACCCCACACCCTACCCCCAATATCCTGCCCTGACTAGGTTTCATCTTTTCTTAGTGCCATTCGTCTAAGTCCCAATAAGTACCACTCCTTAAGGCACAATGTCTGAGAAGTCCCCTGGACGATGCTTATTCACAAAAGAATCAGCGTTTCAGACATTATGCCTGAATGAAGGAATGGGAGTTTCAGCTTCTCGGCTAACTTTTAAGACATCCTCTCAATGCCCTCTAAATTAGATTGTTCTTCCAGATAGCAACTACTTCTGACAATCCTGTGAACCCCCCGTGTAAACGATCGATTGGTAGCGTCCTTGGTCTGTTTGGATTGTTACACAGTAGTTGGTTTTGCCTTCTAGCCAGTAGCTGTAGCCCGAACCATCACTCTTGACCCATCGATAGCCCCGTTTTTTCACTGCGTTTTCTGCCTGTCCTGCCCTTGCCCCCACTAAATCACTCAACCGAGAGACGGTAGTACCCGCTTCAGGCTGACGCCTAGCAGCAGCCCTACGATTTCTGTTACCTGAGTTTTGTCGATTGGCAGATGTATCCCAATAGACAAAAATTGACTCATTGGCGAGACGATAAATCTGTCCTCGATCGCCAAGTCCAGATTGTCGATAGGCAGCATCACCATTTTGATCGCGATAATTGCCGGGTCGATTACCCGAAGGGAGCAGGTCATAGCTACGACCATTTTCCAGTTGAATGCTAACCGCACCCTGCCGTTGGGAAAAGGTACAGGGCCCAGAAGATGTGGCGCGGTCTTCTCCTTTTGGGAACACATCGCAACGGGCATTCACGGTATCGGCTTTGACGGATACGGGAAAACTCAAAGAAGCGATCGCCAGTGCTACTGCTAAAAATGAATTTGAAGATTTCATTACCATAAAACTCCTGAGTTATGACAACGAAGATGACATTTTATATCATTCTCTAAATGTGCGTTTTATAGTTGACACTTGCAAACTTTCTTAAACTATCTTTCTTGTGTCACTTTCCAAAAACTTTTGCCATTTCGGAATTCTAGAGCTTTTCTATAGGAAGCGATCGCCAAATTTTCTCTAATAACCCTAAAATCTCTAAAATTAATTGATGATAGAAAATTAAAGTAGGATGATGACCAACACTAATATTAGTTATTCAATCACTTTACCATAGATTATGTTCTTGTTTAATCGCTTCCTCCATTCAACAATTCGGTTTGTGCTAGTCAGTGTGATGACGATCGCAATGGTGTTTGGGTGGAGTGCGATCGCTCACAGTCAACTACCTTCCTTACCTACCGCAGCCTCCAACGATCCGCACCAGCCACCTAGTGGTGTTACCCGTCTCGGTATGTATGAAATTGCGTCTGTGTATTCACCCATAGATAGAAGCTTATTGTTTGAGATTGTCTCTCCCACTGTTTTTAATCGTAGCCAACCGCCAGATGGATCTCTTCCAGTAGAGGTACGTGCCGAAGAAATAACGCAACGGCTAATGCGAGCGCTCGCTCGAACTAACAAAGCCAAACAAACTCCTCTAATTTCTATTGCCATTCTGAATCAGGATTTAATCCTCCAGCTCAGTGACGATCGAACGACCCGTCCTTTAAGGCTAGTGACTGTAACAGAGCCAGATGCTGACTACCACGGAAAAACTCTGGAGGAATTGGCGCAGGAGTGGCAAAAAATATTACAAGCAGAAGTAGAACGCATTAATAGACTCTTCTCGCATCAGGTATTGTGGCAACGAATTGGACAGGCACTGCAAATCAGCATCGGCTTAGTGTTGGGGAGTGTTGTGTTGTGGTTACTGCGGCGAACTCTAATTCGCAAACAGACGGCATTGCAAGTTCGCCATCAAGAGCAGATAGCTGCGGTAAAACAGGGTGTGGTCAAGCGATCTGAGGGAGAAACATCCACAACTATTCACACAATAGAGACTAGTGAAAAGAAAACAGATGCAGACACGATCGCCGATGGGCGATCGCAGTTTCTAGACACGATCCGGCGACAGTTTAGCCTTAAGCACCAACTGGGGATCTATTCTCTGCTCAGATGGCTACTGTTTTGGGCATTTATTCTGATGTGGTACATCGGGATTGCGGTCATCATGTATCGCGTACCCTACCTTATGAGATGGTCAACGGACGCTTTGGCCAGGCCCCTGGCACTACTGATTATTTGGTTTTTCATCACTTTTGTTATTCGGATCGGCAAAATTTTAATTGACCGCCTCACTGATGTCTGGACAACCCATTCCTCTCTCCCTTTGAGTGAAACTCAACGGATTGCGCTACGAGCTGCAACAGTTTCCGGGGCACTCAAAGGATTAATCACTTTTGTTTTCATCACCTTGGGTATCTTGCACTTTCTAAAAATATTTAATGTGCCTACCAGTTCAATTTTGGCAGGGGGCGCTGTGATCGGTATCGCAATTTCTCTTGGTTCCCAAAGTCTGATTAAAGATTTGGTCAATGGCTGCTTGATTTTGATGGAGGATCAATTTGCTGTGGGAGATGTAATTGAGATCGCAGATAAAAGCGGACTGGTGGAAAATCTCAACCTGCGGGTGACTCAACTACGTAATAACGAAGGTCAATTGATTACCATTCCCAATAGCAATATCACCAATGTCAGCAATCTAACCCGTCTCTGGTCGCGGGTGGACTTTTCCATTGTGGTGGCTTATGAAAACGACCCCAAGCAGGTTTTAGAGATTCTCAAGCAAGTATCCAAACAATTGTATAGCGAAGTAGAATGGCGCGATCGCCTGCTAGAATCGCCCCAAGTGTTGGGGATTGATGACCTATCCCATAGAGGTATGTTAGTGCGCGTTTGGATTAAAACCGCACCTATGGAACAATGGAGCGTTGGGCGAGAGTTTCGTCTACGGGTACGGCAAACCTTTGAAGCCAACAATATTCAGATTAAGGCAAATTGAAGATTGTCAGCTAGAAACGAATAACTTACCAGAACCGCTAAAACCTTTTGCTGAAAAACGCTTGACCATACTACATACAAAACTTTTTGCAAGATGATTAAATTAAGAACAGCCCTCAACATATTCGACTTCTGGCAATTTACCCGCTCTGAACTGAGTGACAAGTTTACCATCAGTCTCGAAGACTAGACGATAGTTGCGATCGCTACGGTCTTTCGGGATGAAAGTTAGGTAATGTCCATTTTGGACGTATTTATGAGGTGTAACTTGAATTTGTCCTGGGTAAAGGGATTTGATTTGTGCTTCTGTGTCGCCAATTTTTGCACCTTTGAGGGTAGTAATCTGATTATTTTCCCGCACATCTACTCTAGAAATCCGACCTTTTGTCACCATGAACGAAAGATTTTTGGGTTCATTTTGTGGCTTCACATAATAGCAATTATTATTTGGTGAATCGCCCACTAGCTTAGTACCAGCAGCCTTTGCCGCTTGAGAGACAGTCATGCCAACTTGGACTGCGCCAATACCGTTGATAAACAGTTTTGACTGATTCGTTAGTTTCGCCTTTGCTACAACTGTACTAATAGCCAAAGAAGAAACTGTTAGTGTTACGGTGACAAAAGTCAAGAATTTAGTTTTGCTATTCATAATTGGATATTTTCCTCAGTTAAGTCAATAATTTCATCGAAGCAGAAGTTGCGGACTAAATTTGCTAATTTTTCTGCCAAAGCAGAATGAGTTTGGGGAATTTGCTCAATTAGTTGCAAAATCCTTTCAGCATCGACTTCAACGGCTGCCTGATTAAGTTTTATTAGCCATTGGGCAGGCATAATGGTAATTGCAGAGCGAAGATCCAAGATGGAAGATTGAGTATTCTCTAGGTTTTTGTCTATTGCATCTTCATTGCTTTCTTCTGCACAGATATAACGAACTTGCAAATATTCAGCGATCTTTTCAAAAATAACTTGCTCTCGGAAGGGCTTACGAACCAAGTCGTCGCAACCTGCGGCTAAGATACTTGCCTGTTGTTCTTCAAAAGCACTAGCAGTTAGGGCAATAATTACGGTGCGGAAATTTGTAGTTGTATTTTTTTCCCTGTCTCTAATCTCTTTAGTGGCATCGTAGCCATTCATGATAGGCATTCGCATATCCATCCAAATTAGATGAGGTTGCCAGGTTTGCCAAATAGCGATCGCTTCTTGTCCATTAATTGCAGCTTCAATTTCAAAACCAATGCTACCAAGAAGTTGCACAATTAAATCGCGGTTTTCTTTACGGTCATCTACTACGAGAATACGGTAAGCAGGTTGGTTTGCTGCCAGCTTGAGTACGCGTCCCTTATTCAATTTTGGTGCAGCTTTTAAAGCTGCGGCTAAATTCACTTGAATGTCAAAGCTAAAAGTAGAGCCTTGCCCAATCTGACTTGTCAAGTGAATATCGCCTCCCAGCAACCGCACAAATTGACGGCTGATAGTCAGTCCGAGTCCAGTTCCTTCCTTAGTTTGGATACCACTTGTTGTCTGGACAAAAGGCTGAAACAGGTTATTCATTTCTTCTGCTGCTATTCCCCGTCCAGTGTCTTGGATTTCAAAGTGTAGGGATTGGGGCATGGGGCATTGGGCATGGGGCATTGGGCATTGATTCATCTCCCCTTGCTCCTTTTTTACTCCCTTGCTTCCCTGCTTTTCTGCTCCCTCAGTCCCCAAACTTACCCGCAACGTTACTCCCCCAGCCTGAGTAAACTTGACGGCGTTACCCAAAAGGTTGATTAAGACTTGGCGGAGTTTACCTTCATCTGTTTGGATGTAGCGAGGGAGATTGGCAGCCATTTCAAATTTGAGAAATAATTGCTTTGCCTGTGTCCGCACTTGGAACATCTCTTGTAATGTTTGCAACAACAGATAAAGGTCGAAGTCTTCAGGGTTGAAAATGATTTGTCCAGCTTCAATTTTGGACATTTCTAAGACATCGTTAATCAGATTAAGCAAGTGTTCTCCACTGCGGTTAATAGTAGCTAAAGATTCACGCTGATTTGAGTTGAGGCTAGTGTCTCGTTCCATTAATTGGGAAAAACCCAGAATCGCATTTAAAGGGGTGCGGAGTTCGTGACTCATATTAGCGAGGAAAGCACTTTTGGCTCGGTTGGCAGTTTCGGCGGCTTCTTTGGCAATTCTCAACGCTTCTTCTGCCTGGTATCTAGCTCGACCGATCGCAATTATTTCACCTACCAGTTTCAATAGATTAATATCTTCTTGGTTCCAGGTTTTTGAGTAGTGAATCATCGCTGCACCAACAAACCCAACGACTTTGCCAGCATGAACCATTGGCACAGCTAGTATAGATTGAAACGACATACTTTCAAAAAGTTTTCGCTCAGGTAGATGGGGCGCTAAATCTTCCACAGAAGAGATTTGTCGATGCCTACCACGGAGAATCGGCTCATAGAAATAGGGGAAAACTTCCACAGGCGAACCTCTGGCAATATCAATCAATGGTGCAACATCTTCGCCACACCATTCATGAATCAGGTAAAATTCACGTTTATCCTGGGAGCATTCAAAGATGCAACTGTGTTCAGCATCAATAAATTCAGCGATCGCTCGCAGTGTAAAATTAATTGCTGTTGCTAAATCTTGGTCAATAAATTGCCGAGAAATGCTGCTGATTAAACTTTCGGCTTGAGTACGACGTTGCAAGGCTGCTTCTGTTTGTTTGCGATCGTTAATATCACGAGCTACGCCGACAATCTGAAAATTACCTTGGGCATCTTGTGTGCGGACTGCATTACTAGTTAGCCAAACCCAGCCACGACTGCGATGTTTCGCGCGGTACTCAGTCCCGGAAATTCCCTCACCTGTTGCCAGGATAGTTTGGGCGACTTCTTGACATTTGGGTACATCATCGGGATGAGTAAAGAATGCCAAGGAATTACCCTCCATTTCGCTGGGGGCAAATCCGGTAGTATTCAAGATATTTGGAGAAATATAGTTAAATACCCCATCAGCATTGATCACAAATAGCACATCGTTAACCTTTTCAACGATAGTGCGAAACTTTAACTCGCTTTGCTGTAAGGCTGCTTCTGCTTGTTTACGTTCCAATTCAGCACCAGCACGGGCAGCAAAAATTTTAACAATCAGTTCCCGTCCCGGATCGGGCTTCATGGGTTTAACATCGATCACTGCGAGATGTCCGATGATTTCGCCGGATGAACTGGTGAGAGGAACGCCAAAAAAACTCTCGGCATTCATCTTCACTAAATCGGCATCTTCCGGGAAAGTTGTTTGCACTGCTTGCGGGTAGTGACACATATTGCCTCGCAAGGTGTGTTCGCAAGGAGTACCCTGTAAATCATATTCCAAGTTCTCGTTAATAGCCCCGCTACACCAAAATGCCAAAGTGCGGACTCTCGTTTTTGGCTCGTCATCAAACTCAGTCACTAGGGCATATTGAACTTGCAAGACTTCAGCAAGGTAACGAACGCAAGAATTGAAAAATTCATTGCCTGTTTTCGCGGCTGTACCCTCAACAATTAAGCGTAAAGCTTGTTCTTGCTGTTTGCGATCGCTAATATCTGTAAAAACAGAATCCAAACAGGATTCGTCTGCGTTGAGACGAAGTGATAACAGTACCCAAACAACAGATTCATCCAAGCGCCGCAGTGCTACTTCAAAATTGCGAACTTCACCGGACTCTTCTAACTCTGCTAAAAGTAGTGCGCGATCTTCTGGATTGACATATAAATCGGTTGTGAAATACTTACTAATTAAGCCAGCAGCAGAGGTAAAACCTAATATCTCGGCACCACGTTGATTAGCATCGATAATCAATCCATCTTTTTGACAGGTGCGAAAAATCCCCACTTGGGAATTTTCAAAGATATTGCGGTATTTCATTTCACTACGGCGCAAAGCTTCTTCTACTTGCTTACGTTCTGTGATATCGCGTCCCACGCCAGCGATCGCAACACCGCTAGGAGTGTTAATTGTGGAAGTGTTAAAGTTGAACCATCGCCAGCTACCATCTTTGTGTCGCAATCGCACTTCAATATTAGTCAGTTTTTCGCCAGTTATCGCCCGTTGTAAGGCGGCGGCGCTAATTGCTAAGTCTTCAGGTTTGGTAAACTCCACCACAGAATGACCTTCGATTTCTTCTAGGCTGTAGCCCATCAGTGCAGTCACATTTGGCGAGTGATAAGTAAAAATTCCCTCTGGCGAGAGGACAAATATCAGATCGTTGGCATTTTCAACAATGCTACGGAATTTTAACTCGCTTTCCTGGAGGGCTGCTTCGGCGCGTTTGCGTTCTGTGGCATCTGTGCCGACTGAAAGAATTTCGATTAAGTTTCCTTGGGCATCTAAAATGGGTTTATTCGCCCAGACTATCCAGACGCGATCGCCATTTTTGCATAAGTTCTCGTTTTCGTTAAATAGATAATTTTCTGGCTGCTGACAAATATCAACCATTAATGTCTGCAAATCGCGCCCAGAAGTTTCCGTTTCTGGAACAATTGTACCAATAACATTGCTTCCTGTAATTTCATCTATATCGAAACCAAAAAGCCTTTGACCGTAGTCATTTAAAAATATAATGTCACCATTGCCATCCCAACGCAAAATTATACAGTTGGCTGTCTGCACTAAATCGCGGTACTGTGCTTCGCTTTGACGTAACGCTTCTTCGGTGCGTTTGCGAGCCGTAATATCCCGCACTATTGCTAAGATGTGTCGCTTGCCATTATAAATGCAAGTCGTTCCTTTGACTTCCACATCTATTAAACTGCCATCTTTGCAGATATCAACTGCTTGTCCATAAAATTGCTCACCAGCTCGTGTTTTCTCGACAAACTCTAGAAAAACAGAATGTGAGTCTGGATGAATATAAACAGATGGATGTAAAGTGAGAAATTCCTCATAAGAGTAACCGTGCATTTGACAAGCCGCCGGATTAATTTCGGCGACTTTTTCAGTCTCCATTTCAGTAATAAATAATCCATCATTAATTGCTTCAAAAATACTGCGGTATTGTAATTCACTTTGTCGCAGTGCTGCTTCTGCCCTTTGGCGCTGAGTGATGTCGCGGAAGCTCCACACTCTACCAATAATCTGTTCACCGATGCGCTGAGGACAAGAGTAGCGCTCAAATACTCTGCCATCTTCTAGTTCTAACCAGTCGTAACTAACTACTTCCGGCTGTGAATATAATTCTCGGACTCGTTGCAAAAATCCATCGGGATCTTTTAGCTGATTTGCCAGATACGCTAATCGCTGAGGATGATCTGGTTCCGTCAAAAGTCCTGGTGGAATTGACCACATTTCTAAGAACTTTTGGTTATAACTAGTGATATTACTTGAGCTATCGACTACTAATATACCATCTTGAATCGATTCAAAGATAGCGCTTAACAAAGACAGAGAGTTTTCTAAAGCTACTTGCGTTTGTTTGCGTTCGCTAAGATCCCGCCCTAAAACCACCAAGGCTTTGCGTCTACCATCCTGGTGAAAAAGGGGAGCTTTAATCATATCTAAACTGCTCACTGTCCCATCAGGGCGAGGAACAGCTTCTTCTACCCGATGCACATATCCCAATTGCCAAGCTCGTTCATCTGTTTTATTGCAGTTGAGCAAAGCATCATGATAAAAATTGCTAAATTCCGCTAGTTCTGAATCTGTTTTGCCTTGATAATCAACGCCTTGTAGCTCTAAAAATTCCAGGTTAGCTTGGTTTGAGAGCAACCATTTGCCCTCGCCGTCTTTTAAACAGATAATATCGGGTGTGGCGTTAATTAATGTCTGCAAGCGCTCCTCAATCTCTTGTAAGGATTCTTGAGTGCGTTGAGTCAATGTGATATCTCGAATCACCAGTATGGCACAGCGATCGCTAGTCAATCCGGTAGAGCTACCGGAAATTTGTAGTGTTATTTGCTCATCTTGCTGCAACTGATAATTTGTTGTTTCATACTCCCCATTGAGTATCTGCACATCAGGATAGCAAGGTAAAGCAACTGGTTGTCCTAATTGTGTGAGGGGTAGCAAGTCAGTTAACTTCGCACCGCAGACAGTAGCGTGAGGTTGGTTTACCAGAGACTCAAAGCGAGAATTGCACCATTGAATGAGTCGGTCTTCTCCTACCCAGACTACAGCATCAGCGATCGCACCAAGTGTTAATTCCATCTTGTTTACAGTGGTTTGCAATTGCTTTAGCTGCTCTAGCTGTTGTACGCTCATCAACGACTCCTGTTAAATAATTCGTAATGACGCTCCTGCGTCGCTACCGCTGCGCTAACGTAATTCGTAGTTCGTAATTATTATGAATTAAGTACTGTACAAATTAATAATCATGTGCTAAGGATGATACTAATAAATCTGTATAGTGATTGTATCCTTAGTCCCTGACTGAAATATTCGACTACAGCAAAACTACATATTATCTTTAAAATTTTACCTAAGTAGGGATAAGTCTTGGCAGTGCCCAACACCGAAATAGCAAATGCGATAGTCAAAGTAATAATTGATACTGTTTAACCGAGATATTGATATAAATACATTCGTCGGGGCACATAGCTCTGCATACCTAACTGAGTTAAACATTGATTATGCTATTGACAGCATAATATCAAGTTTTTATATGTCTGCTTCATTGCGCTTGTATTTTTATTAAAAATTTGAAATAGTAATGAACATGAGAGCTAATCCTAAAGCTCATTGATTGTGTTATCTACAAAGGAGAATCTGTTTCATGCTAAAACGTAGTATCAAACTAGCTGTTTTTGGTCTGGCGTTACTTGTTTTCACTTTGAATTTAGCCATTTATACACCAGCGTATGCGGGTACAATTACGCTATATGAAGGTAATGGAGGACAACAAGATACTCTAGGTAGTTATTCTGATAGACCTGATTATGCAGGTAAAGTTAAGCCAAATGATGAAGCTCGTTCGTTAAAACTCAGTGAGGTTGCACCATTCACAATAATTACAGTTTATGACAGCCCAGATGCTGCCGCAGATGATGATTACACCACAATTAAAGTCAAACAAAAAACTCCCAAGGATTTGGTCGTAGGTACTTTTGAAAATTCTTTTGAAAATGAATATATCAAGGTAGATCATTCGCACGACAATGGACTTGATGGAAAGGTTTCATCCATTCAGATTCAGGGTTTTGATTTTTAATAGGTCATAGAATTAGACCATTAGCGCCATAGCACTAATGGTCTAATTCTGGTTCTATCGCTCCCTTTATGCTTAGAAAAGCAAATGAATCAGATCTAATTAATAAATTTTACTAAAATACGAATAATTACGAATTATACCCAGCGTTACTACCGACTTGGTATAGTGATTGTATTGTTAGCCCATCATTGGGGTATTCAACTACAGCGAAATTACATATTACCTGAAAGCGATCGCCATTGAAGGCTGTGAATATTTGCTGACGAAGGGTAGTTAAAATCTCACTGAGGCGATGGTTTACTTCTGTTTTGGTTAACCCAGAAACTCCCACAACAAATTCACCATTACCCCAATAACCTACTACTTCACCACTGCAAAATGCCGATTGGAATAAACGACTCCATCTTTGCAATACCTGGTTTCCAGCCTGATGACCATACTTAATATTAATTTGACGAAAATCAGTCACACTTAAGATCGCCAAGCAAACAGATTGCTGATTCTTTTCAGCTTGAGCAATCAAGTACTGCAAGTCGCGGTTAGACTGAAACTGATTTGCTAGCCCAGTTAAAGGATCTTTGGTAGAAAACGATTGTAGTAAACGGCTGCGTTCTAAGCGATGGGTAATGCGTGCCAATAGTTCTGCACCGACAACAGGCTTAACCACATAATCATCTCCCCCAACAGCAAACACTTGCTGTACAGTTTCCATCTCTCGATGAGCAGTCAGAAACACAATCGGTAATTCCTGCCATTGGGGATCGGTACGAACTGCTCGGCAAAGTTCGATACCATTGATGTGAGGCATTTCCACATCCAAAATCAACAAATCCGGTTTAGTAGATTGCAATACTTCCCAGAAACGTAGCGGATTTTCTAATCCAGTCATCCGCATACCCCACGGCTCTAACATTGGGCGCAGTGCTGCTAAAATCAGCGGGTCGTCATCTACTGCCAGTATATTTACCCGCAAAGAACCAGTACGTTGTAATATTTGGGACGAAACATCCCAAACTTGGGCAGCTGTTACAGGCTTGACCAAAAAACCCCGCGCCCCGTACTGAGCAAAAGTTACGCGTTCTACTAACTCATCAGTTGCAGCCAGCACCAGAACGGGTACGAGTGGGGTACGCGTTGCTAAGTCCGAAAGTAGTACCAAACTTTCTTTACGCCAGCCGATATCATCTATATTTAGCACTACTAAATCTGGTGATGTGGTTTGGAGAAAGTTTTTTGCATCCTCTAAATTGCTGATTTGCTGCCAGCATATTCCCATGCACTCAACCAGTTGTTGCAACTGAGAACCTAGTTGCAGATTGGGGTCAATTAATATCAATCGACTACTAATTTCGGGTGCGATCGCAGTAGATGTTTGGTAATCTACATTTTGCGCCATTAGATTAATTATGTTACCCAAATCTTCAATCAGCGTCAGCAATTGCCGCTTTTCACTTGCTGACAAATCGCCATCTTTCCCTAAAATCTGTTCAATTTCCCGCGCTAGCTGAGTGCCATTGTCTTGTTCAAACATCCCCAAGACACCAGCTAGTTTGTGCGCCTCTCGTTCTGCGGATTTGCGTAACTCCTGAGTCAGAGTTTTGTTAGAAAGTGCTGCCGCTAATTCTTCCAACACCGCCAGCCGTTGCACCATCAATTTTTCATATTGTTTCCACAAGCCACCCATTGCTTGCTGAAACTGCTCCTCAACTTGAGGACTTACAACTTGCGATTTTTCTTTCCCCCCCTGCTTCCCCTGCTCCCCCTGCCCCTCTGCTCCCCTGCCCCCCTGCTTCTCCTGCTCTCTTCCTGGATTCAGCCGATATCCCAAACCATAAACATTTTCAATCCAGTCTACTGCTCCGAGTGCTTTCAACTTTTGTCGTAAGTATTTGATGTGAGATTTTACAGTCTCCTCCTGGGGTGGATCGTCAAAAGTCCACAAATGCTCAATGATATCCCCCCGACTAAAAACACGCGATGGATTCCGTAAAAATAGCTCCAGTAAACTATATTCTTTGGCTGTTAATTCCAGCAGTTTGTTGTTATATGTGACTTCGCAACTACTGGGATCTAGTCGTAGTGAGCCTACTTCCAGTATAGGAGTACAGGGGCGATCGCCTCGACGGATCAACGCCCGTATCCGTGCTTGCAGTTCTTCTAAATCTAAAGGTTTGATCAGATAATCGTCTGCACCTGCATCAAGTCCCTGAATCCGCTCTCTACTACCATCTTTCGCCGTCATCAGCAGAATCGGAGTGAAGCAACCACTAGAACGCAATCGCTGACACAATGTAATACCGTCCAGTTTCGGTAATCCGACATCTATTAGTAACAGGTCATAGTTCGTACTTTGCGTGTATTCCCAACCCATTTGTCCGTCTTGTACGACATCAACAACATAGTGTTGCTTAGTCAGAGACTTCAACAAGACACTTGCTAAAATTTCTTCATCTTCGATTAGCAAGATTCTCATACACCCGTCCAAAATATAGCTTGCTACTACTTCACCCAAAAAAAATAGTACATTAGGTAGCTATTTTTCTACAAGCAGAAAATAAAAAAATTAGCAAGTCTTCTTATTTCGGTTACATTGAAATTCACTTTATACTTAACTCCTAACTTCTGGCTCTAAAAAATGGTTCCTTCCAAACGAGTTTATTTATTGTTGGTTTTGGGTATAGCAATCGCCCCGATTCTATCCTTATTTATCAGCATTAGAGTAACCATCGCCATCACTGTGCTATTTGATGCAATTATTCTCGGACTGATGGTTGTAGATGGTTTGCGGGTGCGGCGTTCTCGCGTGCAAATTACCCGCGAATTACCGTCACGATTATCCATTGGGCGTGATAATCCCGTAGTGCTAAAGGTGATATCGCTAAATACCGACGCTCAAATTGAAATCCGCGACTATTACCCAACAGGATTTGGCGTGTCTGCACCTGCACTCAGCGCCATTATTCCCAGTAACAGCACTGAGGAATTAACGTATACCGTCCACCCAACACAACGGGGAGAGTTTCCTTGGGGGAATATTCAAGTTCGACAGTTGGGGCTTTGGGGATTAGCTTGGGATGATTGGCAAATTCCTCAAAGTCTGCCAGTGAAAGTTTATCCTGATTTAGTGGGATTGCGATCGCTGACAATTCGTCTGACATTGCAATCATCTGGATCGATGCGCCAATCTCGCAAAACTGGTATTGGTACAGAGTTTGCTGAACTGCGAAACTATCGCACTGGTGACGATTTGCGGTTTATCGATTGGAAAGCTACTGCCCGTCGGGTTGGGGCTTATGGTAATGCCATGCCACTGGTGAGGGTTTTGGAACCAGAACAGGAACAAACATTGCTGATATTACTCGATCGCGGACGGCTGATGACAGCAAAAGTGCAGAATTTGCAGCGATTTGACTGGGGTTTGAATGCAACTTTATCCTTAGCTTTGGCAGGTTTACATCGAGGCGATCGCGTGGGTGTTGGTGTATTTGACCGCCAAATGCATACGTGGATTCCCCCAGAACGCGGTCAACATCATTTAAATCAGCTAATCGATCGCTTAACTCCAATTCAACCAGTGTTATTTGAATCTGATTATTTGGGGGCGGTAACAAATGTTTTGCAGCGACAAACTCGGAGGGCGCTGGTAGTAGTGATTACTGATTTAGTTGATGTTACTGCCTCTACAGAACTCCTAGCTGCACTCTCCAAACTAGCACCCCGCTACCTTCCATTTTGCGTGACTTTGCGAGATCCACAAGTCGATCGTCTAGCACACACTTTTACAGATGATGTCGCAAGTGCCTATACCCGTGCAGTAGCACTAGATTTATTAATGCAACGACAAGTAGCTTATGCCCAACTGAAACAAAAAGGTGTATTGGTGCTAGATGCACCAGCAAATCAAATTGCCGATCAGTTAGTTGAGCGATATCTGCAACTCAAAGCGCGAAATCAACTTTAGTAATTGTCACTCTAATTTGTATATTGTTATTCAATTATTTAGCGGAGGTCTAAACTTTGCTTAAAATTATCCAGGTAGAGACTGATGAACATAAACTCCATATTCGATACTACGGGTTTACGTGCAGTTGGTCTAGAGTTAACCAAAATAGTTCTGAGCGGGGGAATGAGGGAGTGGGAAATGAGGGAAAAATACCTAACTCTTGACTCTTGTAGAGACGCGATTAATCGCGTCTCTACCCTTGGCATTTGAGTTTTGTTTCCTGCCTTCAACTCTTAATCTATGTGGTTTCGGTTCTGCCTTGTGCTTCCTGTTTCTTGCCTTCTTTATCTGTACCTGAGCTGTACCTAATCTTCAGCACTAAAATCACCGATGCAATAAGTAAGGTAACAATGTTAGCAGCAATCAAAGGAATATCATGAACAGAAAAACCATAAATCAACCATAAAATAATACCTACACAAAGAATAATTAACATACTCCAAGAAAGGTCATTGGCTGATTTGGACTGCCAAGTTTTAATAAGTTGAGGGAGATATGCGAGTGTAGTCAGTACTCCTGCTACTAGCCCTAAAATAGTTGTAAAATCAATTTCCATTCTGTTCCCTACCTCAAGTTTTTCAGTTAAGTGATACTATGCAGCCAAAGAAATATTGAACTGGAGATTACCACACTCTCATTGTTTGCCGATTCTCTCTAAAGGCGTTTTTTCATTCCTTCTGATAGCCTATTGACATAAAGCAGAAATAGAATTTTTCATTTTGGAGCCTGAGCAAAAAATTCTGCGATCGCTTTAGCAAATCCCTCAAATTAACTATAATGTTTTGATAAAATTGAGATATTTATACCCAACTTTTAAGCTGCCTACATTGGTTACTCAAGGATACGTTTAGACAGTGCCCCTTTTGCAAAGGAAGCACACGCACTTTATCGTGTATTTGGCTTTCAGAATATTGAGCCGTATTTAGAAAAAACCGAGATTCCTCTCGAACATCGAGCAAACTGGATTTTTATGGAATTAGTTTTAAAATGATTGATATCCGTTGCGAAACTCTGTCAGACTACACAGCAATAGCTGAGGTTAATACACTAGCCTTTGCGCAGGAAAACGAGGCTAAACTTGTAGAGAAAATTCGCAATTCTAACCGTTATATTTCAGCACTTTCTCTAGTTGCAGAGGTTGAAAATGTTGTAGTTGGTCATATTTTATTCAGCTATATTGACCTAGTGGCTGAAGAAGCACTACAAGTACTTGGTTTAGCGCCTTTGGCAGTTCATCCACAGTTTCAAAGACAAGGAATTGGCAGCGCACTAATAAAAGCAGGGTTAGAAATAGCAGAGGCAAAGAAAGAAGCCATAGTAATTGTACTAGGTCATCCCCACTTCTATACTCGCTTTGGTTTTCAGCCTTCTGTTATTTGTGAAATCGAGTCTCCTTTTCCAGTACCAGAGGAATTTTTCATGGTGAAACCACTGCAAAACTATCAAAAGCAGTATAAAGGCAAGGTTGTTTATCCAGCTGCTTTTGATGAAGTATAATATTATTCCCACGTGAAGTTTGGTTAAAGCAAGAGACGCATGAATCGCCGTCAAGACGAAAGACTATTGTAGAGACGGCGATTTATCGCGTCTTTGTGATGGATTTATCGCGTCTTTGTGTAATAAATTAGATTTTTCAAACAGCCTCTGAGTTGAAAGCGTTTAAAATTACTGGTGCTGAAACTATACCCTTTGCCTCTAACGCAGCCGCAACCCGTAAAATTAAGGCTTCATTATATGGTGCTGCAATCAATTGCACACCTAAAGGTAATGCATTTTGGCACTGAATTGGTACTGATAAAACGGGTAAACCAATAAAAGATAATGGTTGAGTAAACAACCCTAAATGAGGACGGACAAGAATTTCTTCGCCATCTAAAATCATGGTTTGTTGACCAATTAATGGTGCAGAAATTGGTGTAGTTGGGGCAAGAATGATATCGACATTTTGAAAAACTTCCCGAACGCGATCGCGATACCATCTTCTAAACCGTTGTGCTTGGAGATACCAGCTACTAGGAATTAACGCCCCAGCCAAAAAGCGATCGCGTGTTGCTGGATCAAAATCTTCAGGACGCGATCGCAACTTATCCAAATGCAGATTTGCACCCTCGCTAGCTGTAATCACAAAGGCTGCTGCACGGGCGCGGTGTGCTTCTGGTATGATTACGTATTCAGTAACTTCTATTGCATCAGCTACTTTTTGCACTGCTGCTAAAGCTGCCGGTTCTGCACCTTTGGTAAAATAATCAGCTGCAATGGCAATTCTAATATCAGAAATATCTTGTTTGAGTTGTGGTAAACATAATTCAGGTGGACGCTTTGTACAAATGGGATCGCGATCGTCTTCTCCCTGAAGCACATCAAACACCATCGCGATATCCTGCACCGAACGCGCAAAAGGGCCAACATGGTCAAAACTGCTAGAAAATAAAGCTACTCCAGCACGAGATAACCTTCCATAAGTTGGCTTGAAACCAAAAACGCCACACAACGCCGCCGGAACGCGAATTGAACCATTAGTATCAGAACCCAATGTCAGCGGTACTAACCCAGCCGCAACCGCCGCCGAACCACCCGCAACTCGCTGTAAATCATGGGGGTTGTGAGTAGCACCGTAATGGGAGTTTTCTGTTACAAACCCATAAGCGTACTCATCCATATTCAAAGCACCAACTAGTACAGCACCCGCTTGTTTTAGCTTCGCTACTACGGTTGCATCTTGAGTAGCTTCTGGGTTTACTGCATTGATTTTCGATCCCGCCAGAGTCGTAAAACCAGCGATATCGAAAAGATTTTTTACCGCAAAAGGCACACCAGCAAGCACTCCAGGATGATTACCTTGGGCAATTTCCCTGTCAATCAGTGCTGCATCTGTTAAAGCTGTCTCAGCAGTTATAGTTGTAAAACAGTTGAATAGATGATTTCGCGTTGTTATTCGTGCTAACGCAGCTTTCGTAACCTCTACTGCGCTAACTTTACCTTCGCGTACAGCAGTTGATATTGTTATGGCATTGGCTGAATCAAAGTTCATGCTGAAATATTAAGAGATAGCGCGTTTAGCTTTTTGAGTAACCGCAGTTCGCATAGTTTTTGCTAGTAGTAGCAAAGTAAAGGTAAAACCTAAATCTAAAATACCAGAGAATAAAAACCAAAAGGGCAGAAATTGATCTTGAGGATTTTTAGCAGCTTCTTGAAAAGCGATCCGATTTACAAAATTTGACCCCATCATAAAACCATATAGCGGCCCTATTGACATTCGCACTTCTTCACTCAAACGTGTTAATTCACCACCCTCCAGTTTAAATCGATCGGCAAAAGTAGACAACGTATTAGCTATTCCCCAAAGGCTATATATAGGAATCAAAAATCGCGCGATCGCACCTCCTGGCGTAATCGGATATTCCTTAAAGATATTCTTTAAATCGGCATGGAGACGATATAGCCAAATCAAAAAAACAATGATTGAAATTAAACTGAACAGTAACGTAACTACTGATATCAGTGCATCAAGAGAAGCAAGTAGCTGATAAAGTGGTTTGGCGATGACTTCCAACAAAGACAATAGTGTAGAAGCAATACCAAATCCTAATAACACCCAAAGCAACCGCACTAACAATCTACCAACACTCGCAGACTTCAATGAACTAGCAGCATTGAAATTATTCATTTGAATCTTTCCAAGATATAGTCGGCTAATATCTTAGTATTGTTGGTTATATTGCAAACTCAGTAAAATTACTCAAACATCAACATCGCTATTCTTGAAGCAATTATGGTTCAAAAACTGGTGCAACTTCAATTTTCTCTGGTAAAGGGAAAGAATTTACCAGATTAGCGATCGCCATAATTCTCTCAAAATTTGCCACCACACCATCTCGATACTCATCTGTTAACTGCAAATCCAACAAAAACCCCATTTGATCGACATATTCACCCACATCAAACTCTTCTCTTCTCATCTTTCTCCTTTGCGGTAGTCTGCGGTAAGCCGTACCCTTCGGGAAGCAAGCTACGCGTAGCGTCTCAGTAGAGAAGCCTCTACATTATTTTAAACTTATAATTTCTTGCGACAACTGAAATGCGATTAATCTTATACAGTAAACCCGACTGTCATTTATGTGAAGGCTTGTAAGAAAAGCTAAGAATAAATCCAAAATCTCAGTTTCGAGTTGGAAATCTCACTTTTATCGAACAATTTAATTAAGTATTTTTTGAAAGCTGAAAAATCCCTCTAAAGTCAGAGATATATTCTGTGCTATGGTAGAGGATTTTTCGATCCCACTTCAGTATCTTATTAGATAAACAATTTTTATTGCTATTTACTCAAACTTAGTCCCTTTAGCTGACAGATAAATCATTCTTAAATATTGGCAGCAGACAAATAGTTTATAAATAACAATAAAAAACATGGATGACAAAAACAAAGCTGAGAGTAATAAAAACAATTTAAATCGGGATAAAAAAGTGGCTGAAACTAATATTAATTCCTTGTCTAACGAACCCAAAAAGTCAACTAAAACAATTAATATAGATGGTCAACGTCCAGTTGATCCAAGTAACATCGAGATTAAAGAAACAATAGATATAGATGGTCAGCGCCCAATTGCAAAAGATGAAAATCATAGCGATCAAACAATTGATATAGATGGTCAACGCCCGATCGATAAGAGTAATTTTCAAGAACATGAGATGCTAGCTGTAGACGGTAAGCGTCCAATTGACCCTAGTGATTTAGAGGTTGAAGAAATTCTTGACATAGATGGTCAACGTCCGATCGCCAAGAGTAATTTTCAAGTTCAGGATACCCTAGAGATAGATGGTAGCCGCCCAATAGTTTCAAATAACACTGCTGATTCGCAAATACCAACAGATTATGTAGACTAAAATCACAACGTTTATTGACACTGTAAAGTCGTGAAGATAAAACAAAGAGACTCAGTAATCTACGTTGTTAGCATACAGCAACGCTAGGGTAAAATCTGAGTCTTGAATCGCAGATGTGATGGCGATCGCCATGATTATTTATTATTTATGCTTGCTGTAGTTATTTTGGGTCTGACTATAACAAGAAATGCAAGCAAAGTAAAAACTAACATCTGCCAAGTCACCAAATTCCAGCCACCAAGATTCCAGCATAATAGACCAATGCTAGTACCTACAGCACCACCGATAAAATAGGTAGTCATGTAAACTGTGTTGATGCGACTGTTTGATTGAGCATCAAGAGTGTATATCCTTGCAACATTGGTGACTTGAATTGCTTGTACACCGACATCGAGTAACAATACAGCAACAGCGATCGCTAACGCTGAACTAGAAGCAATTTTAGCAATTACTAAACTTACAATCACCAGAGATACATAAATAGTCAAGGAATGTTGAGAATTACCTCGATCGGCTAATTTACCAAAAATTGGTGCCATTAATGCACCTGCGATCGCTACAAAGCCATACATCCCAATTGTGTCAGATTGAAAATTAAAAGGCGCTCCGCTTAAATGGAAAGTCAACGTTGTCCAAAATGAGCAAAAGACACCAAACATTAATCCCCCAATTAAAGATGCTTCTCTCAATAAGGAGAAACGTTTTAATTGTTGAAGCGTTGATTTTAGTAAATCAAAATAACCACCACTATATTCATTATTTACATTAGGCAAGTAAATCTTGAGCAAGACAGTAACAATTAAAATCATTACTCCTGAAAATCCATATACATAACGCCAACTAAAGGATTCAGCAATATATCCACTAAAAACCCTTGCTCCTAAAATGCCAATCAATATACCAGTAAAAATACTGCCTACAGTTTGACCTGTAGTCACTCTATCTATACTTGCTGCTAAGGGAAGAATAACCTGAGCGGAGACTGTTGTAATTCCAATTGCTACGCTCAATATCCAAACCTGGACGATATTTTGTGAAAACGTCATGGCTATCAACAAACAAAACAAACATAGAAGTAAGGAAAGAATTAATGTTTTTTTGTTGATTTTATCGCCCAAGGGAATTAAAAAGAAAAGCCCAAAACCATAACCAATTTGTGAAAGCACAGATATGCTACCCGCTTCACCTTCACCAACTTGAAAAGAAGATGCAATTTCTTTGAGGATTGGCTGATTATAATAAACGTTAGCAACACATACACCAGATGCGATCGCCATAATCAGTACTTGAAATTTAGTTAATCCGTTACCTGAGATTTGTTTTTCCATTCAACCTAAGTTACTATAATTTGACTCCTGAATTCTGACTTCTGACTTCTTCTTCAATAGTTATTAGTTTTCCTGGTGCTAAACCGCCAAGTTAGGATTATTGCAGCGATCGCTAAACCAATAGCCAATCCCCACCAAAGACCAATAGCCCCAGACCCCAACGAGATCCCAAAAGTATAACCAGTGAATAAACCAACACACCAATAAGCAAAAATGCCAATCAGCATCGGGATTCGAGTGTCTTTGAGTCCGCGTAATGCTCCTGCGGCAGTAACTTGCACACCGTCAACTATTTGAAAAATTGCCGCGACTGCTAGCAATTTCACGGCGAGGGCAACCACATCTGCATTGTTCTGATTATTGATGTCAATATAAAGAGAAATAATTGACTTCGGCACTAACCAAAATGCAATGCCTACTACACTCATAGATAAAGCTGCAATGGCAATGCCTACATATCCAGCTAGACGAGTGCCAACTAGGTCATTCTGTCCGGCTAATTGTCCAACACGAACTGTTGTCGCTAGAGAAATGCCTAGTGCCATCTGGAATGACATCGAAATTGTTTGTAAAGCAATTTGATGGGCAGCAAGGGCATTTGTTCCCAATTGTCCGATCAAGAAAGTGACAACAGTGAACAGTCCGGCTTCGACCGTAATTAGACCCCCAATGGGCAATCCAACCTGAAAAATCTCGCCAATGATCCGGCGATGCTCTAAAGGAAAAGCTTCGTGAGACGAAGGTCGAAAAATACTGTAAACTGCAAAGTGAGGCTGATTATGTATATAAACTGCTAAAGCAACAAACATACTCCAAAGTGAAAGCGTACTTGCCCAACCGATACCAGCTAAACCCATCGCCGGGAATCCCAGTTTGCCAAACATCAGCACATAGTTAGCTGTGATGTTGAACAGAGTACCCAAAACCACAGTCACTATAACTAATTGCGGTTGCAACAGAGCAGAAAGAAAGCTTTTAAGTACTGCAAAGCCTAAAGCAGGAATAAAACCCAGTGCGATCGCTCTTAAATAAATCTCTGCTAGTGCTACTGTGTTAGCATCCTGTCCTAGTAAAAGTAGTAAAGCGCCTCCATTGTAAAGTAGCAATGTAATTGGTATTCCTAGCACCAGAGATATCCCTAGTCCAAGCCGGACAATTGTGCCAATTTTTTCTCTATTTCCGGCTCCGTATGCCTGAGCAGCTAATGGACTGACAGCAGAAACGATACCAGTAAAAATAAACAGACAAAAACTAAAGATGACAGCTCCCAAACCTCCAGATGCAATGGTTTGACTTCCCAACCAACCCATCATTACCGTATCCACAAAACCAGTTGCAGATTGAGCCAATTGTGCTGCTGCCAAAGGTATGGCTAACATCAGACATTTTTTAACTTCAGAAAACATATACAGCTGATAACCCGATGTGAAGAACAAAGGGTTTTTCCAAAATCTAAACCCATGTTCAGGAGATATTGCTCCTGGGAACTTGAATCTATCTTAATGGAGTCAGAGAATTCCCGTCACAGTCGTTAGTGCAGGGTTCCGCAGAAAAGACTTAACAGGAGATGAATTGCAACCAGATAATAACTAACACGACACCTATCAAATGTTTGGTTGATTTTTTTGGTGGGATAAAATTTTAGAGTGTTTCTTGTGGCCGATGATTTATCCCCCGAAGTAGCCCTCAAGCAGATTATCCACATTGCGATCGCCAGCTTTAAGTGTCACAAATAATTTCAATATTTTGGCAATAATCTTGAAGCACGTTAAAGTGAACAGTTGGAGTTAAGAATGGATTTATATGCGCTTACCAATTGCAATTAGTGCTGTTTTAGTGGCATCTTTAGGTTTTAGTGCACCTGTAATATCTCAACCTCCTCCTATACAGGTAGCCAAAACACCTGCGCCTAGTAGTTTAGCCTTGGAACAATTTAAGATTAATTACCGATTATGGAGACGGCAAAAAATCTCTAACTATCGCTATGAATTCACTAGAAGTTGCAATTGTTTACCGAAAGCCACAGAACCAGTGATTATTAAAGTACGTAATCGAGTTACAAGTTCTATTACTTATAAAGCAACTCAAAAGCCAGCTGAGTCCGAATTATTTCAACAATATAATACAATTCCTAAACTCTTTAATATCATCAGGGATGCGCTGATTCGTAAAGCAGCAAACTTGACTGTAGAATACGATCCAAAACTTGGTTATCCAACTCAAATTAACATTGATTATAATAGCCAGATCGCTGATGATGAAATATTTTTTACAATTAGCAATCTGCAAAAAACTAATTAACTATGGCTAGCTAGAGCATTTTTTGCTACAGCAGTGCTTAATTGATTCAGCGTATCTTGCTGGCTCTAGCGATCGCACACATATACAACCAATACTCACAGCAGATTGCATCAAGCAACCCACCTTGATCGCATTCTCAGGCACAGCCTGGGAACAAGGCAGAGTAAGACTTTTAGTTTAACAAGCTGACTCTTCACATAATGGTCAATGTGTAAAGTGCGTAAGTGCTAGCTTAGATCCTCTCTAAGTAAATCTTTACATTTAATATATAGCAGTTCTCGTTGACGCGACGTGCCCCTACAACTTGCAATATAACGTTGTACTGCATCTGAATGGGAACTGCTATATGTACCTTCAATTACATTTACGTTAGTCAATCTTGTGAATTTTGAACTATATAATTTCTCCACTTAAGTATTAAATAAAATGATTACCAATAGTTTAGGAAAAGCAAAGACGTGAACCGTTTCAAAAAGCTATCCTCAATTGTGTTCCTGTTATTAGCCTTCATTTATCCACCTACTTTGGTTGAAGCCAAAGAGAATACTCACAATGATGTTCTCAATCAACAGAGTATTGACGCACAAACAAAATTAGCTGGAGAGCAAAGTGAAGAGTTTTTGTTAGCTCACAGACGGAATCGACGACGTTATCATAGACGGCAACGAACTGGAAGATATTATTATCAACGCCAGCGGAATCGACAACATTATTATAGACGACGCTATCGCTCTATACGTTATCATGGACAACGATATCGTCATGGAGAATGGGAACTTGTGCGCGATCGTCATGGACGATTAATGTATGATTGGCAGCGTTAATAGGAAACTTTACACCCAATTTTCCTAGAGAATCTTAATGCGTAAATCCTAATGCAAAACCCAAATACTTTACCCAGTTTTGAATCATCTTACGAGTTGGCAGAATATCTGTGATGTTAATAAACTCATTGTCAATGTTGTTCTATCAGATGCGATAAATCATCACAAAGACGCGATAAATCGCCGTCTCTACAAAAGTACTAATTATTGGGGTGCAGGGGAGTAGCACTTCGGCTCATTTCGGCTACGCTCAATGACCAACGCTCTGTTACCGAGGAGAAGTTGCAGTAAGTTTTTCCCCTCAAGCTTGTGAGAAACGCCAGTAGGGTGCGTTATGTCCACGCTAAATCAACAAATGAGTTCGCCGAAATAGCAAATGAATACGCCGAAATAGCAAATGAGTTCGCCGAAATAGCAAATGAATACGCCGAAATAACAAATGAGTACGCCGAAATAGCAAATGAGTTCGCCGAAATAGCAAATGAGTTCGCCGAAATAGCAAATGCGTAGGCGCAGCCAGCCGTAGGCATCGCCGAAATAACAAATGAGTACGTCGAAATAGCAAATGAGTTCGCCGAAATAGCAAATGAGTTCGCCGAAATAGCAAAT
>NZ_JABXKN010000136.1:0-2526 GCF_017115065.1 Nostoc sp. JL23
ACGGATAGAAAAGCCCAAAAAGGTTGCTAGATATGAATTGCTTAACTGGGTAATCGCAAGCGATCGCTTGTAGTTGATGGGGGTGATCAGCTACTCTCTTTGTAATGCCAACTTCAAGATTATTCGTTTTTTGCGTAAAGCACGAAACTTGAGGTGAATAGTATTATATAACGGTATCTACTATGGATAAACCGGGGACAACACTAATTGTCTCCTATATAATTTACTTCTATCAAAAACTGCTCTAGCTTCCGTCTAGGGCAGTTTTATATTGCACGGTAGAAGTCAGATTTAAAACTACACCCAATAGTGAATCATCTGCCTATTGTCAGCAATCGAAGTTTCTAAAAAAATATTACGCTACATACCGTAAAACCGCATACCCTAGATATATTCCTGTATAAACCTTCACTTTCACCAACCCAGCCATACAGACTCGACCTTTACCATAACCAAGGCGTTGACCCGAAAGCAATCGCAATTTCCTTTAAGTAGTTAGCCGAGAATCACCCAGAAGTAGATTTGCGAATCGTGGGCATGAAAGTACCTGGTCAAAACAAGTTTCTGCCTCGTGCTAAAACTGCTGTTGAACGTGACAAGTCGGAACTAAGCGCGGAATATTTTGAAATTTATAATCAACTAAAAGCATTAGCACAACAGGAATTACAAGAACTAATTTTAGAGAAAGATAGCCAAATTTCTGGTTTAGAGACTATGGTGGTTACGGCACTGCAAAGCCCTAAATTTTACGCCCAAACTTATAGTAATCAGGGATCAGGGAGATACTATGTCACAAAGTCCTAACAAACAATCCAGCTTTGACTTCAAAGGCGCTCAATTTGCAGATGGTCTAGTCAACGCAGATATAGTAACCGCACAACAAATCGGCGGCAATATCACTAACTATAGTCCACAGCAAAAGCAGAATCTCGCAGAAGCCGCAGCAGAAATTCAGCAGCTTCTCAACCAATTGGGACAGAGTTATCCTACTAGCACTCCGCTAGAAAAACAGATAGCAATGACAGAAGCACTTAAGCAAATCAATGGTAATTCTACTTTGAAAGCACGGGTACTTGGGGCACTGAAAGCTGGTGAGACAGAGGCATTAAAAGAATTAGTAGATCATCCTCTTGTCAATATACTTTTGGCAACTTTAGAAGGTTGGCAAGATGTTGAATAGTTAAGCTACTACAGATGAAGCAGATGGGTTCACTGGTGATGAGTCACGCAGCACGAATTATCAACAAAAATCTTCAGGCGCAGAGCGAACCGAACACATAAATATAGCGCTCGCTCTTGGTTAATGAGAAACTATAAGTGATTGCTCATATTTTTTACAAAATCTAGAATACCGCAATGATTAAAGTTTTAGATAGATTCGGACAACAACCCTGACATATCTAATACTTGTTCTGACCAAGCACTAGCTTGCTCGGACATATTTCTGCGTTGGCTATCATCAGACCAAATACTATCAAAAGTTAATCTCCATCGTGCCAGTTGAACTTGAATGTTAACCAGTTCTTCAGCATATTCAGGTTCAATTTCTGCTGCCGTCCATTCGATAAAACACATAGTTTCATCTGCAACACTTTTGACCGCTTCAGGGTAAGCAGTGTCACAAAATGTTCTCAGCCTAGCTAAATTAGAAGCTATATGCCCTAAGCGATGTGATGTATTTTCGCCTTGAAACCGTGCTTGTTTTTCATCTAAATTCTGGTTTATATCCACCAATTAACTCCTGGGTTTTTTTTTAACACGTTCTCGAATCGCTGGGACTTGAATTACCATTGAGCGATTATTTTAGCTGGGACGTATGTTAATAATCGATTCATAAGCTATCGATTGGTCAAAGGGAGTCCAATCCGCACCCCAGATATCTCGCTGTCTACTACCGTCTTCAAGCAATGCTGCTTCACAAAAAGCGTGTTTCTCTCCTCCTCCAGCTAAAATCCCTCTTTCTATGTCTACTGCTATTTTGATATATAGTTCCAAAGTTTGCAGCTTTTGATGAAATTCTTCTAATATTGCTCTTTGCTTGATAATGAGTACCAAAATCTCACTCTTAACACTCTAAATACGTAACTAGCTACAAGTTTTATTTTTGTGGAACCGCCAAATAAATCTCTGTATTGAACAATTAAATAAATTCCACCTCATTTGGAAAAATAAATTCACACTCAACAGGTGATAACCAAATATGACAAATTACATTGTCATATTCTTCTGCTTCAACTATCGCTCCTGCTTCACAATACTTTTTTCCAACAAAATCAGAGTTTCTTAAGTAAAAAATTTTGGGTACTAATAATTTAGCTAATTTTAATTTACCTTCTTGTTTAGCTTGATAATAGGCTTGGGTCAGTTGTTCATTACTAGGATGATGATGCACGTAGCTCATCAATGCTTTCCACTTTTGGGGGCTGAGTCTTTCTTTTAAACTGTCAGATAAACTTGTATCACTTTGTTTATGCTGTTCGGCTTCCCATTTCTCCCATTTCACCCTTTGGATATATAACTGAACAG
>NZ_JABXKN010000062.1:0-2523 GCF_017115065.1 Nostoc sp. JL23
GGCTGCCGTCGGCAGCCCCTTCATCCCCCCTTTAAAATGATTATCATTACTGTTGGTGGAATAGTTTATTTTATGGAAGTCCCTTAATGCCTCAGCATTTGGGCATAAAGGAGTAATTAAAATGACAATTGCACGACAAAACACAGCAACATCCTTATCAATCACCATTCACGATTCTGAAAGCGCCGATATAGCTAACTTATGGAAGCTGGTGCGACTAGGCGCAAATGGCTTTTGGTGGCGTACTAGGGCATATACAACGATTCTGGGTGTTATGCTGCTAACCTTAGTAAGTCTGATTTTTCTAAGTATGCATTGGTTTTACCGCAGACTCTTCCCATTTATCAGCCATCAAGTTATTGGTAGCGGTCGTCAGATAAGCAATTAAAAATTAAAAACTAGATATGAACTTGCAAAGGGATAGGCGATCGTCTCAATCGCCTGATTTTGCTTCCTTTACATTACTTTAGAGACAGTCTCTAAAAACTCAGCTTAATTCTTCTAGTAGAGGAGAGAGCTAATTAAAAATGCATATACTGCAATTACCAAGCAATAGTTTGTATAAGCTCCTAGTTAAAGACCTACTAGGAGCTTTTTTTAATTGACTATCTAACCTCAAATGGGTCATATAGCAGTGGTCAGACAGCTTAGGACATGGCAAATCCTAAGAGAACGGCTACCTATCTATAGCCGACTTGTCCTAAGCAGGATGGTAGCCCAATATATTAAAAAATTTAGTAGCAATTAAACTATTCCTAATGGATACTCATAATTAATTCTGATGGTAGATTAAGTCAGAAATGAAGATAGTTAATATATATATGTAAGTCAAAAACGTTTACCAACTTAACAACAATGAATATTCTTGCTTGGATTGTTTTAGGTCTAATTGCTGGTGCGATCGCAAAAGCTATCTACCCTGGTCATCAAGGTGGCGGAATTCTAGGAACTATAGTGTTAGGAATTATCGGTGCTTTTGTTGGCGGTAGTTTAGGTGTATTTTTCAGTACGGGAACTTTATCTCTAGCAGCTCCTAGTCTCAGCATTCCAGGTATTGCGGTAGCAGTTCTTGGTGCAATTGTCGCAGTTTTCTTGTGGAACTTATTAACCAACCGCAGTGCTGTATAAAAAATTGCGGTGAATCAACGACAAAGATTTAGCAAATTCATTTAACTATTTTTAACTGTGAATTAAATTAAAAAAATAGCGCCAGGCTAATGATAGACTGGCGCTATTTTGTAATATGGCGGTTCTCAGTTGAGTCTTTAGCGATCGCCTACATATTTGATAATCTGTAGATAAAGTCGAGCTAAACTTAGCTTGTTAAATACAGCATTTTATTAATTTGCAGCGGATTAAATTTGACGATACCTTGCAATGCCAATGCATCCCGATGCATTATAAGAGTCATATTTGTGCAAGTTTAGTTTGATTTCAAAGCTACATGGTGATTTTGGTTACAAAAAATTTTGGTTTGGTACGTATTTACTACATAACCTCAAGTTTTGGAATAGGCTATACCTACGGTGAGCTACGCTAACGCACTTCATAAAGCGATCGCAATTTGAGGATATCTTGCCATTCGAGATCGGTGAATGGTTGGGTAAATAGTTCGATGCCAAAGTACTCTTTTGCCGTCTCTGTCAATGTATCCACAATCTTGACAATCCAATCAGCCTCTTCCTGTGTGTTGCAAAATGAGGTATTCCACGGAGCAGGTTGTTCAAAGATTTCCTCAAATAAACCTTTGTCTGTAGACAAAATCATCGAGCCGTGTTGAAGAATGGTATTTCTTCCCTTGCGTTGGGCACTACCAATAAACTTACTTCCATCGGCTGTAACCAAGTCAGCTGCTGTTGCTGTGTTGAAGCAACTGGGATTGTGAATGTAACCTCGTCCAGCAGAACCATAACTTAACTCAATACCCAAGGTTTGCCAGCCTTGGATTAAAAAGTTACAGATTTTTTCATAAGTACCCCAGCTTTTTCCAGTACTAGCTGAGGTAATCAGGGCATAAGTTAAGTTCCCCTGGTGAAGAACAGCTCTACCACCCGTTGGGCGACGAACTAGATCGACTGCCTTTCCCTGGTAAATCAGATTATGCCACTCGGCAGGCCATTGTTTTTGCAGATGTCCCAAGGAGAGAGCATAGGGACACAAAGTATAAAAACGCAAAGTAGGCGGATGCTGTCCCTTTTCACATTGCTTGAACAACCAAGCATCGATCGCCATTTGCACTGCTCCCGATGTCTGAAGCATTGGGATGAAACGCCAGGTGGATGGTGATTCCATTGCTAGTTGTTTTATCGGTTTTTTAGGAGAGGGATATTACTGGTAAGGGTTTGAGCAAGAATATGTAACTATGAACAAAGATAAACATATTTTTTCATAATTTTGATGAATAAAGGTAGTACCTGAAGATGATGAAACCCCCAACGAGTTACTACGATGCTGAGTTTGTACCGGGAGTGCGATTCGTTGATTAGTGAATCACGGTATCCAGTCCGTACATAACTAATCCAG
>NZ_JABXKN010000052.1:0-29224 GCF_017115065.1 Nostoc sp. JL23
GGCTGCCGTCGGCAGCCCCTTCATCCCCCCTTTAAAATGATTATCATTACTGTTGGTGGAATAGTTTATTTTCTGGAAGTCCCCTAAAGCTCAGGAAGCCCTTAAGGAACTGGAAAAACCCCTCGCTATTCCCGAACCCGCAGAGCCATTTGTGCTGATTCGTCGATTCACACCTGCCGATTCCACAGTGACAAAGGGAGGCATTGCAATTGTCGGAGAAAGTTGGCAAATTGAAGCTTATGACAATAATACTCAGCGCTTTCTAACTAATAGTACAGATCCTTTGCGAAAAGTCATCTTGTTTGAAGTTGCAGAACCCGATGTCCAAGAGTGTGTTCTTGCTTGTCAATTTAATGCGAAAGCGCTGAACACAGAAGAATCAATTGCAGTAAGTTTGGGTGTAGGTAGACCAAGAGAATCGGGCGAAATGAGAACAACTTCATGGGGTAGAGGAGTTTTACTAACGGAAGATTTTCAGCCTTATGAAGCGCGTGCTTATTTTAAAAAAGAAGCAGATGCTGCCACAGTTCAAATCAGTGTGCAATTTGAGAGTAGTGGCATTCTTCAGATTAGAGATATTGAATTGCTGCAAGCGCCCGTCAAGTCACAATCATGAGCAATATCTGAAATTTGAGTAATTAGGAAGGTGCGTAGTTTACCGTCGTAGGCATCGCATAATTTAACAACCCAAAACTATACGCGATCGCAAACCATTTAAACCCCTTCATTTTTGCTAATTACTGATAAATTTGCGTTGCTTTCAGCATGTGGTAGGTAATGATCAACTGAGTCAGAGCCAGAGGATAACTTTGCAGTGTTTCTCCAGTTGTACCAGCAATTTTACCCAGTTCTGGATTACTTTCGCGATCGCAAATACTTCGTAAATGGGGCATATCAGAACAAATAATATGCTCTAGCTTATTCACCTGGTCTAAGGTTGCATGACCATCAACTTCTAAGACATCTACAGGCTTACTCATATCCCTGTCTAACCCCAGGCGGATCGCTGAGTCAGAATTACCATAGCCAGGGTTAATAATCTGGGTAAAATCTGGGTGGGGAATTGTCGGACGTAGTACCAAACGTACATTTAAATGTCCATTGGTTTCATCATCTTCCCCGCTGGGTGGATAAAAACTAATGACTATATCAGACCATTGCCGCTGCGGACGAATAAATTGTGCTGAGTCTGGTTCGCGCTTTTCTAGTTCCGCTATTACCTGTCCAGCAGTGTAGCCGCGCTTTTGCGTATCCCGCTTGACTTTCCACTTAGTGCGTAGTTCTTCTGGAGGTGCTAGGTAAACTTTAACATCGTAGGAATCACGAGCAGCACGGGTAGAATAACCGAGTAATCCCTCAATAATCACGAATTTATTCGGCTTGATATACTGGGGTGCCTCGAATGTGCCGGTTTTATGGCTGTAAACTGGTTTGAGAATTGGTTGTCCTGTGCGTAGCAGCGACAGATGTTGCTGCATAATATCTAAGTGATTGCAGTCGGGATGAAGGGCAGTGATGCCAATCTCTGCACGTTGTTGGCGATCGTAACGGTGATAATCATCTGTACAAATTAGCGTGACATTTTCTGGGCCGAGTACCTGAGCGATTCCTCGCGTTAGTGTTGTTTTACCAGCCGCGCTATCGCCGACAATACCAAGAATTATTGGACGGCTCATCATAACCTCCCACAATAAAAACAAATTTAGTAATAAAATTACCTACAATAGTTTTTATTCTAGAAGGGTTTAAGCAAGTAACTCAAACAAAGACTTGGTATGCAATATCTCTACACATAAAATGTTTGCGCGATCGCTTTTTGCATAATAATTACAATCTACATGATTGTTATAGTTATCTGTACACATAAAATACTAGACATTTCCTGTTAAACCTACTCTCAGCCGCAGATATTCAATTTTGATACAAGCATCCATAACCACATTGAGTTCTGCATCTATAGCTTTTTGTGCTGATGGTTGATGCCAGATACCCAGTTGTGTCCATACAGTTTTTGCATTGATAGAAATTGCTTCATCTACAATTTCTGGCAAGTACTCAGAACGACGAAATACGTTAACAATATCGACGGGTTCGGGTAATTCCTGGAGTGCAGGATAAGTGGGTTGACCGTCAATGTCTTTAATTAGCGGGTTGACGGCATAGACTGTATAGCCTGTCTGCCGCAAGAATTGGGCGATTTGATAACTAGTGCGATGGCGTTTATTAGAGTGACCCACAACAGCGATGGTTTTTGCTTGAATCAACACCTCACGCACGGCGTTATCATCTTCTTTAAGGTTTGGCATGATTTAAAATATCCTCAGCGATCGTTTTGCTCATCATACTAAGTTGCATTGAAATATAATTTTGGCTTTAAAAAAATCATCCACGAGTATCAAAGACTCGTGGATGAGTATAAAAAAAGACTCGTCCGCGAGTATAAAAGACTTGTCCACGAGTATAAAAGACTCATCCACGAGTAACAAAAGTACTCATCTATGAGTATCAAAGACTCATTCGCTATTCTCCATGCCCAATGCCCAATGCCCAATGCCCAATTCCCATGACAACTAAAACACTAGGACTTGAACAAAACCTTTATGACTATTTACTGTCAGTCTCTCTCCGAGAACCAGAAATTTTAACCCAACTGAGACAGGAAACAGCCCAGTATCCAATCGGGAGAATGCAAATTGCTCCCGAACAAGGGCAGTTTTTGGCTTTACTAGTGCAATTGCTAGGAGCTAAGAAAACTTTGGAAATTGGGGTATTTACAGGTTATAGTTCCCTGGTGGTAGCATTGGCGTTACCGAGGGACGGTAAGGTGGTAGCCTGTGATATTAGTGAAGAATTTACAACGATCGCTCGGCGTTATTGGCAACAAGCAGGAGTGGCAGATAAAATTCAACTGCATATTGCCCCAGCTTTGCAGACTTTGGATTGGCTACTGGCAACAAAAGAAGCAGAAACTTTTGATTTTGCCTTCATCGATGCAGATAAGAGCAACTATGATGGCTATTATGAGCGATCGCTGCAATTAGTGCGTCCGGGGGGATTGATTGCGATCGATAATGTTCTCTGGTCAGGCAGGGTTGCCGACCCCGAAGTGCAAGATAATAGAACTAAAAGAATTCGTGCCTTTAATCAAAAACTGCATCAAGACCAGCGAGTTAGTCTTAGTTTAGTAGCGATCGCAGATGGCTTAACTCTGGCACTTAAAAAGTAATGTCTTTTAACAGCTGGCGATTAATATACAGCAGTTTTCTTTTACATAAAGTACAAAGCTACGGATTTTGAGGCAGGAGGCAGAAATTTTTGATGTCTGCTACATGAGTTTTGCACTTTGTACTTCATCTACTTGAAAACTGCTGTATTTGCCGTTTTAACTAAATTATTGTCCTTTAGCGAAAATAGCTGTTATTGTTCGAGCATTTGGAAGAATCGGGTAAAGTAATCTGGAAAAGTCTTTGCTGTACAACCAGGATCTTTAATTACAATCCCTGGAACCTTCAAGCCAGTGACAGCAAAAGCCATCGCCATTCGATGATCGTGATAGGTTTCAATTGCCGCCGGAGTAATGGGGCCAGGTTGAATTTTCAGTCTATCTGCAAATTCTTCAACTTCAACTCCTAGCCGACGTAACTCTGTGACAACAGCTTTAATTCGGTCAGTTTCCTTATAGCGAATATGTTCCACGTTCCGAATGGTAATCGGTGAACTGGCAAAGGGCGCGATCGCTCCTAATGTTTGCACTAGATCCGATATATCATTCATATCAATGTCGATACCTTGCAATTGCTTCGGGCCCGTCACTTCGGTGTAATCGTCTGAATCCTTAATTTGGCAACCCATCTGTTCTAAAACATCGAGCCAGAGAATATCACCCTGACAGGATTGTTTGGTCAAATGTTTTACCCGCACCCGTCCACCCGTGACAGCAGCGGCGGCAAAAAAGTAAGAAGCATTTGACGCATCGGGTTCTACTGTGTAATGCCGAGCTTGGTAACGTTGACCTGCTTTAATCTGAAATTGATTATCGCCGATTTGAATCACCTCCACCCCAAAATCTGCCATCAGACGACAGGTCATTTTGATGTAAGACTGAGAAACCAACGTACCCTCAACCTCAAAAATCGTATCCTGTTGAGCGTAAGGCGCAATCATCAGCAATGCCGAAAGTTGCTGACTTGTTTGGTTGGCTTTCAAGCTAAAATTTCCGCCAGCAAATTGCCGACTATAGAGGGTGTAGGGCATAAACCCGGAGTTTCCCTCAAAGTTAACAGTTGCTCCACCTGTTTGTAGCACCGTCAGCATGTCACCCATTGGTCGTTCTCGCATCCGGGGAACGCCATCTAGCCGATATTCGCCATTACCCAGTGCCACCAGCGCCGAGATAAACCGTGCTGTAGTACCTGATAAACCTACAAATAAATCTGCCTGTTTAGCTGGAATCTCGCCTCCCCTTCCTGCAATCTGAATCTGAGCTAGATTAGGGTTCAGGGTTATGGGAATACTCAGTTGCTCTAAACATTTGGCAAAATACTCGCTGTCTTCACTAAATAAGGCATTTTCTAAAATGGAGTCACCTTGCGCCAAAGCAGCGACAAGCAATGCCCGATTGGTAAGACTTTTAGAACCGGGAATTTCTACTGTGGCATCCACTGGCCGATTTAGAGCAGGAATTGCAATGGTATCCACTTTAAACCTCTACGTAGGCGGTTAGCTACAACTTTATAATATTCCCATATCTTGAGCAAAAGGGGCGGGCAGGAGAGTAGGAAGTGTGAGTTACAAGTAAAGTAGTGAGAAATGAGATTTTAAAACTTATAATTTATAACTCCCATATAACTCGCAACTCATAATTCAGCACAGATTAAACCTTAGCTATCCGCTAACAGGACTTTAGAAAGATGCAATTTATCGATCAAGCAAAAATTGAAGTTGAAGCTGGTAAGGGCGGCGATGGTATTGTCGCCTTCCGGCGAGAGAAGTACGTGCCGACTGGTGGCCCCTCCGGTGGTAATGGGGGAAGAGGTGGTTCGGTATTTTTCGTTGCCGATGAAAACTTACAAACTTTGTTGGACTTCAGATACAACCATCGCTTTCAGGCCGAAAAAGGTACTCGTGGTGGCCCAAGTAACTGCACCGGAGCAGGAGGAAAGGATTTGATCATCGAAGTTCCCTGTGGTACAACCATTTATGATGCTGAAACCGGCGAACTGCTAGGAGATTTAACTGAGCCTAAGCAGACTTTGCTGATTGCCCAAGGTGGTAAAGGCGGACTGGGAAATCAGCATTTCTTGAGTAACCGTAACCGCGCCCCAGAATATGCTCTCCCAGGATTACCAGGGGAAATAAAGCAGCTGCGCCTAGAGTTAAAACTTTTGGCAGAAGTCGGGATTATTGGCTTACCAAATGCTGGTAAATCCACTTTAATTTCATCTTTATCAGCGGCACGTCCAAAAATCGCAGACTACCCTTTTACTACCCTGATCCCAAATTTGGGTGTAGTGCGGAAACCTACTGGCGATGGTACTGTTTTCGCCGACATTCCCGGACTAATTGAGGGAGCAGCTCATGGGGCTGGGTTGGGACATGATTTCTTGCGCCACATCGAGCGCACGCGGGTGCTACTTCATTTGATTGATGCCACTAGTGATGATGTGGTTAGAGACTACAACACAATTAAGGAAGAATTACAAGCTTATGGACGGGGTTTAGCAGAACGTCCGCAAATTTTGGCGCTGAATAAAATTGATGCAGTCGATCGGGAAACTGTCGATTTGGAGGCGTTAGCCACCCAACTTAATCATCTCTCCTACGCCCCGGTTTTTGTGATTTCGGCGGTTACTCGCACTGGGTTAGACCCGATGTTACAGGAAATTTGGGGAATTCTCGACCAAATGAAGGTTCCTGAAGAAGTGGAGGTATTTAGCTAATTCGTAATTCGTAATTCGTAATTCGTAATTACTACTTATCAATTACGAATTATACTGGCTTATCCAGGATCAGGGGAATCTTAATCACAAACTCAGTGCCTTGTTCTACCCTGAGCATCAGTAAAAAGATGCTGGTTCAGTCTAGTAAGTTAAAGCGGACTTTTCCAAACCCCCAAAAGTTTTTGAGAGATTAGTCATTAATTAAATCCCTCCTTATATAACTATTGTCACGGTTATATAAGTGGAGATTCGCTATATTTAACAGTTAACGGCTAAAAGGAGTTAAAGAGATGGAAATTAAGCCAACTGACCCATCGCTAGCACTCACGGAAATTCCCCCAGGCTATCTCAATATAATGGGTTACGTCGATCAGTCAGAAGTTAATGGCCCTGGTTGTCGTGCGGTCGTCTGGGTACAAGGTTGTCTGCGTGAGTGTCCTGGCTGCTTTAATACTAGCTCCTGGTCTTTTGAGGCTAACCAATTGATTGCTGTTGATCAGCTTGCCGAAAATATTCTCAGCAATCCCCACAACACGGGTGTAACATTCTCTGGTGGAGAACCCTTTTGGCAAGCAACGGCACTAGCGTCTTTAGCTCGGAAGGTAAAAGCTGCTGGTTTAAATGTAATGTCTTTTAGTGGGTTCACTCTTAAGCAGCTACAGTCCCAATCTGCACCGCCAGGTTCCCAAGCATTGTTAGAACAACTCGATATTTTGATTGACGGGCCTTTTGTACAATCTCTGGCAATTAATTCTCCCAATTCTCCAGTCTCTTCTAGCAATCAACGGGTTCGGGTGTTAAACCCAGCTTTCCAAGACCAGATTACTTGGGCTAGCGACCAGATAGAAATCCACATCCTCAAGGATGGTGGTCGCATTGTCACTGGCTATCAAGGTGGACTAGAACTAACGTAGGGGCACAGGGCAAATTCGCAATGGGCTTCTCTGCGAGACGCTAAAAGCGAACGCCTCGCTCCGCTAACGCAATTCGCAATGACGCTCGTTCCTCTCTACGAGACGCTGCGCGAACGCAATTACGTTTTGTGTCGGGGATTTAGATTTAGGCTTCAATTCGGGCTGCTTGATAGAAGCAGGGGATTTAAACCCCAAACTTTGTTAAAACTTAAAAATTGAGCTTCTGAGGGTCAACGTTCACCTTCTGAAGGTCAACTTCCACCTTCTGAGGCTCAACGTTCACCTTCTGAGGCTCAACGTTCACCTTCTGAGGCTCAACTTCCATCTTCTGAGCGGTAAATTTTTACTCCTCCGCTCCCTCATCGAAGAGAAGCTATCTTTAAATGCAGCTTTGTTTGGGACGGATTATATTTAAAAAAAATACATATCTAAATTTGACTAGACCATTTCAGAAAATTTTTACTGAACACCGCGTATTTTGGGCTGTTTTACTCCTTGGTACAGCACTGGTAGTAACACTAGCGCTGTCGCTTTCTCAAGGAGCAGTACCTTTAAATATGTCGGAATTTTGGCAAGCTATTCTCCACAAAGGCGATCCGGTTAAACAGACAATTCTCTGGGATTTACGTCTCCCGCGGATTACGGCTGCGATCGTTGTCGGCGCAGCTTTGGGAATGTCAGGAGCGTTGCTGCAAGGAATGTTACGTAATAGTCTTGCCGATCCATTTATTTTGGGCATTTCAGCAGGTGCAGGACTGCTTGTAATTCTGATGATTGTGTGCCAAATATTCCCGATCGCAATTCCTTTAGCAGCATGGATGGGAGCAATGTTAACTGCTGCGATCGTTATTTTACTCGGTCGTTCGGGGTCGGGAATTTCTGTTGAGCGCTTAATTTTAGGCGGAGTAGCGGTGAGTTCTTTATTTGGTGCTGTACAAAGTACATTGCTGCTTTTAGCTGAAGATGGGCAAATTCAAATTGCGCTCAGTTTCCTGGTTGGTAGTCTTAATGGGCGGGGTTGGCAAGAAATTGCTACAACTGGCCCTTATATCATCGTTGCATTGATCGGGGGATGCTTGCTGGCGCGATCGCTAAACATACTGGCTTTGGGAGATGATTTGGCTGTGAGTTTAGGGCTTTCGTTGACGCGATCGCGCCTATTAATTGGTGGTGTCGCCACTCTATTAGCCGCAGGTGCAGTCAGCATCAGTGGCTTGGTTGGATTTGTCGGTCTTGTTGTCCCTCACGGTGTCCGCCTCATTGTTGGTACAGATCATCGGTTTGTTTTACCACTTTCCGCCCTTGCAGGTGCATGGTTACTCACTTTTGCAGATTTACTCTCAAGACTAGGAGCAGTAGAACTACCAGTAGGTTCCGTCACTGCTTTGCTGGGTTCACCCCTGTTTATCTGGTTACTTTATCGTCGTTCTGCTGGGTTTAATAAATTTTGAGCGATCAGACCGCTATCCATCCCCACTGTATATACGGATCGGGTTTTTTGCGCATTCTGATAAACTGAGACTAAAGCCTTCTTCAACTATTTAAGCCAAAATTCTCCATAGACAAACACAGCGGTATAACCCTACTTTCTTATCCCCCCTGCCCCCTGCTCCCTGCCCACTCAAGGAGGTTAATTGATGTTATGTGTTGAGGAATTAATCAACTTAGACCCATTTCAACAACTTCCCAAAGAGCGATTGCAATGGGTTTGCGATCGCGCTCAAACAGTTGAACTTTCTGCCGGAGAAGTGTTGTCCCATGAGGGAGACCCTGGATGTCGCTTATTTATCTTAGTCAAAGGTAAAATCAACATCACCCGCCGCAGTGAAGGAATTGCAATTCCCATCGGGCAACACGAAGCCCCATCCTTTTTTGGTGAAATTCCAGTACTCACAGACGAACCTGCACCTGTGACAATGCGGGCATTTACAAATTGCCATATCTATGAAATGCAGGGAGAAGACTTTCGTAAACTGCTGCATGAATGTCGTGATTTTGAGCGGATGGTCTTCCGAATTATGCAACGTCGTGTCCGGGGGCTAGAGTCTTTCATTCGTGGGCGGGAAAAGATGGCAGCTTTAGGGACACTTGCTGCCGGTCTAGCTCATGAACTCAACAACCCAGCCGCAGCCCTGGTTCGGACTTTAAAAGAAATGCCAGCCGCCATCTTAGAGTTACAACGAATGAACTTAGTTTATGGGCAACGCAATGTTGAGGAAGCCCATACTCAACATTGGTTGAGAGTACGCGATCTAGGCTATGATGCGATTTTGAATAATCGCCTAGATCCGGTGACACTAAGCGATCGCGAAGACATATTGCTGGAATGGTTAGAAGACTATGGTGTAAACCAAGCATGGAAATTAGCAGAACCTTTAGCGGAAGGTGGTGTTGAGGTTGAAACCCTAGATCAACTTATGGAACGTTGGCGCAACGACGACACAGAATTGCGAGAAATGGGATTGCACTGGCTAGCGCTTTCCTTTGAAGTTATGTCAATGATTAAACATGGTTTGCGAGGATCTGAGAGGATTTCCGAACTTGTGCAAGCGATGAAGTCTTATTCTTACCTAGATCAAGGCACTCAGCAAGAAGTAGATATACATCAAGGCTTAGAAGATACCTTGCGATTGTTTGCTCATAAACTCAAATGCGGTGTCCAAGTGCAACGCAATTACGATCGAAGTCTTCCAAAAATCCTTGCCTATGGCAGCGAACTGAATCAGGTGTGGACGAACTTAATTGACAACGCCATTGATGCAATGGATGGTAAAGGACTGCTAGAAATTACAACACATCATTGCGATCGCTATGCCCATATTGACATCATCGATTCTGGCAGTGGAATTTCACCTGAAATTAAAACCCGCATTTTTGAACCTTTCTTCACCACCAAATCAGTGGGGCATGGTTCAGGACTTGGTTTAGAAACCGTTCGCCGAATTGTAGAAAATCGCCATCACGGTACGCTTTCATTTGAGTCGCAGTCAGGCAGAACTTGTTTCACCATTTGCCTACCCTTATCAAATCAATGAATTAATAAGCGATGGGATTAAAAATGAAATGGGAACCAATGGTTCCCCAAATTTAGCAGCAAGTGAATATTTCCGTTAGACTTCTAGTTTCTTATTCTCTCCGACACTAGAATTGGTTTTATAGTTATAACTCAATACAGTTCAGATCACCCCAAAACCCTCATGTAGAGACGCGATAAATCGCGTCTGAAAACACCAATTATCTACACTAATAGCCCTTCACCCAAGGTATTGAGTTATAAATAAAATGTTGTGGTAAAAGGAATTATTTATCTGATAATTCTGGTCTTGTGGGCTGTTGATCGGAGTTAATAAACTCAGTCTTAGGTGGTTTTCCTATTGTATTAGGAGGTTGTTTTTTGGTTTTGGTTTGTGGGTTATTATTCTCGCTCATGTTAATTTATCTCCTTAATAACGTCTTTTAATTATTTGGGTATTTTAAGATTTCTTGCTTGGAGTTGGTAAAGCAAAAAGTTCCGTGAACGCAGTCAGTTTGTGTTCCGATGATTATGACTTCAAGGGATGTTATCGCAATTCCGTAATCCTGTTAAAAACTTTTGATATTGTGCCCTTTTGCTGGCTGGTGATGTTGTAAATGAGTATCTGGAGTGAAGCAACTGAGTAATTTACTTAACTCAGATTATTAGCCAATACCAAGAAATACTGTTATATTCCCTAATGCTAGACGGGAATGGTTCGTGTTGTATAAGTTACAGTTACCAAAACTGAAACGGTTATCAAATCCCAAGCTGCTTAAGACTATTCTGAGTAAATACTCAAATGTGACAGAAAAAATTTAGTGTGAGGATTTAGCTATGTCTTACCCGATTCCGTCCAAAATGTGGCAGCGAGTCAGTATTATAATATTGTTTTTATTGATACCGTCAGCCGGAATTGCGATTTTACGCCAGTCTGTAACGGTTGCAGTTCCAGCCAATCAGACTCCTGCCAGTTCTACTCCAAAAACTTCCATTTTACCCAATCACCCTGACTACCAAGCACTCCAGGCATTGGTAAAACAGTATAGTTGTGTCGTCCCCGTCCAAAATTTTGGCACTCTTCCTGTAACCCGGACTGAATTTGCTACAGTCTTGAATGCCTGTGTGAATCGGAGCAATGAGCTAATAGCGACTGATCCCAAGATAGTTACCCCAGCAGATATGAAAATTCTGCAACGCTTGCAGTCAGAATTTGCACCGGAGTTAGCAACCCTAAAAAGTCCGATAGAGGAATTGGAAACTCGTAGTCCCATCACTCCGAATCAGCCTACCAGAGAACGTATTCAAACTGAGTCTACCCGAAAGACTCAACCTTTACCTACAGCCCTACCCCTTAGTATTCCGTCTGGCTCATCTGTGCAGGATCAAGTTGCTAACCGTGCGAATATGCCTAAACTCCAAACTCGTGCCAGTATTGGAAGGGTTGCCCCGGAACCACAAATAGGTAGCAGATTCAATATAGAAAACTACAACCGGATTGAAGATAATCCCTTTCATCGCGTCGGTAACGATCCTCTTTCCACCTTTTCCATTGATGTAGATACAGCATCTTACAGCAACGTGCGACGGTTTATTACTCAAGGGGAATTACCACCCAAGGATGCAGTGCGAATTGAGGAATTAATCAACTATTTTACCTACAATTATCCCCAACCAAAAGGCGATCGCCCTTTTTCCGTCACCACTGAAGTTGCTGCTGCTCCCTGGAATTCTCAACACAAGCTGGTACTAGTGGGTTTGCAAGGTAAACGCCTAGAAAGCAAAACCTTACCACCCAGCAACTTAGTATTTCTGATTGATGTCTCCGGTTCTATGGATGACCCAAACAAATTACCCTTAGTGCAACAGTCGCTCAAATTATTGGTGAATCAACTGCGTCCTGAAGACCGGGTAAGTTTGGTAGTCTATGCTGGGAATGCTGGATTGGTGTTACCTGCTACTCCTGGTAGTCAGAAATCAATAATTTTGGCGGCGATTGACCGCTTAAAGGCTGGAGGCTCGACTGCTGGCGGTCAGGGCATTGAGTTAGCTTACAAGATAGCCAAAGAAAGCTTCCTCAAGTCTGGTAATAACAGAGTAATTTTAGCTACCGATGGAGATTTTAACGTCGGGGTTTCCAGTGATGGCGACCTGACACGATTAATTGAACAAAAGCGAGAGCAAGGAATTTTCCTGACGGTGTTGGGATTTGGCACCGGCAATTATAAGGACGGAAAAATGGAGCAACTGGCTGATAAGGGTAACGGTAACTACGCTTACATCGATACCCTATTGGAAGCCAAAAAAGTTTTAGTTAACGATCTCAGGGGAACTCTGTTTACTATTGCCAAGGATGTGAAAATTCAGGTGGAATTTAATCCGGCGAAAGTTCAGGCATATCGCTTGATTGGTTACGAAAACCGCCTGCTGCAAAACCAGGATTTTAATGACGACAAGAAAGATGCAGGGGATATTGGGGCTGGTCATTCTGTGACAGCGCTTTATGAAATAATTCCCACTGGCACAAAAAGCGATGTGAAACTCCCAGAGATAGACCCTTTGCGGTATCAGCGTTCTGGTGAAACTGTCTCGAATGCTGCTGGTAATGAGTTGATGCAGGTGAAACTGCGCTATAAGTTGCCCCAGGACAGCACCAGTCAACTAATTACTCAAACCATCCAAGATGATGATTTGAGAACCGACCAGATACCCTCCACAAACCTGAGATTTGCTGCTGCGGTAGCTACCTTTGGGATGGTGTTGCGTGGCTCTGAGTATAAGGGAGATGCTAGTTATGATTTGGTGATGAAATTGGCAACCCAAGGGAAGGGGGAAGACCAAGAGGGCTATCGGGGTGAGTTTATTCGCCTAGTGGAGCAATCTAGGGGGTTGATTACAAGAAAATGATTTTAGACCATAACTGAGACGGGGACTAGGGAGTGGTGTAGTTCAATTACTGGAAAACCGCTGTAATATCTTAGAGATATTCACAATCCACATCAAAATAGCGATCGCTCTCCACTGTATTAGATATCTGCAATAAATATAGCAATTTAATTTCAGAAGAGAGCATTGCATATCTGCGAGATGTTTTTTAATCGCTGTTAGTCAGAAAAATTATTTCCTACTCTGCAAGACGATAAGGAAGAAATGCTTAACTGAACTGTATTGTGCCATGTAAGGTTTTTATTTGTTTCTATTTTCTCCCCTTTCTTCCTACTGGTATACACATCGGTGTACCTGAAACTGGGTCTGGGATAACCTGACATTCCAATCCAAACACCTCCCTTACCATCTTCTCAGTGATCACCAAATTAGGTTCGCCCACAGCAAAAATTTGACCTTCTTTCACCGCTACCAAATAATCAGCATAACGACAGGCGTGATTCAAATCATGTAACACCATGACAATCGTTCGTCCCTGGTTTTGGTTCAAATCATACAATAAATCTAAAACTTCTATTTGGTGCGCCAAATCTAAAAAAGTAGTTGGTTCATCTAACAATAAAATATCCGTATCTTGAGCTAATGCCATTGCAATCCAAGCACGTTGTCGCTGTCCACCAGAAAGAGTATCTAACTCGCGTTCTCCCAAGTATTTAATCCCAGTAATTTCTAACGCTAATTCTACTAATCTTTCATCTTCTTTTGTCCACTGCTGCAACCAACTTTGATAAGGAAATCTTCCACAAGCTACCAAATCTCGAACGGTTAATCCTTCTGGCGCAACGGGGCCTTGGGTAAGAATTCCTAACTTTTTAGCAACATCTTTTGTTGACAGCTTAAATACATCTATTGTATCTAAATAAATTGTGCCAATACGAGGTTTTAATAATCTTGCTAAACCCCTTAATAAAGTAGATTTTCCAGAGCCATTTGCACCAACTAAAGCAGTTATTTTTCCTGGTGGTATATCTAAATCTAAATGCTTAATAATAGTTATATTATCATAACCCAAAGTCAAATTCTTCGCTGACATTTGGTAATGTTGATTGTCGCTCAATAATGACATTGACATAATTAAATTTTAGAGAATATTTTGATAATTTTGTAAGTATGTAATATCATGTCCGCTTGATTACTGAATTAAACCCAAAGAACCCAACCCCGCTAAGGCAGCGCTTTGTTTCCCTTCCCGTAGGTAGGTAGGAGATTAAGGGGAGCCAGCGCAACGCGGTTATGGCATGAGCAACTGGCGTGTAGAGTGCAAGGACTATGGGAATCATAACTAATTACCTGGACATGACATATCACACTATTCGTTTTTATTAATGCTACACCTAAATTAGAATTTTTACTTACTTAGTATTAAGTATACTAAACTAGGTTTTGTTTCACAGATTTTGAATTAGTAAATAAACACAATATGGGGCACCAATCATGGTAACAATTACGCAAGTAATTTCGATATGAGCAAAAATAATTCTGCCGATAAAATCAGATAAAACCACAATCATTGCTCCTGTGATTACCGCTACTGGAATCAAACCTTGATGATTTCCACCTACTAATTGACGGGCAATATGGGGAGCAATTAATCCCACAATTAAACCCGCAACGGCAAATGTTAGGGATGACAACAATCCTCTGGCTGGTGAGGGAACTGATCTACTCATTGTTCAAATTACTGGCTTCAAACAGTTTAATTGTTGCTTGTGAAGATAAGCCAACACAAGCTGCTAGTTCTTCTAATGCCAAGCGAGCGCGTGCGTTTGTATTTAGCATCACTGTTGCCGCTGCAACATAGTCAGTATTAGCCATTAGACTAACTCGATCGGGTAAAGTTACTTGGGAATTCACGCTAGCAATCCGCTCAGTTTTTGCTCCCGCAAGGGCTAGCTGTTGCATTTGATAAGCGGCTATTTTCGTAGCTTGACGGGCTTGTAAGTAAGCAAGGTAGTATTGTACAACTGCTACCCGTTTTTGCTGTTTAACTTCATGCCACCGAGTTTTTCTTATTGGTAATTGCTGAATTATATTCAAAAGTTTAATCGGGTCAATTGTCATTGCGATCGCAAAACTACGTTGATTTTCGGATGTTACATCGGGCAAGTTGTAGTTGGTCTTGGTTTGAGATGGTGAAAATTCAACACTCAAAACATCGGTGAAAGCACTCCATCCCATAGCGGCTTTTGCCTCCTGTACCTGCGAAGACTGACGCTGGGCGATCGCAACTAACTGCTCAATAATTTTCAGATCGCGATCGCTAATCTCAGTCTGAAGAATTTGTGGTTCATCATTATTCAGTTCTTTGTTTTCTGACAACGCTGGCAAAGAAATACCAACAAGCGTTATCAAAAGAACAATCTTCCAACTGTACAGGCAGACTTTTGATGGATAACTCATAGTTAATAACTGGGCGTAGCTCTCAAAAAGTTTTGCGTTCCTCCAAATTTGCCAATACCTCTGGGCGAGTTCGCCAAACAGGACGCAGTTGCTTGCGAGTAAAAAGTTGTAGTTGGTCGGTAATGTGGGGCGAACCGGGTTGAGTAGCATTACCGTAGCTGAGTAAGGCCATTGCCCTGACTGGCTGAGAAAACTCAATGGCCGCCACATAACTATCACCAGCGACTGCTTGAAAGCGTTCATCAGCAGAGGGAGCAAAATTGAGGACGCGGAATATTCCTAGATCCCCATCGCCACCATTAGCAGGTAAATCTAAGTTTCCGCTACGCACTCGGAAGACTTCACCCCAAGCAACATCTAGCTTTCCATAAGCTTTTTCGACTTTCGCCGCGGCTATTTGTAGCGCTTTCGCTGCACTTTCTGGGTCTTTCAAACCATCGGGTGTGGTACACCACGAGTTCTCATTCCAAGGAAAACTAAAGGTTTGGTCTTGATCCATTTCTTGCCACCAAAAAGAAAACAATACTGCGCCTCTACTATCAGCATCAGCATTACGATTCCAAGCAGCCAAAATATCAGCAGCACGATGAGTTAATTGATCGCCATATTTTTGAGCCGCGGGAATTAAATCATCGAGGATGCGTTCTGCAAGTTCCATTTTGGTGGAATGTTTGTACTTAATCATTTCCACAAAAGAAATTTTTGGATCTTCAGCCAGCATTTTTGCAGAACTTTGGGCGCGGAAAGGCATTTTTCCTCGTGGAGCCATATAAGCAGGATAATCATCTGCTTTGATGGCAGATGGAAAAGTCGTTGTCCAAGGCGCATCATTGGCATTTTGCAACCAACCACTAGGCGGATCAATCACACGCGGTAAATCTTGGTATGGATGCATTTTTTTCCACAAAGTCTTAGATGTGTCGCCAGGAATTAAACCTTCCCAATATTGAAAGTCTCCCTGTTGACGAATCGGCACCAGACCGTTGAATAAGTGCATGATATGTCCTGCTCGGTCTGCATACATGACGGTAAACATCGGTAGTTGCAAGCGTTTCAATACCTTTTGAAATTGGGTTAAGTTTCGGGAACGCGCCATATCCCACCACTGTTCCAACACACCGGGACGGTCTGCACCGACAACCCGCAGTGCCACAGCAAACCCATCTTTTTCTTGAACGACTGCACCGTGGACGGAACTTTTGACTAATAATGATTGTTCGACTAAGGAGCCATTTTTTTGCTTGACTTTTAACAAAAACTTTGATGTTGTAAAAGGACGGACTTTGCCATCAAAAAGATAACCATCATCAGTCAATTTCAACTTGTATACATCCCAACCATCATGAGTATTGACAGTATGAGTCCAACCCAAATAATCGTTAAAGGCGATCGCTAAAACCGGAATTCCCACCAGCGCTGCTCCAGAAGCATTCATATCTGGGGCGGTAATTTGTGCTTCGTACCAGACAAATAAATCCGACCATAACAAGTGGGGATTTGCCAGCAACATCGCCTTACCACTGGCAGAATGTTTAGGTGCGATCGCCCAACCGTTAGAACCAGCTTCCGATTGAGTATGAGTAATATTTGCTACCTGTTCTGGATTGACAATAAAAGTAAAATACAGCACTCTTTGCAAATGTGCCAATACATCCTCTGGCTTGACAGGTAATACTATTTTTAATTGCTCGTCAATCAAATCAGGATGGGCTTTGGCATAAGTATTTATCCCACTGATAAAGGCATTTATATAACTACGAAAAGCTGGACTTTGTGCCCGATACCAAGAATTGGCACGATTGGGTACTCCCATCGTCAGGACCCATTTATCAGATTCTAAATACTCTTCTCCCCAGTATTCGGCTGCTTTTCCCCTAGCTTGACCATAGAGGCGTAACAGCAAGTTAGCATGACTCTGCATTTGTGCCCAACCAAATGCCTGGAAAGTGCTTGGAGCATCTTTACCATATATATGCGGTATGCCGTAAGTATCCCATAATATCTCTGTAGTTTTGGGTGCAGTCGCAAAACTGTTATTTGCCAAAACTACAACTAAAATAGCACTGAGGATAAAAGCTAAAAATCTAGAGAATTTTCTTTTCAGTATTGGCTGATCAAATTGCCACAAATACATCCCAATATTCAACATGATGGTTCGATTAAATTAATTTGACTGGAAAAATTTAGTGACTTTCGTCTATATTCCGTAAACTTTTCTAAGTGGTGGTTGCGGGATGTGTATTAAAAGCATGGTAGTAATTGCACAAGTAAAAGTCAGCATATCAATCAGCGAAATTCCCACCAAGCGGATTACATGGTATGAGTAGCCAGCAAAAGCTGGCGCCATAATTTTTGCACCATAAGTTGATAAAAATTCCTACTAGGGCAGGAATAATGCTTTTGAGGTAGCATCAATCCCACAGATGCCGAATAGGCCAGCGATTGTATATTATCGATAATGCTTGACACTAGTTCTAGAAATCCTCAAAAGCTATCTGCGACTAATTTGCATCTAACTCTAGCGCTATTAGGAGACATTATCATAAAGCCTCCACCTGAGCAAGCATTTATCAAAACTTCTGAATTTTATAAATCTGACTAAGGTTTTGCGATAAATCCTTATATATAAGTCTTTTTAAGGTATTGATATAGCAAAACTTAAGTAACATAAACCTAACTCAAGTTTTGTCATCTACCTTTTGATAGGTTTTCTAGAGATTATTTTTTGAGTAAAAGATAATAATAATTTTTAATTAGAAATTACTTGGTATTGCACCATATCCAATGGGTTTAGACAAACAACTAAGTCTGATGAAGTGAGGATTGAGCCGAAATGCATAAAACGTGCAATAAATATAGTCCGAAAGTACTTTAGAGATGCAAATGCTCTAGCTCTCTGTCCTTACCAAAAACCACTCTATTTTCAGTAGAGTCTACGTACTATTACTCTTATCTAGTCTACTTTGTAGTCTCTTTCTCATTCCTTAAGATCCGCTTGTTCTCGCGAAAAGTTAAGGAATGTAAGTTTTTGTATAGTTATATTTACTCAATTTATCCAAGTATAAAAATGCGTGTCTATCCACATTTCCAAATTTTAACTCTTTGACATCAACAAGAGAAAGTGAAAAATAGAGAGTAGCAAATAAAAATAGGGGCGCAACACTTGTAGAGACGCGATTCATCGCGTCTTGTACTATTGACGGGTATAACGATGCTTCACCCCAATGGGGAAATATTCAAAATCACCCATTGGGGCTAATGTAACTTGCGGTGTTTGATATTCTGCGGGAACATAATTCGCAAACTCGCTATTTAGACGTAGTAGTTGTGAAAGAATAGAAGATGCGATCGCAAGTCTCTGATCTTCACTACCCTCTACCCCTACCGCTAATTCCACAACTACAGATAAAAATCGGTTTTTATCAGCATCTTCCTTCACCTGCAACACAAATTTACCCGTCACCCATTCTTGAATTACTGGTTGTTCTAATCCCACCGTTACATTTTCGGGATAGATATTTGCGCCAAAGTAAGAAACTGTAAAATTAGAACGGCCGAAGACATAAACAAAAGGTAGCTGATGAATACCTCTAGCTGATTCTTGAGTATCAGAACCAAGATTTTCAAGCGGGTTAAATCCCCATTCTGCTAAAAATTGCAGCATTACATCATAACTAATTATCCCGCCAGTATCCAAGATGTCATAACGCACTAAGGGAATACCGTTATCTCCCGAAAATAGCAATCCGCCATCTTGAACTTCAAAAAAGCGAGTGAAAGGATCGTATTGTACTAGTGTGGGTAAACGCGATTCCCCAAATAAAGCTCTAGCTGCATCGGGATTTTCTGCCAAAAAACGGCGAATACAGATACTTAACGGTGTTTCATTACCCAAAACTCCGGCATCCGCAGTACCGTAAAGTGATGCAAAATCATAACAAGGATTTTGTGAACCAACTCTTTGGGCAACTAAACTTCGCCATTCTTCACTAAAAACTTCTCCCGCCATCACTAATTTAATCTGATATTGCTGCCACTCCACACCACGAGCGATACCAGTATCAATCACATCTTTCAAAAATGGCGGGTATCCCAATAACACCACTTGCTCAAATTCTGAACCTAGTTCTTGGACAACTCGCAAGATTTCTTCTTTGTTGTTACCAGGAGTAATTACAGTGAGGAGATAACCTTTACTAGCAAGATAACGACAGCAATTAGTAGTAAACATTCCACCTACCCAAGTGCCTAAAGTGAAACAAATCACTGCTAAGGTACGTCTGCTATCTGAATAGAAACTATCGTGAAAAATCTGTTCAAAGCGTGTGGCGATTTGGAGTTCATCTGTGAAAAAACGAGGCCAAAATGTCGGTTTACCACTAGAACCTGATGAAGCAGCTATCATGTCGCACGCTTCTAGTTGTCCGTTACGGCACAAGTCAGGTAAGGGATAACGCAGTATATAATTTTGTTTAGCGATCGCTGGTAGTTTTTGAAACTCCTCTAAGGTTTGAATAGTCGCGGGATTAATTTCCCTTTCTGCTAAAAATGCCTTGTAGGCTGGTACATTCGCCGCCACATCGTGAAATAAACTCAAAGCTGCCGAAGTTTGAGTGTTGAGATGCCTTTGCAGTACAGTTTCTAGGGGGGTAGACAAAAAATCTTCAAATGCTTTAATTACTTGCTGCTGTCTTGATTTGCCGTTCATGACGCTTGCTTATTTATTCTGAAGTAGAACCAACACCGTTAAAATAATTCGTAATTCGTAATTCGTAGAATATCCGAAAATGAGGGTATGCGCGTTGTAGTCATTCAATAAAACCTTAATTTATCCTTCAGCACCATGCAGCTCTATTGCAGTAAACAACACACAAATAATGGTAGTAACCGCTTTTGCACCCATTGTGGTGAACCATTACCTCTTGCTGTGGGACAGGTTGTGGATAATCGCTATCAAATTATCCGTCATTTAGGACAAGGCGGCTTTGGACGCACCTATTTGGCGGAAGATATCAATAAATCACATCAAACCTGTGTGCTGAAGGAATTTGCACCCCAAGTACAAGAAAATCAAGATTTACAAAAAGCTAAAGAGTTATTTGAGAGAGAAGCGAATGTCCTCAAAAAACTCCAGCATCCACAGATTCCCCGTTTTCACGCCTCGCTACAAGTGAAGATAGGCAGTAAAGATTTTTTCTTTTTAGTGCAAGATTATGTGGATGGTGACAATTACTACCAGTTATTAGAACAGCGTGAAAGTCAAGGAAAAACCTTTAGTGAAGGGGAAGTAATCACCCTCCTGCAACAGATTTTACCTGTCTTATCATACATCCACTCACGAGATGTAATTCACCGTGATATCTCTCCCGATAATCTAATCTGGCGGCGTTCTGATAATTTGCCAGTGCTGATTGATTTTGGGGGCGTCAAGCAATTGCCAGCTTCTCAAGGTTTTTGGCGTACCAAGTTGGTTGGAAATAACACTCTGCTAGGTAAAAAGGGCTACGCTCCAGAAGAACAGCTACGGCAGGGAAAGGCATTTTTTAGTAGTGATTTATACTCTTTGGCGGTGACAACATTAGTGTTGCTTACAGGTAAAGAACCGCAGAAATTATACGATAGCTATCAGGGAATTTGGGGATGGGGCAAGGAAATCCAAGTTAGTCCCAAACTAGAAGCGGTGTTAAAAAAGATGCTGGCTTATAGACCGAGCGATCGCTATCAACGATCTGAGCAAATCCTTAGAGATTTACCGTCGCCAACTGCGACTAAATCCCCAGCTAATTATATTACTAGCAAAATCAAGACGATGGTCGTTGCTCCGGGAAGACAACGCGCCAGTGCTATTGTGAGCAGATTTCAGAGGCAAACGCAAGCGATCGCTAAACCGAGAACTTTCCCTGCTTGGATTCGCCCTTTTGTGATGAGTTTAGGGGGAACGGCTTTAGTTGGATTAACTTTAGCGGCGGGAAATGCAGCCATTCGCGCCGTAACTTCAATCACGATCCCATCAATTTCATTACCTTCATTACCGCAAATCCCACAGTTTCCAACTGGAAAACCAGCCGGCGACAAAGGAAAAAATAGCGACCTCCAGAAAATTATCAGTCGTCGTCAAGAGTTAGAAATTACTGAAGGATTTTTTATTCGCACAGTAGATGATTTATTTTATACAAAAAAACCAGAATTAAAAGGACGTAGCCTGACATCTAAATCTGAAGATGCTGGTTTACGAGATGAATGGTCTGATATCGCTGATAATTTATTGGATAAACTAGAACAGGCTAACCTCAGTACAGCATCTCGTCGGAAATTGGGGAACTATAGTCAAAAAGATTACGATACATGGAGACAACAAGCGCGATCAGGGCAGTTTGGGAACTATACAATCGATCAGTTGACCAAAGACACAAATGAAAAATTCGATCGCTTGTTTCCCGATCAGCAGCGTCGGAAACTCAATCAACAGACTTTTGGTCAAATTTGGTATGCGATCGCAGCCGATCAAGTCAGTAAAGTACAATCTGGCAAATAAGACGACTGGAGATTGGGGACTGGGGAAGAGTAACAAATGACAAATGACAAATGACTAATAACAAATGACAAAAATATATTGTTCTAAAGGACATGAAAATTCCCCAGGTAGTCGCTTTTGTCTCCAGTGTGGCGAAAATTTGTTGGATACGCCCATGAGTTATGGTATACAACCGGGACTGACTTTAGGCGATCGCTATGTGATTGTGCGTCAAATTGGCCAAGGTGGCTTCGGACGCACTTATTTAGCTGAAGATGTCAACCGTTTCCGCGAACTTTGTGTTTTAAAAGAATTTTCCCCCCAAGTTCAAACCGCTTACGTTGTCCAAAAAGCTGAAGAACTCTTTGAGAGAGAAGCGAGTGTCCTTTATAAATTGCAACATCCCCAAATTCCCCGTTTCCGAGAACTGCTGCGGCTGAATTTAGGGGGCAAAGAATATCTGTTTTTGGTGCAAGATTATGTAGAAGGGGAAACTTACAATTCTTTGTTAAATGCCCGGATAAAACAGGGTTTGCGCTTTACAGAGGCAGAAATACGCCAATTGTTCCAGCAAATTTTGCCAGTGTTGGAATACATCCACTCACTAGGAGTAATTCATCGAGATATTTCTCCAGATAATTTAATGCTTCGGACTGTTGACAAACTGCCAGTTTTAATTGATTTTGGCGGTGTCAAACAAGTAGTAGCAACTGTGGCTTCCGAATATTACCAACCCGGTATAGTTGCACCTCCGCCAGCACCAACCTTATTAGGTAAAATAGGATTTGCGCCCCCAGAACAAATGCAAACTGGGTTAGTATCTCCCCACAGCGACTTGTATGCTTTGGCCGCAACAATATTGGTTTTACTGACAGGGAAACAACCCCAAGAATTAATTGATACCTATACTCTGAGTTGGCAATGGCGACGGGAAGTTAATCTGAGTCAAGATTTGGCACAGGTATTAGATAAAATGCTATCTGCCAGACCAAGCGATCGCTATCAATCAGCCCGTCAAGTACTCCAAGCCCTCAACTCATCCCAAGCGAACTATCCGCCAACTCAATATCCCACTCCACCACAACCCACATCCGCCACCGTCGCCGTCTCTCCACCTCCCCCACCTTCCCCAACCCCTGCATATCCCTCATATCCCTCATCTTCCCCCTCTTCTTCCTGGTGGACACCAACAAAAACCTTCCTTGTGGCGGCGCTAGTTGCTGGTAGTGTGGGATTAATTTGGTGGGGATTGAATGGCAGACGAGATGTCGGGCAGGTTGACCCTAATTCTACAGCCAGCCCCATTCCAACTAGCGAACAACCAACCGATCCTTTAGCGCAATATTCGCCAGCAGAACGAGAACGCAAAGAAAGATTAAGCGATCGCCGTCAACAGTTGGGTATTGACTCTAACTTCTACGTGAACTTGGTGAATCAAGTTTTTTGGGACAGAAATCCCAGTTTACGGGGACGTACTCTCAGCAATGGGACTGAAGATGAGAGTTTGCGCGCAGAGTGGGATAAAACAGCTTCAGAATTACTAGAAAAGCTTGCACCACTGAGTAATAATGCACGCCAAAAGCTGGGAACTTACACAACTGCTGAACGCGATCGCTGGAAAGTGGAAGTCAACAAAATCAACGTTGGTAGTCGTTCTTTGTATGATTTAGGAGATACTGCATTCTTCCGTGTATTTCCTGAACAGCGAGGTAAAAGTTTCCAAGGTCAGCCCATTGGACAAGTTTGGTACGGATTTGTTAGCGATCAACTCAGTGCAATCCTTGCCGGTACAGCTTTCCAGAAACTTATCTTCGATCCTGGGGCTACTGGCAAAACAGTCAGCAGTACTCTCCAACCTGGTGGTGGTAAGGTATTCATTGCTGGACTTGCCAAAGACCAATCTCTGGACTTGAAGCTAGAAGCAAATTCCCAAGTCTTGTTATCAGTCTATTCACCCTCTGGCAAAATTCGATTTTTAGAAGATTCTACCAAGCGTAGTTTGTCAACTAAATTACCAGAAAATGGATTTTATGAGTTTGTTGTAGTTTCCACAGCAACGAAACCAGTAGATTATCAACTCACTATTACAGCCGAAAATCCCACAGTTCCCCCATCACCAACACCCACGCCCACGGAAACATCCACGCCGACACCAACGCCGACACCAACGCCCACGCCTACAGAAACCTCCACACCGGAACCTGAACCTACACCAATACCAACTCCTGAGACAACGCCCTAGTAGTCTGTCAAGTTTAAATTGATAGTAAGCAAGTTCGTAGTAAGGACTTTAGTCCTTGATTTTCTAAGCACTAAAGTCCTTACTACAAACTTTTAATTACTAGCTTAGATATTGTAGTAGTGGCTTTCAACCTGTCTCTACTACACCTAAACGCAACGCAATTCGCTGATGCTTGGTTGGATCGTAGGGTTTACCTCTGTGCATCACTTGTGAGTTGTCCCAAAAAATAATATCTCCTGGCTGCCAAACATGGGAGTAGACTGGCGTGCAGTCTAGAACAGTTGCAAACAAATCCTCCCAGAAACGTTTTGCTTCCTCTGGTTGATCTTCCATACCAACTGCGATCGCAGTGTCCGAACCTAAATATAATCCCTTTTTACCAGTGACTTTGTGAGTGGACACAATGGGATGCACTTTCCTCGGTATATCAGTCTCTACCTTGGTTTTTTTAGAAAACATTGGTGGCGAGTGATACATCGACATCTGCTCTAATTGCTGCTGATGTTGAGGATCTAGGTTATTGTACGCTTCTACCATATCGAGAAACTCGGTAGTGTGAGGTTGCCCATCTACACCTTCCGGCACTTGTATTCCATAAAGCATCACAACATATAGTGCGTTCATATCCAGTCCCTCTGTACTGGGAAGACCATCTTTATCATGATGCCATTGCCACGCATATTTACCGGCTGGATCGGGAACTGGCCCCTTCGGATTGCCCAATATATAAACATATTGGCTTTGTAAGTCTGGACTAATATCAGGATCTAATGTTTTCGGAGGGCCGCCAAACATAAAATCACCAAAAGTCTGCTTGGCAAATTCTTTTAATTGTTGTGCGGTAAGCTGTTGGTGTCTGACTACTACAACGCCATGTTTCCAAAGTGATTCTTTTAATTCACGCAACTCTAGATTTGTGAGGTAGTTAAGATTGCAACCGCGCAGGACTTCAACTCCGAGTCTTGGATGATGCTGGATTGTTTGTTGTTGTTGAGTAATTTGAGTCATTGCTATGCATTTATTTTGGGAGCAAACTATATAGTTAATTAGTGTAAATAGGACATTTGTCTAGTAGCATCTTACCTAAAAAAGTTGGACAAATATACTAAATATTGAAGGGACTACTAACGCTCTTTTTACTCTGAAAAAATAAAATATTTGTAGCGACTTTCTTGAACAACAGTGAAACCCAACAAAATCAAGGATTATTGGTGTTGGGTTTTGTTCCTCAACCCAACCTACGCATAGATTTATAAAAACTTATTACAACAAAGGTTTCTAATTTTTATCTCGTGAGAGTTATAAAACAGTGCTAATCAAAGTCTGTCGGTAAATTTGGTTGGCGATAATGTTGAAAAAGTCGATTTATTTGTGCTGGTGTCACACGTCCGAGAGAAAGTTCTGGCAACGCACCTTCAGGGAAAAAACCTACTTCTTCAGTTTCAATACTTGATGATGGCGAACCACCAATAAGTTCACAGTGAAAAAATAGCTTGTAGACATAAAACGGTAATGGTGGATGTCCCTGTTTGTTTCTGTCATAGACTGCTAGAAGTTTGATAGCGCGTGCTTGATATCCTGATTCTTCATATACTTCTTTCACAACTGCCTCACTGGGCGACTCACCAATATCAGCCCATCCACCAGGTAAAGTCCAGCAGCCGTCTACTCGTTCTTTGACTAACAATATAGTATCGTCCCGAAAAATTGCTCCTCGCACATCAACTTTGGGAGTTGCATATCCGAGTTCACGGCTAAATAAATCAAGGACATAGCTGTGTTCTATATTCGAGTAAGTCGCCATAATTTCTGTAGCGATCGCTCGTAATTGTTTGTAACGTTCTATATCATAAACACCGTCAGAATAAGTCAACCCATTTTGAGCGATCGCTTGTAAATTTTGCGCCCATTCCAGCCATTTAGATTGCATATATTTTTCTTATGTTGGGGATTGGATCTTAGGTATTGGGGAAAGGTGACAGGTGATAGGGAATAATCTGTACCCTGTAACCTGTACCCTATTCCCTTCTTCAGTCCCTAGTCCCCAGTCCCCAGTCCCTACTTATGCATCATCTAAAGCTGCAATTCCAGGCAATACCTTGCCTTCAAGTAACTCCAAGCTAGCGCCGCCGCCGGTGGAGATATGGCTCATTTGATCGGCTAAACCAACCTTTTCCACAGCCGCTACCGAGTCACCACCGCCGATGATGGTAGTTGTGCCAGTTTTACCGATTTCGACGAGGGTATGAGCGATCGCTTCCGTACCTTTCGCAAATTTATCAAACTCAAACACACCCATTGGCCCGTTCCAAATTACCGTTTTGGTATCTGCAAGGGCTTCTTGGAAAAATTTCACCGAGTCTGGTCCAATATCCAAACCCATCCAACCATCGGGGATATTCTCAATGCTAACGGTTTGAGAATTGGCATCAGGGGCAAAGTTATCTGCCAATACCACATCTGTAGGCAGCAATAAAGCAACGCCCCGTTCTTTAGCCTTAGCTTCCAAAGACTTCGCTAGTTCCAGCTTGTCTTCTTCTACCAAAGACTTACCAACATTCAAACCACGGGCTTTGTAGAAGGTAAAAATCATCCCACCGCCAATGATCAGCTTGTCGCACTTCTCTAGCAATGTTTCAATTACGCCAATTTTGCTGGAAACTTTGGAACCGCCAATAATTGCTGCTAAAGGACGTTGGGGATTTTCAATGGCGTTTTGCAGATATTGCAATTCCTTCTCAACCAAATATCCAGCCACAGAAGGGCTGAGGAATTTAGTCACACCTTCAGTAGAAGCATGGGCGCGGTGTGCAGTACCAAAAGCATCATTTACATAAAAATCAGCATTAGCTGCCAATTTTTTCGCAAATTCTGGGTCGTTTTTCTCTTCTTCTTTGTAAAAACGGACATTTTCGAGTAACAGCACTTGGCCATTTTGCAACGCGCCAACTTTAGCTGCAACTTCATCACCAATGGAATCATCAGTTTTAATGACTTCTTGCCCCAGTAACTCAGACAGACGCTTGGCAACGGGAGTTAGGCGTAATTTGTCATCCACACCCTTGGGACGGCCAAAATGGCTGGCGAGAATGACCTTAGCTCCCTTCTGCGTCAAATCTTGGATGGTTGGTAGAGCGGCACGAATGCGAGTATCGTCGGTAATGTTGCCTTGATCGTCCACAGGCACATTAAAGTCAACCCGCACTAAGGCACGTTTCCCAGAGATATCAGCCGAAGATAAACTTGCTAAACTTTTTTTGGACACACCAAACTCTCCTGATTGCCTTTTTGTTATTGTTTTGAAAGTAGAACCATCAAGATTTTACCGGAGTCAGGGGTACCCAAGTGACAGATATATTTAAGACGGTATTATTTCCTATCGATCAAAGCCGGGAAACGCGGGAAGCTGCTGATGTTGTTACCAACGTAGTCAAAAAGTACAGCAGTCGCTTGATACTGCTGTCTGTGGTAGAAGAACCACCTCCAGACGCGCCTAGTGCCGACGATCCGATGGTGTCGCCAGAGGTAGTTGCGAAACTACTGGAAAATGCCCAATCTTTATTTTCTGGGCAAGGAATTCAATCTGAAACCTTAGAAAGGCGAGGCAAACCAGCTTTTACGATCTGCGATGTTGCTGATGAAATCGGGGCAGATTTAATTATCATGGGCTGTCGGGGGCTAGGCTTGACTGAAGAGGGAGCGGATGATAGCGTTACCACTCGCGTGATTAACCTTTCCCCTTGCCCAGTGTTGATTGTGCCTTAGCAGTGTGTTGTGGAATGCTGGTAAATTTTTAGTGCGATCGCTAATTAAAAAAGAGGGGAAAAGGACGAATGTCACGAAGAAAAGGTGAAACCCTTGCTTCTTCTGGGTGTGGGAGTGTAGAGGAAGTAGTTGATTTGTAAGTATTATTTGGTTTTTAATTCTTCACTGTGCAACCCTTACACCCAAAAGTCAGGCAGATTAAGGATTTGCACTTTTCTTAGTGCCATTCGTCTGTATACCTAATTAAAAGTTTTTTGTTTTAGATGCGTCTTTTTGATCCAATCGGCAACCCAAAGCACAGTCTACCGATCGGGAATTCCAAACACAATTTACAGTAGAGCAGTGCCAAAAAAGACGATTTCCTCAACATTCAAGACATTAAGGGTGAACTCATCACGTTTAATGGTGTAATTATTGGAGTTGCCTAGAATGGTGTAATCAGTTTTTAAATCAGACAGAATTAGTTTGTCCCATCCCGATCCACCATTGATTGTGGCATTACCGTAACCAACATCAAATGTGTCGGCTCCAAATCCACCCTTAATCAAGACATTGGCAATAGCGCCCCCTTGGTCTGAAACCGCTTTACCGCTATCATCAATTCGACGGGCTTTGAAGTAATCGTTACCGTTTCCGCCATCAATAGTGCCACCTTGGATGCCAATGCTGTCACCATACCCAGTAAGGGTATCATCTCCTGCCCCTCCACAGATGATGCCATTAGTATTAACAATACCTATGGCTTTACTAATGCCAGTGCCGATGATGGCATCCTTGCCATCGCTTAAACTGATGATCCCACTGTTAACAATGCCTATACCGACACCAGGACCAAGCTCCCCAAAAGGGGTATCGTAGCTCCCTTGACCGCCGATGCCTGTGCCAGAGATGAAGTCGTTTCCCTGCCCTACATTGATGGCGCTACCCTTACTGTTGGAGATGCCTATACCCTTACCCGCATCGTATGATCTAATAGGATCTAAACCTGCATTACTGCCCTTACCGAGACCAGTAATAGAATCGTTTCCTTTCCCTCCATTAATATCGCTACCACCACTGTTGAAGATGCCTGTACCATCTCCTCCATAGTTAGTAGTACCACCAGTTCCAGTTCCGGAGATGGAATCCTTCCCTTCTCCTCCATTAATATCGCTGCCACCACTGTTGAAGATTCCTATACCAGCAATTCCAGATTGTCCATTTCCAGTTCCAAAGATAGAGTCGTCCCCAAATCCTCCATCAATGCGGCTATCCTGAGTATTATTGATGCCTGTAGCAAAGCCTCTTACAAAATCGTCGCCTCTGTTTCCGGTTCCGGAGATCAAATCTTTTCCGTCTCCTCCATTAATGTAGCCGCCTTGAGTGTTAGAGATACCTATACCAGGTACAGAGTATCGATACTGGAAACCGCCAGTGCCTGTGCCAGAGATAGTATCGGTTGAGTCGATGGGGGATATTATTCCCCGCACCTCTCAGTTAAATCTGGGCGTG
>NZ_JABXKN010000033.1:0-145095 GCF_017115065.1 Nostoc sp. JL23
TAATTTTTACTCCAGCTTTTTATTATCCCATGTTATTTATATTAAGGATGAGTCTAAAAGAATGAGAGTTTCAGAGAGTTATTGCGTAAGTCCTGTTAATAAAAGGTTTGATATCACAAGTATAATCCCTTCAACTTATCTCCTGATCTTTCCACTATTCTGACTCCTGTATTCTGACTCCTGAATTCTTATCACAAAACTACCTCAAAACTAGCGGTAGTTAGAGCCGGAAAAGAGGTAGCATCCAATTGTGCAAATTTACCCCCGGAATTAATCTCAGCAAAATCATTTGCCGAACCATTGGGGTTATAAAAAAGACTACCATTTGCGCTATTATAAACGATCGCCGCACTACTACTTGCAGCTAAAGTATCGTCCGTCACTGTGGCAAAGTCTGCGGAATTTAATTGAGTCGGGAAGACTGAGTTACTTAGAGCAGTAAAGGTAGATTTAGATAGTTGGATCTTGTCTTTCTCAGGAGTGAAGTCACTAATAGTATCAACTCCGAGTTCCCTAATATTAAACTTTGATCCTGTTGCAAATGCAAACTTATCTGAGCCAGAGCCTCCTTCTAGTAAGTCGTCCCCACTATCTCCCTGTAGGTAATCGTTGCCTTTGTTCCCGATCAGAATATCTTTTCCACTACTGCCAAAAAGAATATCATTACCGTTGTTCCCCACAAGGTTGTCGTCATCACTACCCCCATCTATTTTGTCTGCACCAGCTCCACCAACAAGGATGTCAGAACCTGCCCCCCCATCAATGTAATGATTACCAATAACACCAGAAAGCGAAATACTGTCATCACCATTCCCAGCAAAAATAACCTTATTGCCAGCCGAAAAATCCCCCCAACTAAAGGTATCGTCTCCCTTGGTTGTAGCGACATCAGTACTGATTACATTCCTAGCTCGAGCAACTGCCTCTTTTATGAGATCAGCAAGATTCTCACTTTTAGAACCAAGAGTCAGTACACCACCTCGACCAAGCTGGTTAACTAGTGTCTCGTAATCGGCTGCAACATTACTCGTAGTTAGAAAAATTGGAATAATGTTATTTGCTTCTAGCGCAGTTTTTACTTGTCCGATCTGTGGATAATCTTCATAAGCATCAGCTATCCCATCTCCATTATTGGCAATAGTATCACTTGGAATAGCTGCTGCGCGATCGCCGGCAACGTGATAAATACTATCGGTGGCTACTATAACAACACGAAATGAACCTACTCTGTAACCAAGACTGCCACCGCTATCTAAAGCTGCGAACAAGAGTGCATCTAATTGTGATTCTGAGCCATCATTGCCACCAAAAGCTTGAAAGTCAAAGATTTTGTCTTTAACGGTTGTGACATTATTTGTCAAAGCGACTTCTGCTTGATATACATAGTCAGCGTAACCCCCAAAAGGCAGTATTGGCTTATCCTTGAAAGAGGCAATACCAAATTTCAGGTCATTACCAAATATCTTTTCTAATGTCGGGTTGGTTAAGCGATTTACCGTCGCAGGAAGTACGGTTTTAAGCTGGATTAAATTCTCATCAGATGACGATGTTAAGTCTTGTAGCAAAACAAGATCAGATACTAAAGTCATAGTTTTTCCCTCTGACTATTTTTATTAATGGGTTGTATTGCAAACTGCCTGAATACTATTTCAGCTTGATATTAGCAAGGTTAAATGATTTAAGATAGTACTTAAACTGAAGAAAATATAATCTCTTTCAAAAAATCTTTGCTGTGTCCTGACTCAGGCTTGATTTAGTTTGTCTGGGGCTTGTGGTGAGTTACCGAAGAAAGGCAGAAGGCAGGAGGTAAAAATATATTTTTACCCTCTGCCACTTTCTTTTAGAGCAAGTAAATTTATTTATGTTTGCGTAGCCTGTCGTAGATAAGAAAGAAGAAAATATGTATTTTGAGGTGCGTAGCGAATATTTACTGCCTCCTTGTTGAAACGAAACCCATAAAGAAATTTAGGAGGTTTACCTCCTGCCTCTAGCTTACTAAGGTTATACTTGCAGACTTAACGAAGGAGAATGTCACAAGATATGAGTTAAGCTAAAGTGCGTCAATGGGTGAGCAGTGAAGATAATGCTTTGGATTAGAGGATGAATCAGTATTTTGCAACGGTTGCTCGCGGATTAGAAACCCTCGCGGCTCAGGAGTTAGAGCAACTGGGTGCCCATTCCGTAGAGCCGGGGTTTTGCGGTGTAGCCTTTGAGGGCGATCGCACTCTACTTTATCGCGTCAATCTCTGGGCTAGGCTGCCGTTCCGAATCTTGGTGAATATCCATGAGTTTCCATGCCTTGATGCCAAGGATCTCTATCGCGGTATTCAGACTATCGATTGGCAAAACTATCTGACGCCAGATATGACGCTGGCGGTGAATGTCACGGGCAAAAACGATCGCCTCAACCACAGCCACTTCACATCTCTCCAGGTCAAAAATGCGATCGTTGACCAACAGAAAGAAAATCTGGGTGAACGTTCAAATGTAGAGCTTCATGAACCAGATGTGCGGGTTAATGTTCATATTGAACGCGACTTTTGTACCGTTAAACTCGACAGTTCTGGAAATAGTCTGCATCGCCGAGGCTACCGTCCTGCGGTTGGAGCAGCCCCTCTCAAGGAATCTCTCGCTGCTGCCCTGATTCAACTTTCAGGCTGGCAACCAGACCAGATGTTCTACGATCCTCTCTGTGGATCTGGCACTTTACCCTTGGAAGCTAGCTTAAAGGCACTGAATATAGCACCAGGGCTGTTTCGTGAATCCTTTGGATTTGAAAATTGGCTCGATTTTGATCTGTCCCTTTTAGAAGAACTGCTCCAAGAAGCTAAGGACAGCCAACTTGATAGCCTGAGCGCACCTATTTGGGGAAGCGATCGCGATGAAAATATAATCGAGCAAGCGATTAATAATGCTCAAAACTGCGGCGTTGATAACCATGTATGGTTTTCTCAAATGGAACTTGCTGATGTTGTCGCCCCCGCAGACAGTGGGATTTTATTCTGCAATCCACCTTATGGCGAACGTCTGGGGCGAGATAGCGATTTAGGGGCATTTTACAAACTTTTGGGCGACGTGCTGAAACAACGCTTCAAAGGCTGGACTGCATTTGTCCTCAGTGGCAACAAGGAACTGTCTCAATCAATTGGACTAAAATCATCCCAGCGAATTGCAGTGTACAACGGAGCGTTGCCTTGTCAGTTAATGAAATATGAGTTGTATTAAGACAATTGTCGGTTTGTAGTATGTTGAAGGCGATCGCGCTTAATACATGATTGCATATCAATTCCAGTCATAAAAGCAAAAGCCCTACCTCGAAATGTATCTAGGTGTAAAATCTGTTTTTTCTCTCTGCGCGTGGAGAGAAATATAATGTTCGCTTAAGATGATAAATCTGACAGGCTTAACGGTAGTAAGACAGTGAATATTGTGCAATCTTCAATATTGGAAACTTCTATTGTGCCTTGGAGACATTCTATAAGCTTCTTAACTAATGTCAAGCCCAATCCTGTCCCACCAATTTTCCAGAAATCGTTGTAAGGAATTCGGTAAAATGGCTCAAATATCCGAGATTGATCTTTTTTAGGGATTATTACGCCAGAGTTGCTAATTGTAATTTGAAAGAAGGGCACTTGAGAATTAATCGTCATACCAGGTCGATCATCTTTATTGATTACACTTTTTGTTATGTAGATAATCTGGACAGTTAATTTAATCTCTTCATCAGGAGGAGAATATTTGCAGGCATTGTTGAGTAATTCGGAGATAATTTTGGTAACAACACCTAAGTCTGAAACCATAGGTGGTAAATTTTGAGGGATATTAACCTGGAAAATCTGTTTTTGAGAACGAGCGAGTTCTCGAAAATACAAGGTTAGATGAGGAAGCCAGTCTTGAAGTTGAAATGAGGTTAATTCTAATGGATATGCATCTGTATCAATCATTTGCAGAGACAGTAAAGTATTCACTAAATCTAGCCCTGTTTCACACTGTTGACGCAGAATAGTTACGTAGCCAGCCACAGACTCAAATGGAGAAAGTAGCTCTGAATTTAAAATGCCCTCTCGCTCTAGAATATTTTCTAGCACGGAGATTGTCATTTTGATATTCGATAAGGGCATTCGCATTTCATGAGAGGCGGTTGCTAGAAAATTATTTTTCAACTGGTTGAGCCGTTGAGATTGTGACAATTGCTCTCGTTGATAACGATTGAGTGCTGTTTGAATAGCAACATAAAGTTGTTGTTCCTTGACAGGTTTGAGAATGTAACCAAAAGCAAATGTCATGTTAGCCCGATCCAAAGTGCTTTTGTCAGAATGCCCGGTAATATAGACCACAGGGATTTGAAAACGATTCCAGATTAGCTCCGCCGCCTGAATACCGTCCATCTCACCCCGCAACTGAATATCCATCAAAACCAAGTTTGGGAGTAATTCACCAGCTTTCTGAATTGCCGTTTCTGCCGTATCGATAATATCTAAAACAGTGTATCCCAGCAGTTCTAAAGTTTCTTGTAAATTCATTGACAGGATATACTCATCTTCAACAACCAGAATCTGAACTTTTTCTGTTATCTGGGTGTTTGATAAAATGCTGGTCACGTTCATAAGCTGCTTTTTATAAAATAAATTTTGAAGCATCTACAACTCATAAAATGCTATGAGCCTAGCTTTCACCAGAAAGGCGAAATGGCAAGTAAACCCTGATGTAGAGACGCAATAAATCGCGTCTTAGAAGACCAATTATCTACACCAATAACCCTTAACCTAAGCGGATTGAGATAAGAACATTTGTGGGGTAAAATATTTCAAGACTATCAAGCTCTGACACACACCAGAATTTAGTTTTTCCTACACCTGTTGTCATCAGATTTTGTGATTTACGGTTTGCAATATACTTAAAGCCACCGCCTCCGCCACCTTAATCCCATCGATACCAGCCGAGAGTATTCCCCCTGCGTATCCCGCGCCTTCACCAGCTGGATAAAGACCCACTGTATTTAAACTCTGATAATCCTCTTTGCGTTTAATCCGAATTGGTGATGACGTGCGGGTTTCTACCCCAGTCAACACGGCATCGTCCATCGCAAATCCTTTAATTTGTTTGTCAAAAGCGGGAAGGGCTTCGCGGATGGCTGCGATCGCATAATCTGGTAAACTCTCACTTAAATCACCCAAATGTACCCCAGGTGTATAAGACGGTTTAACCGTGCCCAATGCTGTCGAGGGGCGATGGTTGAGAAAGTCTCCCACCAACTGCCCTGGCGCTTCATAAGTTCCACCGCCTAATTCAAAAGCTCGTTCTTCCAAGCGCCGTTGAAAGTCAATTCCCGCCAAAGCATTTCCCGGATAATCTTCGGGGGTGATGCCCACAACGATCGCACTGTTGGCATTGCGCTCATTGCGAGAGTATTGGCTCATCCCATTGGTGACAAGTCGCCCCGGTTCTGATGCGGCTGCAACTACCAAACCTCCCGGACACATACAGAAACTATAGACGGAACGACCATTTTGGCAGTGGTGAACCAGTTTGTAATCGGCAGCACCTAAAAGCTTATGACCAGCTTGAGGGCCGAAACGACATTGGTCGATGAGAGTCTGAGGATGTTCGACCCGAAAGCCAATGGAAAAAGGTTTAGGCTCGATGTAAACCCCGCGATCGTATAGCATTTGGAAGGTATCGCGGGCGCTGTGCCCCACTGCCAGAACGACATAATCGCTGGCGATATATTCCCCACTGGCGAGGGTGACTCCCCGCACTTGTCCATTTTCGATGTTAATATCTTCCACCCGGCTTTGAAAGCGAATTTCACCGCCGAGGGATTCGATTTTGGCACGCATACTTTGGACGATTCCCACCAGTTTAAAAGTACCGATATGCGGTTTGTTGATATAGAGAATTTCTGGTGAGGCTCCCGCATTGACGAGTTCGGTTAATACCTTGCGCCCATAATGCTGAGGATCTTTGACTTGACTGTAGAGTTTGCCATCGGAAAATGTACCCGCCCCACCTTCGCCAAACTGGGCATTAGATTCGGGGTTGAAGTCTGATTTTTTCTTCCAAAAGCCAAAAGTATCAGCAGTGCGATCGCGAACTTTTTTCCCACGTTCTAAAATAATGGGACGGAACCCCATTTGCGCCAGCATCAAACCCGCAAACAATCCACAAGGCCCAGTACCAATCACAATGGGGCGAATCGCCAAATTGCTCGGTGCTTTTGCCACTGGGCGATAACTCATGTCTGGAGTGACCATTACATGAGGATCTTTTTTCAGGCGCTTGAGTAGATGAGTTTCCTGAGTCGTTTCTACATCCAGAATATAAACAAGAGCGATCTCTCCTTTCTTACGGGCATCGTAGCTACGCTTGAAGATGGAATAGCTGATCAAATCTTCGTCCGTGATTTGCAGCTTTTTGAGGATGGCAGTCTTGATCTCATCTTCAGGATGATCAAGCGGGAGCTTTACTTCTGTTAGTCGTAACATAGCGAGGAGAAATGCATACTGTCTATCAAAATATTAACAAGAGAGGCAGGAGGCAGGACGAATACTGCCTTTTGGCGAAACCTTACATAAAAACTGACTTTTCACGTCATGGAAAAACCCACGAAAAACCTAATCTCCCTCCCGACACAGTTGCAATGAGTAATAATACGTAGCACAAATTACCTCAGAGAAACAAGAAAAGTTTAGTTGAAATTAATACCTGTTAACGTGTAGTTCCAGTGTATTGAGCAACTTGGGCAAGTCCTTTTGAGAAACCTGACGTGTACCCGTCTCGACTGCATCAACCCAGGAAACGCTTTTCCCCATCGTTGTAGCGAAAAATACTCTAGACCAGCCTTTTGCTTTTCTCGCTTCTCTAATGACATTACCTGATAGAGGCTGGATATTGTTTGCACTTAGCTGATTCGAGTCCACCGTCAAGCGTTCCTGTACTTCTGCTGGTAAATGAAAACGCCATCTAGAATTGAGTATTTGATTCCAGTAACCTATAGGTCTTTTAGCAGTTTTGCTGCTTGTTAACCAAGCTGGGCCTGTTTCCAGTTCTGCTTGCCATCCAGCTTCTTTGACAACTTTCAAGTCGGTTTCCAAATCATCAGCCATTTGCCGTCTAAGCTGTCTGTCTTGCTCTGCTGTTGACACTTTGTCTTTGCCGTAAGCAATCTCCATCAGAGTCTTGCCCATTACACAATCCTGGAATTCCGGTTTGATTTGGAAGGTTAGCCAAACTAGCATTCTAGCCGCGCCAGCATTTTGTTTACCAATACTAAATAGTTTCTGTACGGTTTTCTTGGTAATAATTCCAGTGTGGTAGTGGTATTTAGATTTGTTGAGGAAGTATTTTGTCCATACTCCAGCTTGACCTATCACCTTTAAACCCACTAGCTTGTTATTGCCAGCTTTATCTGTTTCAAAATCTCGAATTATGCTGATGTCCCAAATCTTTAAATCAGCAACAGTAAAAGCTCCAGCTTTCTCCTGTTTAGGCCATGCAATACAAGCTAGTACTTGAGCAGGTTGCCGTAGCAAGTGGTACAAAATACTCAATTTTTCATGCTTGCATAAATCCCTACGTTTAATAAGCCCTGTGTACTCAAGTAGTTGCTTGTCATCAATTACAAAATTGCCTGACCAAGGTTTATCTAGGCTAGCTACTAAGGCACAGTAAATCAGGTGAATAGCACACGCTCTTGGATCAAATTCGTCTATAACAACTAAAGCTGCCTCTTCTGCCAGTGTTTCTGGTTGTGGAGTTTCGGGATTATCTGTTACATAGTAAAAAATTTTTCCTTTTCCAGTTTCAGCTTCTTTTTCGTAACTAAAAGTATTATTTACTTGATTCCATGACAAGTTCATTTTTTGAGATAAGACTTCAGCAACTCCAGACAAAACTAGCGACAAAGCAGCAACATTAGTCTTACTATCAGGAAATAAAGAAGCTTTTTTGAATTGCCGAGGTTTTGCTGAATACTGGTAATTTAATTGTAAGTTTTGCTCGGATTTATTAACTCTGTATTGAAGAGGAATTTGCTTTGATAATTGAGTAGTTGGGTCTTCTAAGGATTTTTCATCAAGAGCAACATTAGTTTCTTTCTGATTTGGATTATAGGAAATGGTAATTCCCTTTAGATGGTGAAATAGATGTAGAAGTTTACTATATAATATTTTTGCTAACTGTTTCATTTTCCTACTACCACTCTGCTGCTCACGTAAGTAATTTACAATGATGAAATAAAGCCTGAGTTTCTTATAATTGACCTTGCTCGAATATAACTCTCAGCCGCTTTTCGTCGCTTTAAACAATCACCAACAATGCAAGATTTTTTCCACCAGGTGATACCAATCTAATAAAAAGTAGTCAAGTAGAAAAAATGATTTTTACTTGACCATAATTATCAGTAATGAGTTCAAGCTTTCACTGATTGTAATTACGAATTGCAGCTTTGCTGCTTGAGGTTACTAGCGGTACTGTTGGTCAGCCGGATCTCCATAGGGGTCTTCGCTAGCTGGGCGGACGTTACCATACTGCCCGTAATTTCCTTAGTTGCCTCTTTGCATCAACTTTTTCACAGTAATAAAAGACAGTTAGGAGTTTTATTAACTTTAAATACGGAAAAAGTTTCTATTAAAAAATAGAATGACGGTTAAACGCCATCTATTTATCTCGACTTTATCCATTTTTGTCGTAACGTGAACGCTTATGCTGAAACCTTTGTGAGACAGTAGTTTTACTTTTTTCACTTTATCGATAATCTATGACGTGGAAAAAGTATTTGCCAAAAGACCAGGGTTTTTGCCGTATCAATAAAACCGAGTTATTAATTTTGGATAAAGTCGAGTTTATAATCTGTACAAAAATTAGTTTGTCGGAACAGTACCTGCACCCAAACCCCTTAAGTCTCGCCCTGTGGGACTGTTGTTATATCCTTGAAAGTCCCGGTATTGTTGTGCCTCCTCCTCTGGAACACGAATGCCCTCTTGTGGCGGTGTTACCCAGACAGGGCGATTTTGAGCATCTCGATAGTAAACACGCCCATTCTTAGAAAGGTAGTATTTCCCCTGCGCTCCCGCTCCTTGGGCATTCTTTCGCTGATTGTAGAGATAGTAAAGTCCAGCCGCTCCTGCCAAGATTGCCACTTTCTGCCCTGTACTTAATCCCCTCCTAGCTTGGGGTTGATTTACGGGAGCGCGATTATTTAAATTTCTACCAACAGTATCGTCAATTGGAGGTGGCGTAGCATTTTGGGAACCTCCGCCGCAGCTATTAAGCAGAGGGACTGTTAGCAATGTTGAAAGAAATACTGTTGTTGTCAGCGAAGCTAATTTATTTGTCTTGATCATACATTTCCTTTTCCTGCTAAATTAGCTGATGTGGTATAAGAGTCTACAGTTCTATACAATGGTCAAGCAAAATTCAGCTTTTTACTTGACCAAAAGTTCAGATACACTGTATCCGCCACGATACTTTAGTTAGCTTAAAGTCTGTGATTCTTCTCTGCCTAGAATTTGTTTTTTAAGCAAGCGAGTTTCTGCTATTAATTCTTGCCGAGTGGAATCTTTGAGCAAATAGCGGGAAGTAAACCAAATTGTGTAACCAAGTCCAATTAATTGGAGAAATGGAGAAACTAGGGGAATATCATTTATGGCGTTGAGTACCGCCAGAAAAATCCTTAGTGCCGTAACTGTTATCACAAGCAACGCAAAGCTGATAATCAGCAATTTGTATTCTTGGTAAAAACTACCTATGTACTCAGGTATTTTTGCCAAAAATATAGAAATCTGTCTACCAATTTTTTGCCATTGTTCTTCATTTTCCGAGGCGGGTGGCAACATTGCCAGGTTTCCAGACTCTGAACCTTTAAGTGCTTCTATCTGGTTTGGGGAGGCAGTATCGACATACTGATCTTGCTGTAATTCGGTATCCATAATTATCTCCTGATTTTCTGCAATGAGAGCAGTTTTAAAGTTTACACCTTGTTATTATCGATTTTTACAACGGTTGCTTTATAACTAGATTTCTTACTCCTTAGCAGCACAGCTAAATATTTTTTTGCAAATTTATTACGACTTTAATAATATTTAGGCATTTTTAAATTTCCTTCTCATCAATCTTTTGGCATAGATTTTCTCTTCTAGAAGTGTGATAGAGCAAGTATTACAACTTAAGCAAATAAATCTTTAATAATGTAAGGATATTTTATTTAAGTGTAAGGTGTTAATAAACATATCAAAGTAGCTAGGTTTGATGGTATGTATTGATTTAGCTAAGTTTAGTTTTGAAATTTACTGCTAGAAACTAGTCACATAGATGCTAGAAACTAGTCACAGTATTTACAAAAAATAGTTTAAATAAATTTTATGAGAAGTAATACGTTGATACTAAAAATTTGTTTTATCTCCTACTTGTGGGTTATAAAAATATATTTAATTACTTCGATTGATTAAAGATCAAGATAATTTAAGTCAATCCTGGGAGAGAAGATGTATATAAACTAAATTGTGTAATTTATAAAAAGACACAGCAAGATTTTAAGGAATAATTAGATGTTGATACTGATGGAACTCGAATAGAGAATAAAACCGACCGGGTTTACCTACTTAAGCTACGAAGGTCATTACTTTTGAGCTAGTAGGAGCAGGTTTTCTATCTACTTCTACTCAAAATACTTTCAGTAGATTGATATTGCAGAGTCATTAGTTTAAACGAGGTGGTTAAATTGAAAATAATTCAAAAGTTTCGTCGGGTTTTAACAGCTTTAGTCTTGGTATTAGTACTAACAACGACTGCCGCCTGTAGTGGTACTGTTCAAGCTAAACAACCAACTCAATTACCGTCTGGAATCAGTGATAGCGCCGACTATGCCTTGTTGTCACGCGGTAACAGTGTACAGGGTCAAGATTTTGGGAACTGGGTTGTCAGCACAGCCAAGGGAATTGTCCAAGATGCTTATGTGCGTGACAACAATAAGTTAGGTGTCGTGATTGCGCCTAAAGTTCGTCCGACCGAAGTGCGACCATTAGCAAAATCCTTACTCCAAGGTTTTCACAAAAATTTCCCCAATCAAGACTTAAAAGTTTTGATGTATGCACCAGACAAAAAACTGATTTTGACGGCTCAGTATGATGTGCAATCTCAGCAAGTTGAGTATAAATAGGGACTCATTTTTTGGAGAAAACCTGAGTTAATTCAGTTGATTGCAAGTATAAAAAGGAGACATTTAAAATGAGTAGCAGTGACAAGTATAAACGTGAAATTCTCAACGAGTTGGCTCACGGTAATACAGAGCCTTTAGATGATGTTTCATCTGACTCAACTCAGGAATACCAAAATTTTGACGATTTTGCCCAGCGTTCATCTCACGATCAACGTCGGCAATTGTTTAGTCAATCTTTCAACCATAACAGCATTCCACCAAGCCAGCTGGAGCCAGAACTTCAAAAAGCGATCGCTCAAATTAAGCCTAACGAACGGGATGATGTTGCACGGGCATTTTTCAAGCACTTAAAGCAAAGAGGTCTAGACGAGCGGCATCTGGAGCGAGATTTGGGGCTTTCTACCCACAACCCTAACCGCATAAGTGCAGATGACCTCAGCAAGCTGGCATCTTTCACATATCATAGCCATCCTGACATCTTCCAAGAGGTGATGGCTGAACAACCAGCGATTCTGAAGTTTCTCAGTAATCCAATGGTTGGAGCAGCTTTAGGAGCGATCGCCTCTAAATGGTTTGGTCGTCATAAGTAAGCATTTCCAAACTTGATACACATAGTCCTTTGTCTGAATGCTGCAAATATAGTGGGGGAGTCTAGGCGCAGCTACAGTGAAAAGTCAGACACGAGCAAAGATTAAAGTCACGAAGACTAAAATCTCCAATTTAGTGGCTTGCAATTTAGATAAAATGTGAGCCACTATTTTTTATTCCAACCTCCTGCCTCATTCACACAAGGTTAACAGCTGCCTCTAACATTCGTATTGTCCCAAGTTCGGCATTTATTTCCACTTCTACACCGATTGGCAAGGTAAATTTATCCTTAATATGACCAATCATTGAACCATACCAAGCAGGAATACCTAAAGGAAGTATGTGTTGTTGCAATACTTGCATTAATGTAAATGACGGTTCATCTCCAAGACTACATTTAGTGCATTGCCCAAAGATAAAGCCAGCAATTTGATTAAGTATCCCAGCAGTTTTTAACTGCGTCAGCATCCTATCTATACGATAAACATCCTCGCCAACTTCTTCCACAAACAGAATGCTTTTGTTCCAAGTAGGTAGGTAAGGTGAACCTACCATTGCTGATAGCACTGACAAGTTTCCACCCACAAGTTTACCTCTCGCCTTTCCCGGTGCTATGATCTCCATCCGCACTTCGCTAGGGTTGAGATTTTGCATAGTCACCGCTTCAGCACTAAATAGGATGTGCTTGAAGTAATCGACTGTAAACTGATTCCAGGTAGACGTAGCAACTGGGCCATGAAAAGTAATCATATGACTACGGGCATTAATTGCTAACAACAGCGTCGTAATATCGCTGTAACCGATGATAATTTTCGGATTTGAGCTGATCAGTGAGTAGTTGAGTAGGGGTAAAATGCGATTACAACCCCAACCACCACGCATGGGGATAATTGCTTTGATGGTGCGATCGCTAAACATCAAGTTTACATCCTGGGCGCGATCGCTGTCTTTACCTGCTAAATAGCCGTAACGGTCTAAAAGATGCTTCCCCAGCTTGACTTTTAACCCTAACTGCGAAATTGATTTCTGCGCTGCTTCGATGTCTTTGGCGTCAACGATCCCCGCAGGGGCGATTAACCCTACGGTATCGCCAGCTTGCAGGCGAGGCGGCTTGCGGATGGTGTTTGGAGATGGCTTACTTTGGGCGCTAAGTGTTGGTATTTGAGTGGCTAAGGTAGCCAGCCCACAGGTTGCAAGAAATTCCCGACGCTTGATATTCATAACCATTTAGTTGGAGACTGGAGATTGGGATAGTGACGAATTTTAATAGGTTATAGCAACGCCTAAATCTATTCATAAAAAGACATCTTGCAAAAGTAACTTTTGCAATATATTGGGATGCATGTTAAAGGTTAAAGGGTAAAGGAAAATTCCATATCTTTACCCTTTTCCCCACAATGCCAAGAAGTCTACTAACTACAAGCTACAAAAATTCAAAATTATCTGTAGTTTATCTGCGATTCATACTAAACCTCTGCGGTCTTACCAGCTAATTCATCTGAGTTGACAAATCCATTATTAGCAAATTTGCCATTAGTGTCTAATAAATCATTGGTAATAGATATATCTGTATTACCAATTACAGGCAAAAGATGGTCAGATAATTGCATATCTTGTAAACAACTATTGATACTAAAAGCTGCTAAATTATATACTGAAATATTTTCTTCGAGACTATTCAATAATCGGCGATTATTCGCAATTTTTTCTTCAGCTTCTTGCTCTAATGTTTTTTCTAAATAAGCACGCGCCTGGGGGTATTGCTGCAATATCTCATCTGCTTGCTGATTTGCCATTGGGATCAATTGAGTTTTCAATGTTTGATTAATGGTTTGACGAAAAGATTTACGAATAGTTTGGGAAACTTTTGGCTCAAAATCTAATTTCAATAATTGTCTAATTGCTGGTTCTGCTTCCACAATACTTTCAGCGTCGTAACCTTGAGAAGTTTGTGATAAAGTTTGGCGAAATTGATATATAGAAAAAGTGCCTTCATCGTAAAATCTAGGGCTTTCTCGCACAAAGCGATCGCACTCTACACTAGCTGCACTTACTAATGCTTGAGTAACGCTTTTTTCTAAATTTCTAATCTCTTGTTCAATGCCGCCATCATTATCTAATAAACGATACAACTGGCGATAATATTCTGACTTGCGAATCTTATCAATCAATCGCTGGAAATAATTCGCCACTACTTGCTGAGAAGATTCAATCAAAATATCTTCCAATTGATTTGCTAAGTAATAAAATGCCTCTACTAAAATAGCAATCAAAGGTGCAGTAGCATTGCGAGGATGGCTGATAGTTGCACGTCGATAAGCATAACCTACAGAAAAAGTATCTAACAATTCATCTAAACGGCGAATCATTCGTGATTGCAATTGCTTAAAATCTGCTTCAAAAGCATCACAATAATTATTAATTATTTGGTTCACTTCTTCTGTGATATGCTCACTAAATTCTCTACCAATTTGCTGGAGTTGCTGATTTAGACGTTGCAATTCTTGCGCTTTCATACTCTCAATTTCTTGAGGCTGACTATCTAAATTACGTTGGACACTCTGATAATGTTTTTTGAGCTTAATACAAACATCTTCCAAATCATCAGCAAGATTTTTAAATAATTGGGGACGCTTTTCTTCTGTAAGGTAACGAGTAATAGCTGTGCGAAATTCTTCAGTACCACTATCTTGAATTAGCTTTTCTATCAGTTCATTTCCCCAATCTCCCAGAATTCGCACATAATTTTGATTTGGAGTTTCAAAGCCATTAACAGAGACACGGAATTTACTGGAAGATAGCTTTCCTGAATTTACACAGTAGTTGTTAAACGCATAGACAAATTGTGGTGTTTCTTCTTTACCATCTAAACCTTTAATACTTTCTGCAAAAACAGAATCTAAACCAAATCTATCTTGTGGGCTTGTCTGTTTAATTTGACTACCGTAAAATCCTAATAATCCACTGGTTTTATAAACCTTGTTTGAATTACCAAATTGCCCGCTAATTAAATTATCTAATCTTTGCCGTAGTTCTCTATTATACCAAGTTTCATCGATCCGGTTGAAGATATAGAAAACGCGATCGCGTACTCCCCCATTCTCCCGCATTAATTCTAAAAGTTCGGTTTCTTCTTTTGTCATGTCACCCGCCGAAGCGGGTTTTAGCACACACACCACCGCCGAAGTATCAGGATGTTGAATTTTGGCATAAGTTAGTTGGGCATCTTTCTCTACTGGCGCATCTATGCCAGGTGTGTCAATAATTACATTGCCATCTTGTAGCAAAGGATGATTGCAGTAATATTCTATCCGCTTCAATACGGCACTATTACTACCACGACGGGCATATCCAGCCGCTTCCTTAAGGTTAGAAAAGTTAAATTGCTCCATTGAATATGTAGCATTAGTTACCGTATAGATGCGATCGCGGTTTGCCATATATCCCTCTAGCAACAACATTAACGCCTTCGCCTGTTTTGCACGTTCTGATTTACTCTCACCACCCTCCTGTTGAATAATCGCTTCAGAACCTTGACGTAGCAGGTTAATTACCTCAGCTTGGTTAATATTAGTGACTGTCTGAAATCCTAGTTGCTGACACAAAGAAACTGCTTGTTCGCGAATCTCTGCTTCACTTAAAAATGTCAAAACAACACGTTCTTTATCTACTTCTGCATACTCGATTTTGCATTCTGTACCTGTAGCGTGTCCCTCTGCACTGTAGAGTAATTCTCTTTCTAATAGTGCATTAATTAGCATTGATTTCCCGGCACTAAAAGCACCTGCAAATACAATTTCAAACTTCGGAGAAATCGCTTTAATTAAAGAAGTTCGTACAGGTGTAATATCTTGGGAACGTAGCGTTGGTTCTTGTTGTAATAGTTGTAATATAGATTCAACCTGCTCTTTCAAATTTTTGCATTGAAGCGGCATATCTGACATATTCAGCATCCTGACAATATTTATGTATATCTTAGTAATATTTATTATTTTGATGGTTCAGTAAAATTCCTGAGAATTTCATTGTGTTTTAGCTGCTGGATAATCTATACGCCCCTACTTAGAACACGGAACTTTAAGCATAAAACCTTAAAGCCCACTCGCTGACTAACAACAAATAAACACAGGAGAAAATTATGGCTAATTCATCATTCAACCTGCTTAACCTCTCTTCTTTAAATGGCACAAATGGCTTTATAATTAACGGCATTGCAGTAGAGGAAAACTCAGGCATCTCAGTCAGCAATGCGGGAGACATTAACAACGATGGCATTGACGACCTGATTATTGGGGCAAAGAATTACGACCCTAACAGTATCCGCGATCCTGGGCAAAGCTATGTAGTGTTTGGGCAAACCAATGTGGGAAGTGGCGGCACCCTCAACCTCTCTGATTTGAATGGCACTAATGGCTTTATAATTAGTCCCATTGCAGCAGGTGACAACTCAGGCAACTCAGTCAGCAATGCGGGGGACATTAACGGTGATGGTATTGACGACCTGATTATTGGCGCATATAGTGCCTCCCCTAACGGCAACACTGGTGCTGGGCAAAGCTATGTGGTGTTTGGGGGAACGAATCTGGGCAGTGGCGGCAGTCTCAATCTCTCTGATTTGAATGGCAGTAATGGCTTTTTGATTAACGGCATTGCAGAAGGTGACTTTTCAGGCAACTCAGTCAGCAATGCGGGGGACATTAACGGTGATGGCATTGACGACCTGATTATTGGGGCAAAGAATGCCTCCCCTAACGGCAACTCTGTTGCTGGGCAAAGCTATGTGGTGTTTGGGGGAACGAATCTGGGCAGTGGCGGCAGTCTCAACCTCTCTGATTTGAATGGCACTAATGGCTTTTTGATTAACGGCATTGCACTCACTGACAGCTCAGGCAACTCACTCAGCAATGCAGGGGATATTAACAACGATGGCATTGATGACCTGATTATTGGGGCAAACAATGCCTCCCCCAACGGCAAAGATTTTGCTGGGCAAAGCTATGTGGTGTTTGGGGGAACGAATCTGGTCAGTGGCGGCAGTCTCAATCTCTCTGACTTGAATGGCAGTAATGGCTTTTTGATTAACGGCATTGCAGAAGGTGACCGTTTAGGCAACTCAGTCAGCAATGCTGGGGATATTAACGGTGATGGCATTGACGACCTGATTATTGGCGCACCATATGCCGACCCCAACGGCATCATAGATTCTGGGCAAAGCTATGTGGTGTTTGGGGGAACGAATCTGGGCAGTGGCGGCAGTTTCAACCTCTCTTCTTTGGATGGCACTAATGGCTTTTTCATTAACGGTATTGTTGAAAGTCGTGAATCAGGCATCTCAGTCAGCAATGCTGGGGATATCAACAACGATGGCATTGACGACCTAATTATTGGGGCACGAAATGCCTTCCCCAATAGCTATGTGGTGTTTGGGGGGACGAATCTGGGCAGTAGCGGCAGTTTCAACCTCTCTGACCTAAATGGCATTAATGGCTTTTTGATTAACGGCATTGCAGCAGATGACTTTGCAGGCATCTCAGTCAGCAATGCGGGGGACATTAACAACGATGGCATTGACGACTTAATTATTGGGGCACCATCTGCCTTTGGCAACGGCAACTATCGTGCTGGGCAAAGCTATGTGGTGTTTGGAGGGACGAATATTGCCAGTAGCAACATCTCTTTTAACCTGACTGGAACTCCCTATGCAGATACCTTATTTAGCACACCTAGTAACAACATCATTGATGGGTTAATTGGTGATGACACCCTAACAGGTAACGGTGGTCAAGATAAATTTATTATTCGCTTTGGCGATGGCAATGATACCATCACCGATTTTGGTGGCATTGGTAAAGGCACAACCCCAACGTCAGCAGTGATTGCCAATGCTGACACCTTGCAATTTACGGGTAGTGGTTTAACTGCCCAAAATCTGCAATTAATTCAAAATGGTAACAACTTAAAAGTCAGCTTTGAAAATGTACCTAATACCATCACTCTGCAAAACTTTCAGTTAGAAAACTTGGACAATCTCAAAGCTTCTGGCAATATCCTATTTGATGGGCAAACCAACATCGCCGACAGCTTTGATGTCTTCGATGCCAACTCTACTCAAACTACGCTATTCAACAAGAACACAGTGACTTTCCTCAATGAACTCAACAATAACATCACGGGTTTTGACAACTCTGCTGATGTGATTAATGGTCAGGGGGGTGACGACATCATCGACGGCAAGAGTGGCAATGACATGCTCAGAGGTGGTGCAGGTAATGATACCCTTGTTGGTGGTGCAGGCAATGATACCCTTGTCGGTAATGCGGGTGCCAACTCTTTTTTCAACCTCTCTGATTTGAATGGCACAAATGGCTTTATAATTAACGGCATTGCAGAACGTGACAACTCAGGTTTCTCAATCAGCAATGCGGGGGACATTAACAACGATGGCATTGACGACCTGATTATTGGGGCATTTGGTGCCGACCCTAATGGCAACTCTGGTGCTGGGCAAAGCTATGTAGTGTTTGGGGGGACGAATCTGGGCAGTGGCGGCACCCTCAACCTCTCTGATTTGAATGGCACGAATGGCTTTATAATTAACGGCATTGCAGCAGATGACTCTTCAGGCGGCTCAGTCAGCAATGCGGGGGACATCAACAACGATGGCATTGACGACCTGATTATTGGGGCATCAGGTGCCGACCCCAACGGCATTGATAATGCTGGGCAAAGCTATGTAGTTTTTGGGGGAAATAATCTGGGCAGTGGTGGCACCCTCAACCTCTCTGATTTGAATGGCACTAATGGCTTTTTGATTAACGGCATTGCAGCAGATGACTTTTCAGGCGGCTCACTTAGCAATGCGGGGGACATCAACAACGATGGCGTTGACGACCTGATTATTGGGGCAAGTAGTGCCGACCGCAACGGCGAATATAATCCTGGGCAAAGCTATGTAGTGTTTGGGGGAACAAATCTGGGCAGTGGCGGTACCTTCAACCTCTCTGATTTGGATGGCACTAATGGCTTTTTGATTAACGGCATTGCAGAAGGTGACAACTTAGGCAACTCAGTCAGCAATGCGGGGGACATCAACAACGATGGCGTTGACGACCTGATTATTGGGGCAGCAGAAAATAGCTACCCCGAGAGCAGCTCTGGTCCTGGGCAAAGCTATGTAGTGTTTGGGGGGACGAATCTGGGCAGTGGCGGTACCTTCAACCTCTCTGATTTAGATGGCACTAATGGCTTTTTAATTAACGGCTTTTCTGATATTGCCGGATTAGGTTACTCAGTCAGCAATGCAGGAGACATCAACAATGATGGCATTGACGACTTGATTATTGGCGCAGAAGGTGGTGTGGATGAGGCTGCGAAAAGTTATGTGGTGTTCGGGGCAGCGAATCTGGGTAGTGGAGGCACCTTCAACCTCTCTGATTTGGATGGCACTAATGGCTTTTTAATTAAGGCTAATATTCAGTACCCATACTACTTACTCAGCACGGGGGACACCAACAACGATGGCATCGACGACCTGATTATTGGGGCAAAGAATGCCGGCAACTTTGGTGCTGGGCAAAGCTATGTAGTGTTTGGGGGAACGAATCTGGGCAGTAGCGGCACTTTTAACCTGTCTGACCTGAATGGCACTAATGGCTTTATTTACTCTTCAGGCAACTCACTCAGCAATGCGGCGGATATCAACGGTGATGGTATTGATGACGTGATTATTGGGGCATATAGTGCCTCCCCCAACGGCAAAGATTCTGCTGGGCAAAGCTATGTCGTGTTTGGGGGAACGAATATAAACAGTGAAGATGCCTTTAACCCCACGGTAACTCCTGGTAATCTAACCCTGACGGCCAACAGCCGTCAAGATAAATTTGTGTTTCGCCCTGGCGATGGCAATGATACCATTACCGATTTTAGTGGCATTGGTAAAGGCACAAAGCCGACGGCAGCAGCGATCGCCTCTTTGGACACCTTACAATTTATAGGTTCAGGTTTAACTGCCCAAAATCTGCAATTAACTCAAAATGCTAACAACTTAGAAGTTACCTTTGAAAATGTTGCTAATACCAAAGTCACTCTGCAAAACTTCAAATTAGAAAGCCTCGATAATCTGCCTGCTTCTGGAGCAAGACCTGCGATTGGCAATATAGAGTTTGATGGGCAAACCAACATCGCCGACAGCTTTGATGTCTTTGATGACAACTCCACTCAAACTAGCCTGTTTAACAAAAACACAGTCACATTCCTCAATGACCTGAATAATCGCATCACAGGTTTTGAAAACTCCAACGATGTGATTAATGCTCAAGGGGGTAATGACATTATCTATGGCTTGAGTGGCAATGATCTATTACGAGGTGGTGCTGGTAATGATACTCTCGTCGGCGGTGCTGGCAATGATACTCTTGTCGGCGGTGCTGGCGCTGACTATTTCGTTTACAACACCGATGCAGTTTTTGGCGCCACTGCTGTTGGTATAGATGCGATGTCTACGACGGGCTACGCCTACGCTGACTTCAACAGTTCCCAAGGTGATAAGATTGTTTTAGATAAAACTACCTTTAGTGTAATCGCTTCAACTGTTGGAACAGGTTTTAGTAACAAGAGTGATTTTCAAATCACTTCTCATAGGGGAACCAGCACAGCGAAAATTATCTACGACGCTGTGAGTGGACAGTTATTTTACAACCAAAATGGCAGTGCAGCTGGTTTTGGTAGTGGCGGTCTATTTGCAACTCTGACTGGTGCGCCAACTCTGAGTGCATCAGATTTTGTTGTGCAAGTTTAGATGCGATTTTCAGGTAAATATACCATGCGGTAGGGGCACAGCAATACTCATTGCGACTTAGCGTGATACCATTTCACGAAATACTTGATACAAACGATTTGTCTCTAACTCTTTCTCTCTGCACCCTGCTCCCCTGCCTTCTTAATGATAAGTCTTTAACCGGACATGATATAACTCCTGAGTTCTGAATTCTTGTTAATATAATCGCATAAATGATATTTTTACCTCTTTTGAGGCACTAATACAGGCAATTTACGTCCATCGGCTGCAAATTTAGCGTGTTGTCCAACAGTCAAAACATTAAACTGACTCGATATAATTTCTAAACTTTTGTTTACTATTGCCAGCTTTTTGTAGGTGGGAATACTCATACCAGGAAAGAATGAGAGTTCTGGCACATCTTCTTGACTTACAAAGTCTGTAGGATGGAGTAGCAAAGAAGGCTGGACGCGTGTAACTTTACACAGCCACAGGGCAATTCGCAGGTAGAGTAAAGCCACTTCCGAAGAAAATGTACTCAGAAACATTATGTAACTGAAGTGAATTGGCACTTTAAAAATTGGCATGGTAGTAACAGGAATCTCAGTCAGTTTATCCTTATCTAGTTGCCACTTGTAAGGTTTTAGAGGCTGCAAACCCTCTTTAAAACCGCCAAACAGCGCTTCCCGTTTTTTACGTTCTTCCTTGCTCAATTTACAAGTTATTAAATAATATGCTCGTGCTATGGGCCCCAAAAATGTCGGAAAAGTCGAAGCATCATATTCGTATCCCCGTCGTGCTAAGACTTTCAAGACTGCTGGAGAAAAACTGTATCCTGGCCCCCGAAAGCCGATAGGATGTTGATGAGTGACGCGCTTGATATGTTCTTCGGCCAGTGCCACCTCTTCTTCAATCTCATTCTCTGAATACAGATGTAGCCAAGGATCGTGATAAAATGAATGGTTGCCAATTTCGTGACCGGCGCTAGCGATCGCTTGTATTGCCTTAGTATTTTTTTCTAGTGCTGCATCCTGACCGACAATGAATACTGTGATTGTCAAATCCCATTGCTTGAGAATATCTAAGAAACGAGGTACTGCGATATCCAAGTAAGAAGGATAAGTCTCCCAACCCGGAGCGCCCTGATTTTTTAAATAAGACCAAATATTATCCAAGTCTAAAGAAAGACTGGCTATTGGTTTATTTCTTTTTTGCTTAATTTTCATTATGAGTTCAAGTATTTAGACAATTTTAAGCGTAAATTATATTGTTAGATTTGAATTTTATCAGTAAAGTTCCATAGTTAATCTCAGGGCTGAGTTTAGAAGAAACCTCAAGCCAAAATGTTTGCATTTCCTCCTTTTCAAAATAAAGAGTTACTTTAAGAGCAGCATTTCATAAACATTGCCCAGATTAGTGAACCAAATTTATATCTGCTTCTATAAAAAATATTACCAATGAATTAGATAATGGTTTTTCAGCGCTCCTTCGATATCGATTTATCGAACCCTTTGACAACTTTTTACCCTGATATTTAATTACTGTTCATTAATATATTATAACCAAGATACATATAAACTTACACAAGTAATTTTTAGTAATCGCGCTAGATATATGAAGTTATTAATAATTTAGATATTCCATTTTTATCATCACTTCCAGTTAAAAGCAATTATCCAAAAAAGTTTAGCCACATCCTAGATGTTGATTTGCTGCCTCTTAGTCAAACACATGGCAATTCCCTTTTCGTAGTAAGCTGCCTCATTAATAAAAATTGGCCAAACAGTAGATGCACCTTCATAAATAATTGTTTTATCGTCAAAAGTTATAAAGATTGGATCTCCTGGGTTTAAGGCTTGATAATCCTTATCCTGAAGCTCTGGATGAATCATCCCAAAGATTGTACCATCAGATTTTTTTGGGTAGTCTACAACTGACAAGTGGTCATAGAGAATCAAGGTTTCGTTATTTGATGGAATTTTACCCTGGTTAAACTGTTCTAGGTAGTCCAGAAGGGCGCGAACAAGTTCCTCTGTTTGTTGGAACAGCGTTGCTTTTAAAAGTCCTTGGGCAATTGGGCCAACCTCGAACGCAAAGCCTAATTCGCACAGAGAATTTACAAATGGGTTTTCTGCAATTGATTTAAAAGAGCAGCGATAAACCCTAACTAAAGGATTAATCTGGCTCAGATAAGCAGCCAATTTCAAGTTTAAGGGATGACTGTTGTCAAGAATAATTGTCAGACCCATATTAGCTGTACTACTGTGTAAGTCTAAAATGAAATCGGCTTGTTTATCCCCATTTGATGCTAGGGTATTCTGGATTAATTTAGCTTGCAATTCCTCGTAACTTTCTAGAGTCGGATCTTGTAAATCTTGCTTGAGAAAACAGCGATTTAAATCTTTCTCTACATATCGTCTCCCGGCGGCAAAAGCATGAGGATTTGCTAACAGGGTGACTGTCTCAAAACTCGATCTAGTAATTAAATCGGGAAACTGGGCAAATTTTTGGACTAAGTAGGCTCCTGTAAACTCATTGCCATGAGTTCCACCGACAATTGCAACCCGATTAATCTGATTCATGAAGCATTCACCTTGCCGATGCGATCGCGATCGTGTGGTTGATTAAGATAGGACATATCAGGGCCATTGGGAATAATTCCGCCGGGGTTGAGTGGAAATAGGTTCCCATAGTAGTCCCGCTTCACGCTTTCTACGTCACAAGTGTCAGCCACACCTGGAAGCTGATACAAATCACGCAGATAAGCTCCAAGATTTTGATAGTCTCGAATTCGCTGCCGATTGCATTTAAACAGCCCATAGTAGGCACTATCAAACCGAAATAATGTCGTAAATAACCGCACATCTGCAAGTGTCAGATGTTCACCGCAGAGATAGCGATTAGTCTGCAATGCAAGTTCAATCTCATCGAGAGTTGCAAACAGTTCGTTACAGGCTTGATTGTATGCTTCTTGAGTCTGGGCAAAGCCACAGCGATACACACCGTTATTTACTGCGTGATAAATCTTTTCATTCCACCAGTCAATTTTCTCTTTAAGTTCTTCTGGGTAGAGATTTAGCGTCGGATTGTTGGCGAACTCGTCAAACTCAGAGTTCAGCATGACGATAATCTCTGCACTCTCATTATTGACGATCGCTTTTGTTTGGTTATCCCATAGTACTGGAACTGTAGAGCGTCCACTGTAGCCGGGTTCTGCCTTTTGATAAAATTCAGCCAGTGTGCGACAACCTTCTTCTTCTTCCTTGAATATCCAACCGCCTTCAACGGGAGAAGGAGATACTATACAAACTGATATTACCGCTTCGAGTTTTTTGAGCGATCGCACAACCAAAGTTCGATGTGCCCAAGGACAGCCCAGCCCAACATAGAGTTTGTAGCGCCCCGTTGCTGGTGGGTGGGGATTTCCTTCGTCTGTGCCGATGAACTTGCGAAACTGACTATTAGGACGAATATATGCTCCAGACTGATTGCGAGGAGCCAGATTTGACATCATTATCTGCCACATAGTCGTCCAGACAAACTTTCCTACCCAGATAATCAGCTTGGGAGGAAGCGACTTACCTTTCTTCTTGGGGAGCTTTTTCTCGTCATCCATTGGAGTTGAGTTAGTCATGGCGACAATCTTGCTTTGGGAGCGATCGACGTACCTTCAGATTTCTTACTTTAACTCTACTACGCTTTGCATGAACTATTGGATCTATAGCAGTCCTAAATCATTTGTGAAAATTATATATCTCTTTCTTCTTTCTTCCCTTTGCGCCCTTAGCGTACTTTGCGGTTCGTTTTCTTATAATTTTTCACGAATCACATAGGACTGCTATATATGACAATATTGTTGATATCGATATCGCTTTAAAGACAATTTCTAAGCTAGCGACCGCTTATTTTTAAGAATAGTTTATTCTGTTTCATAATCTCTATCCACTTTGTAAGCCTGTAATAAATATTCTCCATTGAAGTGAATGAGATGAGTAGAATCTTCCGCAACCCAAACATCGGTTTCCCAAGCAATTTCAGCCAAATACTCCACCATTGCTTTCCGACTTAAAAAGGTTGTTACCATTACAAGGGGAATTTTTATATCGGCAAAGATAACTTCAAGTTCTTTCTTTCGTTTAGGGTTAATTGGTCCATGAGAAGTTACAGCTTCAATTAAAACTAGCCAATCATTTTTTAGATGATGGATAATCACATCAGGCATTTTACCATGAGAATCGATAGTAACACCTAAATCTCTCAATGCCACTTCATTAAAATGCGCGAATTTTTCATCTGTATCACCAACATAAATCAGTTTTGCTCCAGGTGTAAAATGTTCTGCAAACTCCTTAATAATCTTTTCGATCAGAATATTCTGCCCACCTGGCGATAGAGTTTTTACCTCTCCTTCAATCACTATCGGAATACGTGATAGTTCCCGCTCTTGAGCATATCGTTTTTTCAAAGTTTCAACTGAAGCCAGATAAGTATGAATACTCTTCTTCCATTCAGCAGTTCCATAAGTATGTAAGAGTTCAAGCGTACTTTCTTCAATCTGATATACTGTTTTCGGACTGTTAACGGGGCGTTCAGGTGCATCTGGATTTACAATTATCAAAGCCGCATCTAAGAATTGATGGACTGTTTGGCGGCGAACAGTTTCCCGTGTATTAGGTTTATATGTTTTGCCATAGTGCAGTGCCATAAATTCCATCATTGGCGTAATTCCGATTAGGGGAGATGCAGCAGTTTCCCAAGGATCTGTTGGCTTTAAGTTAAGTAGAGCCAGCAGGGTTAAGGCTGAACGCTCATTAAGTTGTGCCCGTGGAAGTCCAAGTTCAATTAGAATTTGTAGTGCTTCATCAATACGAATTTTAATTATTAAGGGGTTGTTTTCAGACTGATTGCTCATACTCAGTAACTCTTTTTGCAAAAGTTCATCAATTCCTTTCTGTGATGGAAAATGCTCAGTAATATATAGCCCTACAGTCATTAGTTGTGCTATTGTCGGATATTTTAAATTTCGTAAATCGGTTGCATTAACCTGAGTATGTCCATTAAACAACCGAAAAAATGCATCAACGAGGCTAGAGTTAAGATAAGCAGCAAGACCACGTGCTAGGGTAAGATTAAGTCCTCCTCCGTCCTTGTGAAAATAATTCAGGTGATTTTCAAAACCTACCCAAGAACAATTAATTTTGTTAGCATCATATACAACAGCAACAACTCGTTTTTTTTCCTCTTTGGAGGAAAATCGTTTAGTCAAAACATAATGCTCGTTGGGTACTAAAAGAGATATAGTTTGTTCTGCATATAGCAGAGCTTGGTGTTTTTTAGTTACCTTGGGATAATCAATATATCCTGCTGAAAAATTCAAGGGATAAATCAAGGGAACAGTATCTTCTTTTGGTGTTAAACACAGATATTCTTTAGCACGAAAATCTACAACCCGTCCCGTTGATACAGTTAATTCTAGGTCTTTTAATGTGCAGGTAAAATTAGCCATTTTTTCAATGACCTGTTGACTTAGTGTATCGGGGATAATGTGGATAAATTGTTGCGAGTCGTTGGGAAGAACTATCTCTGTATAAGCTAAGGAATTTGAGAGAATAAAATCATCATCAGCATTTGAACTTGTACTGATGATTACATTGTCAAATTTTGGTTTTTGTTTAACAGCATGAATAATAATTGTTTCCTGCAAAACTTCATCATCACTAAAAGCTTCCTGTCTTGATTCAAAAAGATGTATCTGATCTAAAGCCATCATTTCCAAAAACATTCTGCGGAAGTCTCTAAAATATGGCCCATTACAGAAACTACGCGGCGAAATAGCTACAAGCTCTCCTCTTGATTCAAGAAGCTGAACTGTAGCAGCGATAAAACCTGTATATAGATTGCTGGCTTCTAATCCTATAGAACGTAACAAATCACGAACTTTGGAATGAGCATTAATTTTTAAATATGGGGGATTGAGAATAGCGTGGGTAAATCTGCAATTTTCAGGATTATCGAACAAACTAGGGCCAATAAGTCTGACTGCATCCTCAATAAAATCCGTCTCTCGAATCTCATAATTTAAAGAGATCCCAGCTATTTGACATTCTCTATCACATAATTTCAATGTCTGATGCAAATACCCAATCAGAAAAGGATCTATTTCATAGGCAACAATATCTAAATTGGCTGGGCGTTTTTGGCTGTGACAAAGTTTAGCCACAAAAGCTGCAAGCAATGAGCCAACTCCTGCTCCAGCATCAAGTAAAGATATTTGAGGAAGATCGAGTTTGCCAAACATCCCAACCATTAATTCTGCTACTGGAGCAGGAGTCAAAAATTGGCCCAGTTTTCCTTTTTGCTTTTGATCCTGTTTCAAGCTTGCAGCAATCCTCAGAAGGTCTACTTCACCGAGTAAGTTTCTGGCAGAAGATTTCGACAAGCTTTTGAATTCTAACGGCTTGTGATGATTGTCTGTAAACTCTCTACTGCTTGATTGGAACATCACGGCTCATTTTCACAGAACAAAAACCAACTTTATCAGGTTTTGAATTTACGCCATGATATTTTAAGGAGAAACCGATGCAAGAAGCGTCTCTTTTTCCAAAAATTATTTTAAAACTATGCTTCAGGCTAAAGTCTTCGTTACTCGTCGCCTACCCATCGAATTAGAGCAACTGCGATCGCTCGCTACTGTCGAAGTTTGGCCAGAACGCCAACCCCCTCCATACGAAATTTTACTAGAAAAAGTCAAGGAAATAGATGGATTGCTATGTCTGCTGACTGACCAAATCGATCGACAACTCATCGAGTCTGGAAAACTCAAAGTCATCAGTCAAATGGCGGTGGGTTACGATAACATTGACATTGCCGCCGCTACGGCACGACAAATTCCCGTCGGTAATACTCCTGGGGTGTTAACCGATGCTACCGCAGATTTTGCCTGGGCATTACTAATGGCAGCTGCACGGCGCGTAGTGGAGGCAGATCGATTTACTCGTGCAGGTTTGTGGCAGACTTGGGAACCAGATTTGTTGTTGGGGCCAAATGTTACGGGCGCTACCTTGGGGATTGTTGGTTTTGGGCGGATTGGTCAAGTGATCGCTCGTCGTGCCAAAGGGTTTGAAATGCAGATTTTGTATACGAGTAGGCAACGATGCAGCCCAGAATTAGAGCAATCTTTAGGTGTGGAGTTTGCTACGTTAGAACACTTACTACAAGAGTCGGATTTTGTTACACTGCATACACCATCGACTGATGATACTTATCATTTAATTAGCGATCGCCAATTTGAATTGATGAAGCGATCAGCCATTTTGATTAACACGGCGCGGGGAACTATTGTAGATCCAGATTCTCTATATCGCGCCCTTGCCAGTGGTCAAATCGCTGCTGCGGCTGTAGATGTCACCGAACCAGAACCGATTCCCAGCGATAGCCTGTTGTTAACCTTAGAAAATCTAATTATTGCACCGCATATTGGCAGTGCCAGCCGTCAAACACGCTCAAAAATGGCAACAATGGCGATCGCTAACTTAATTGCGGGATTGAGGGGCAATCGCTTGGCTAATTGTGTCAACCCTGAAATTTATAATTCATAATTCACGCCTGATGTGAATTATGAACGCCCTCAATCTAGTAACGCAAGGCGGAAGTCAAAAGGGACGCATAATTTATGCGTCCCTAAAGCAAATGGCTGTAAACCTTTAGAAGGTGAAAGTTGTTCTCAGCGTACCGATAATTGCATCATCGTTATTGCTGTTTTGACCAGGAGAAGTCAACCAGATTACACCAGGAGTGATTGAGATGTTATCTGACAAGCGATACTTGTAAAAGCCTTCAAAGTGATAAGGTATATCATTACCAGTACCAGCAAAAACTCCTCCTCGGTTACGGGCATAAGGTTCTGCACCAGCAAAAATCCCTAAAACGTTACCCTTTTTACCGAAGTCAGGTAAGGCTACCCCAAGACCGTAGCTCCAAGCTTCATAATCATCACCAGCGCCAAAGCCTGTGATATCGTGGTAAGAAATGAAGCCACTAACTGAGAGTTTGTCGCTGGGTTTGAAGGCTGCCGATATCCCATAAGAATTACTGGAAGATCCGTTTAGGGCACTTAGAGTGTTAGCTTGACCGGTACCTACGACGCGGTTAGTACTACCCAAACCACCACCTAGATCGAATAAATTACCGCCTCCAGCACCATGATAACCGTGAACGTAGGTAGCACCTATAGACAAGCGATCGCCAACACTAAAGTTCAACTGTCCAAGAGCTGCATAGTTACCCTCTAACAAACCTTGATTTGCCCCAGGATTATTAGCATTTGATGCCAAGTAGCCTATAGTCAATGAAGGTTTGAAAAAACTGCCACTACTACCAAAGGGTAAAGTCAGTGCCGCACCTGCACCACCACCAATCCGATAAATCGGACTTTCAGAAGCAAAGGTAGACAAAGCACCATTACCGCCATCAAAATCCTCAAAGTAAGGGTTATTAGTAGGCACATAATCGCTATGAATACCTCCAGTGCCCGCAAAGTAAACTTGGGCTGGGCCTATGGGTACGTAATACGCTAGCCAGTCGATAATGACACTGTTGTTACTAGTGCTGCCGATTTGAAATGTTTGCGTACCTTCAGCAGTATCGATCCCAACACCATTATTCCCTACTTGAGTAAACGCTAGTGCATTCCCGGCTGCAAGACGGGTGTGTAAAACGTCTTTACCCGTGAAGCTGGTTTGCAAGTCTAAACGTACCCTATCTTGGAAGACAGTATTGTTAACATCCCCAGTATTATTGCCAAAAATATCAGTAACGGCAAAAATAGCTTCACCCACCAATTTTGTGGTGGTGGAAAACTGATTAGCTTCAAGTTCAGCAGTCCGTGCTTCTACAGAATCTACTCGACCGCGTAGAGTTGCCAGTTCTGCCGAGAATTCCTCTTGCAAACGTTGGAGGGTTGCCAAATCCTGTTTTGTCACCAAGTCAGCAGTTGCTGTGGCAATCAGTTCATTAACCCGATCTAAACAAGCATTCAAACCTGCGGCAAACTCATAACGAGTCAGTGCCCGATTGCCACGGTAAGTGCTATTGGGGTATCCTGCAATACAACCGTAGCGCTCAACCAAGGATTGCAAAGCTTGGAATGCCCAATCTGTAGGTTGTACATCAGAAAATTGAGAAACTGATGTGACTTGAGACAGTGAATTCTGATTTTTGCCTTCGTTGCTGTAGCGATTAACCTCTTCTAAAACCTTATTTTCATCAGTCTTTTGAGCAACCAATTGCTGATTAAATTTTGGTTGCTCTGTTTGAATGAATATTGAAGCATTAGCAGCTATTGGTGCTTCTGTCTGAGCAGCTTTTAGCTTTGCATCTTCAGAAGAACTTGCTACTTCAGCAGCAGCCATAGCCTTAGCGGAAACCAACACCGTCACTCCCAAAACTACTGGACTTAGTACCAGAGTTTTCCACAATAGATGAGACATTTTTATTTTCCTTTCCCAAAAAATAACCAAAATCAGTTGGTTCAAGAAAAAGAGAACAAGTGATTATTCTACTTGTTGGGAATCTTATCAGATTGCTGTTACCTAAGCTATATATCTAAAAAAATTTTTACAGATTAAGGAATTGTCAAGTTTTGTAGATATTTTATTTGCCAAAGGTTGAGTTTATAATAAAGAAATTTCGCTCATTTTTGTGCTATTTACGGACTTTAGCTTCTTGTTTTTAACCGTGATTTGCGTTAGTTGCTTTTTATCTTTAAATTTATTCCTGTTATTCCTGAATAAAGGAAGTGTATTTATCGTAAATTTCCTTAAGTTGAAATCTGCTGTATTGATGATTAATTATTTTGGGACTTTGTTAAGCCCGTGATTTAAGCAGATAATTTTTCATAACTATCAGAAGTTGTTGCTTCTAATCCCAGAATGGGATACACATCTGGTTCAGATGTTCCGTGCATCGTCAAAAGCAGAGCGTCGATTAAGGCTTTGGCTTTAAGCAGCGTTTCCTGAAATTCCATCTCCGGCTCAGAAAGGGCTATAATTCCGCCACCGATACCAATGGAGGTTTGATTGGGAGTCAAAACAGCAGTCCGAATTACAATATTCAAATCGGCTGAACCATTCAAGCCTAAAAAACCGATCGCACCTGAATACACTCCCCGCGCCTCTTGTTCCAAGCGATCGATAATTTGCATGGTGCGGATTTTCGGCGCACCAGTCATCGATCCTCCGGGAAATGCAGCCCGCACGCAATCCACCGCTTGTAAATCTGAACGTAAGCGCCCGCGTACTGTTGTCACCAACTGATGTACTGTTGAGTATGTTTCCACATCCATTAATTTTGGTACGTGGATACTACCAATTTCACAGACTCGCCCCAAATCATTGCGTAACAGATCGACAATCATGAGATTTTCAGCCCGGTCTTTTTCGCTGTTGCGTAGCTTCTCACGGAGGACGAAATCGGCTTCGGGGGTTTCTCCTCGTGGTAGGGTTCCCTTTATAGGCTTAGTTTCTACCCAACCTTGGCGATCAATCCGTAGAAATCTTTCTGGAGATGAGCAGGCGATCGCAATTTCACCAAAGCGCAAAAATGCAGAATAAGGAGCCGGATTGATTTTACGTAATGTGCGATAGAACGTCAATGGATCGGGGGTTGCATCGGTGTAAAGCTGATTTGTCAGGCAAACTTGATAGGTTTCTCCTTCGTGAATTTCGTCTAAGCATTGCTGAATATCTTGAATGTAATTTTGGTAAGTACGACTCAAACGGAACTTAACAGGCTGACAATTTTCTTGGGGAACAAGAGAAAAAAGAGGATCTAGATTTTCGAGTTGTTGTTGGATAGTGTCAAACCAAGTTTCCACCTGTTCTGTTTGTCCTTTTTTGATTAATTGCAGCAAATAAAGACACTTTTCTTGATGATCGATCGCAATCATGCGATCGGCAAGTAAGAAAATTGCATCAGGTAATGGTGAAGAATGCACCAATGACGAGCCACATTCCGTCTTGAGTTCATAGCCAAAATAGCCAACAAATCCACAGTTAAAATCAAAAGGTAACTCATCAGATTGACAAAATCGGCAGTCTATTTCCCGCTTCAAATACTCAAAAATACTTTCGGTGCGATGAATCACGGTATCTGACTGCGTGATGATGATTTCTTGGTTTTGGGTATGATATCGTACCAATAGACTGTTTACTCCGCTGTCATCACCCATAAACGAGAAGCGAGATAAACCGGGTTCCACACGGCTACTATCTAACCAAAAAGCATTTGGTGCTTGCTGAAACAAATGGACGAATATTTGTTCTGTGTTCGGGCAAATATCCAATTTACGGCTATGAAGTTCAAACTTCTCTCCCTGTTTTTGACAAGGTTCATTGATAGCAGGAGCAATAAATCCATATCCGATCCAATGCTGCTTTTTTCGATTTATTGACGATTTTTCTGTAAATTGCAGCGTCATATCTCGAAAATTTGTTAGTAATTTTTGCCCATATTCTGTACAGATAGACTCTGGATGAAACTGCACGCCCCAAAAAGGTAGATGGCGATGACGCAATCCCATCACCAGTCCTTCTTCAGTCCAAGCAGTTTTTTCCAGACATTCAGGTAGTTCATTAGCAACTAACAACGAGTGATAGCGCACCACAGAAAAATTACTAGGAATACCTTGAAATAATTCCGAATTATTATGATAAATTTTACTGAGTCTACCGTGTCGAACTTCCGGTGCATGAATCACTCTTGCACCATGTAGATAGCCAAGTCCTTGATGCCCCAGACAAACTCCCAGCAAGGGCACATCCACATTCTCAATTATCTGTCGGCAGACTCCAAAATCTTCTGATCTTTCTGGACGACCGGGACCAGGTGAAATTACAATGTTGTCAAATGCAATTTCTTTCAATTCATCCCAATTAAGCCGATCGTTATAAATTACTAGAGGTAGTTCCCCATTTACCTCGGCAATCATCTGGTAAAGATTAAATGTATAAGAGTCATAGTTATCAATAATTAGCGTTTGCATACATAGTCAATTAGCTAGCACATAGAAGGTTTTTGCATCTAGAATAGCACCTAGATCATAACAATTCTATGTGAGGCTGTGCTTTATTCATCTAGAGGCAATTCATGAATTGCCCCTAAATGTTGTAATTTGGCTTAAGTTCTATAGGCGCATCTTCAAAAATAAAGGGTTTGAGAACATTTTCCCGGATGAATGATAGCTTGTTTGCCAAAGGTCGCATTTATACGAGAATGTCGCTCGATTTTGTGCCATTTCTAGACTTTACTTTCTTGTTTTTTATCCTAATTTGTGGTAAGTCTTTTTTGTCTTTGTAAAAGTAACAGATTTCCACTAGAGTTGGCCATATTTCTAGAGAACCGTGAAATTGGCTAATGACATCATCGATAATTATGGAAACATTTTGCTGAAAAAAGTCTGGTTCAAATCCATAAAATACTCTCGATAAATTCTCAGCAAATAATTGAATAGACAGTTTACGTTCTTCATTCTGGGCAGATATTGAGGCTTTGATTACTTGTCTATGGATAGCAGCGATTTTTTCCAGGATTTCCTCAGAGTTTTGTAAAGTGACTTCGCCAGAATAATCAAATTTAATTCCCAAATCATCCAGATGATAAACACTACTTTTAATCTTCTTTTTCAGCAAGCTACATATTTCTTCATTAAATAGTTCGCTAGCTAAAGGATTACGCATATAGTTATTTCTAATATGGTTTTGGACAGCATCAACGTGTGCAGCCACAATCCCTTCTTGCTGTATCCAAATTCTATAAATATAATCTTCAAACCTGAGTCGAGTGGGAAAAAATGGTGGTAAAGCTAGCTGATTATCATATCCAGCGACTCCACAATCCATTCTCCAGTTTTTGTTAGTAATAACGGGTCGAAAATTGGTAAGAATATAAAAATCATTCAGGTCATTTGGACTAATTTGATTTTCATCATTGAGATACATGTGAATAAAATCAAGTGTATCGATATCATTAGTTCCTGTGCGAAAAGTTTGGGCAATCTTAACGATCGCATTATTTAATACTCTCCCCTGTTGTAATAAAAGGCTATTTTCTCGAAAGTAACCTTTAGTTGTATTGGTTTCTAAATCCATTGCTGTATCAAGGACTAATTCTCCAGCCTCGAAGTTTTCTGGTACATGACTGGCTTTTTGACCTAGAACATCACCAAAAGCTGTGAGTAAGTCAAAAGATTTATGGACGTAGCCACCTTGTTGGTTAGATTTAATTAATTTTCCTCGACAGATTTCATCACCTGATAAAGATTCTGGACTAGTTTCAATTAATGCATCTGGGCGCATATCGTCATCTGCACTAACCATTAAATGTCCAAGGGTATACATCAGCGTGAAGTTGCGATTTCCGCCATAACTAGGTCGGAATAAGTTTTTGACTAGTGATTCTAGCTTGCGATCGCGCAGTCTTTCATTTAAAAATGTAATAAACTGCTCTTTCTGTTGTGGCCCAACATAAAACACATCATTGACTGTCTTAGTCTGCTCTAAAAGCGGATAATATTTCTCATGGTTGGCAATGGTAGAATCATCGAAGACGATAATTTTTAAAGCATGACCATTTGCCCAGAAATTCTCATCATACTTTTCGATGGTCTGTGCTACATCTCTCAGTCGATGAGTCGGAATAACAAATACTGTTTCTTTTTGTTTCATAAAACTTGTTTGGGTTTTTCAAATGAAGTTTTCAAGCTTCAAACTTTGTTTAAAGGTTCTCAGGTTAACACGGCATCGCTCTGATTACAGCTACATGAGAATTATATATAGTGAGAAACTCACCTATTTCGGGCTGTAATCAGAACAATTGAGTGCTTGTTTTGTGAGAGCAGTAGTAGGATGTACTGCACACTTTAGGAAATAGTTATTGTTAAAAAATTGGCATTTTTTACAGGTATGTTGCTCTAAATGTTTGATGCTTACTATTTCGTCTTTATCTTGTGCCGCATTTTCTGGGGGATCTTCTAGTGCCTTGCAGACAGATGAAACGAGAAAAACAACAATTGCCCAAACTAACATGAAGGAAATGTGAGCCAAAAACACTGCTAAAAAGGGAATGTCTCCGTCATGTGGTTTGCTGTTACTATGTGTTGTCTTTGCCAGATTAGCTTCAATCAGGGTGGACTGATGAACACTTTTTTGGGCGGATACATAAAGTCGGAAAAGCTCCGAAGTATGCATATTAATAACCTTTAGTTAGTCGAACTCAGATTTAGTAAAGTTAAGGAGGCAGGAGACAAAAATATATCTTCTTACTCTTGTCGCAAACTCGAACTGCCTTCTGCCTTTATTCGGGAAATGTTCATCTGTTTAATAATATGTGGAATTGAAAGTACTTAATAAATCTGAGTAATCTGAATTAACAGATTGACTGTCTGTTAGTCGAGCTTCCAATAAGCAACTATTCAGGGAATAATAAACAGAATGGATTTTTTTAAGAGTAACTTTGAGAGCGGGAACCATCATGGGATGGGTTGCTATTGCTAAAATGTAATCTCCGGCGAAAATACTAGGATTATCTGTTGCTAAAATGACTTTAGTCTCTCTTAAAACTCCTAGAAAAACGCATTGATTCGGCAACTTAATATCACTTAAATTAATGCCACAGTAAACGCTATTATCTTCGATAAAAACACCAAACAGGCTTGGTTCTAAAGTTTTTTTATTTTTCAACACAAAATGTTTTTTAACTCTAATAGTATTGTCCAATACTTTACGAGGAAAATCTGCTGTTGCAGAGATATATTTTGAAGATATATAAAATGTATTCAGGAAATCAAGGATGTGTTTATTAATTAGCTAGACAGGTATATGTTTAGAGATATAGGTTTTATATATACCTACTTAAAAGCAGATTCTCGACTTATTAAATTAAGCCGAGAATCAAACATTTGGATTTTAAGTAATCATTAAGGATTACTATAGATAACTATTCCGAATAGGAGGCATAGCAAGAATCAGCAGCACTCTCCCAAGGCTTTATCCCTTAATCTTATCCAGAGCTAAATTCAGCTTTAACACATTAACTCCAGGCTCGCCAAAGATGCCAAGAAAGCGCCCATCGGTGTTTTGAGAAATTAAAGTTTCGAGTTGGTTCGGTTGAACTCCTCGCGTCTTGGCTACTCGTGCAACTTGCGCGATCGCAGCTTCCGGGGTAATATGCGGGTCAAGGCTAGAACCAGAGGTATAAACTAAATCGCCAGTCGGCTGTACACCTGCTTTTTTCAGACGATTGAAGTCACCTTCAACTTTTTTGCTGGGGTCTGGGTCATCTTTACCTTTAATGCGTTCCATTAATGCAGGATTACTGGGAGCCAAGTTACTTGCGCCAGAAACCCCAGTTTGCAAAACTCCCGCATCATCTTTTTTAGGATCGGCTGTGCTGTAGCTCGTGGTACTGGGACGGCTGTTAAAATAGCGATCGCTACTAAAAGGTTGACCAATCAAAGCAGAACCGACAACTTGACCTGTGCTATTTTTCAGGAGACTACCGTTTGCTTGAAACGGAAACACAATCTGCCCAATGGCAATCATCGCAAAAGGATAAATAATTGCTCCAATTACCCAGAGTACTAAGGTAGACCGAACAGCTCTACCGGCTTCGCGTGCAAAACTCATTAGAATTTCTCCGGTACAAACATTACAAAAAATAAATAGATGGAAAGCCCTAGTGTCACCAGTCCTAACAGTCCCAATCCCCAAGATTGGCTGCGAGAAAGTTGTTCGCCATTAGCTGCATAGACCATAGGTGCAACCACTAGGTTGAAACACATCGCCAAAAATAAATACAGTGGCAGCTTTTGTCTACGCCATTGACACCAGATTTCAGTTATTTCTTCTAATACTTGGGATGCAAGAATAGTGCGTCGGATCTGAATAGGTTTCATAGTAAATTAAGACAAAGGTAGGATAATATCTATCAGTTTGATGGCAATGAACGGAGCAACGATACCGCCAAGACCAAAGATGAAGATGTTGCGACGTAGCAGTTGATCTGCTGTTAAAGGTAAGAATTTCACCCCTTTGAGTGCCAGCGGAATTAGTGCCGGAATAATCAAGGCGTTGTAAATTAGCGCCGAGACGATCGCAGATTGGGCACTCTTTAATCCCATAATATTAAGTGCGCCGATTCCAGCAGCGGCAAAGATTGTGGGAATGATCGCAAAATACTTGGCAATATCGTTAGCGATGGAGAATGTTGTCAAGGCTCCACGAGTAATTAGCAACTGTTTACCGATGGTTACTAAGTCAATTAGCTTCGTGGGATCTGAGTCTAAGTCCACCATGTTAGCAGCTTCTTTGGCAGCTTGCGTCCCAGAATTCATCGCCACACCCACATTTGCTTGAGCCAAAGCAGGCGCATCGTTCGTACCATCCCCGGTCATTGCCACCAGTTTACCCTGAGATTGTTCCGAGCGAATCACTTCAATTTTGTCTTCTGGAGTCGCTTCCGCAATGAAATCATCCACCCCAGCTTCTTGGGCAATCACCGAAGCGGTAATCCGATTGTCACCTGTGAGCATAATAGTGCGAACACCCATGCGGCGGAGTTGGTCAAACCGTTCCCGCAGACCAGGTTTGACAATATCTTTCAGGTAGATGACACCATAAATTTTCTCATCTTGGCAAACAGCTAAGGGTGTACCGCCTAACCGGGAAACTCGCTCATAAGCTGCATCTATATCATCAGGAACATTACCGCCACGAGAACGGACAAATCCCTTAATGGCATCTACTGCACCTTTGCGAATTTGTTTACCATCGGGTAAATTCGTGCCACTCATGCGGGTTTTGGCGGAAAATTCTACACCTTCGGCTTTATCAATGTTAAAGTCTACCCCAGCCTGGGACTTTTCTGCTAAAATCACAATCGATTTACCCTCTGGCGTTTCGTCAAACAAGCTCGCAGCTAATGAGACTCGCGCCACGTCTATGATTGAGTGGTTATCCAGGGGAATAAACTCGTCAGCCATCCGATTTCCCAAGGTGATCGTGCCTGTCTTATCCAGCACCAAGGTGTTGATGTCACCGCAAGCTTCTACCGCTCGACCAGAGGTAGCAATAACGTTAAATTGGGCAACTCTATCCATGCCAGCGATACCGATCGCACTGAGTAAACCACCGATAGTTGTGGGAATTAAAGCTACTAATAGCGAGATAAGAATAGCAACGCTAGCACCCGCCCGCAAACTGTTTCCTGCTTCAACTCCAAAGGCTGTGCTGATAAAGCTGGCGATGTAACCGACAAATGGGGGCATTGTCGCCACCACAATTAAGAACACCTGCGTTAACACAGCCAACAATACCGTCAAAGCAATCTCATTGGGAGTCTTGCTGCGTTCTGCTCCTTCTACTAGGGCAATCATGCGATCAATAAAGCCTTGACCAGGATCGGCACTAATGCGAATTGTCAACTCATCGGAAAGTAGGCGTGTACCCCCTGTCACTGAACTGGCTATATCTGTACCTGGTTGCTTCAGTACCGGGGCAGATTCCCCAGTGATTGCCGACTCATCCACTGAACCAATGCCTTTAATGACATCCCCATCGGCGGGAATCATATTATTAGCACTGACTTTTACCAAATCGCCCCGTCGCAGTTCCGTAGAATTGACTTGTTGTATCGAACCATCGGGGAGGATTTTATTAGCGATCGTATCCGATCGCGTCGATCGCAGTGAATCAGCTTGTGCTTTCCCGCGTCCTTCAGCTACGGCTTCGGCAAAATTGGCAAAAACGAGGGTGAAAAAAAGAATAAAGGTAATCAACCCGTTTAAGACGCGTTGTTGGTTAACATCTGCTTGGATTGTGCCAAACAAATTTGGGTTAAGGGTAACAAGCAAGGTGACAATTGTCCCTACCCAAACAACAAACATCACTGGGTTTCTGACAGTAATTCGCGGATCGAGCTTAATAAATGACTCACGAATTGCTCTCTGGTAAAGTCCCCCCATATCTGTTTTGGGGGTGTGTTTGCGCGAGTCACGAGTTCCAGATGGAATACGGGAGGAGGGAGAATCAGTAGTAATTGGCATACATTAAATTTTGAGCATGAGTCATTGAGGTCGATGAACGGAGTTCCGAGATCGATAAACAGAGTGCCGAAATCGATAAACGGAGTGCCAAAATCGATAAACGGAGTGCCGAAATCGATAAACGGAGTGCCGAGATCGATAAACGGAGTGCCGAGATCGATAAATGGAGTTCCGAGGTCGATGAATGAAGTTCTGAGATCAATGAATGGAGTTCTGAGGTCGATGAATGGAGTTCCGAAGTGATGAATCAGTCTCTAATTCCCCCTGTCCCTTGTCCCCTTGTCCCTTGTCCCCTTGTCCATTGGTGTCAACTTAACGTGAAACCCTTGTCCAAACAGGCTTCCCATCACGATCTGTATTACCCCACCCTGACCCTCCCCTTATAAAGGGGCTACTGTGTATACACAAGTCCTAAAATCCTTGCTTGGTAAGATATAAGCCTTAGTAGGCAAGGTTTTGAGTCGAGCAAGCTGATTATCAATAGTGTCAGCTTATTGATATAGATTGAACGGAAAATCAAGGATTTTAAAAATAATTTTCCGTTCTTTTCTGCCAATTTGATTGCCAATTCGACTTGTGTATACACGGTAGTTATAAAGGGGAGGGAACTGGATTTTCTTGTTTCCCCCCAATATATCGGGGGGATTAAGGGGGGTAAAACGCATGTGGAATAAGCGTTTGAGCTTAAGTTGACACCAATGCCCCTTGTCTCCTCATCCCCATCCCCTTAGCCGATACCTTTGGCAATAAAGAAAGCTTCACCGATGGGGCCTAATGCTAAGACTGGGAAAAATGTAAGTGCGCCCAGAATTAAAATCACGCCTGCGGTAACGCCTGTAAATAGCCCGGTATCGGTTCGCAATGTACCAGTGGTGTAAGGAACCGCTTGCTTACGAGACATACTATCTGCCAAAAACAGCAAACCGATGATGGGAATATAGCGTCCAGCAATTAAACTGAAGCAGGTACTCAAGTTCCACCACAGAGCGGTTAAAGTTGGTGCTGTACCTGTAGCGATCGCAAATGGTGAAGGTTGTGAATCTCCCAAGCCTTCAAACCCAGAACCGTTGTTAGCAGCAGCAGACGCATATTCATAGATAACTTGAGCAAAGCCGTGAAATCCTGGATTGCTAATTCCTGATAGCTGATCGGGAAATGCCAAGGCAATACCTGCGGGAATCATAATTGCGATCGGGTGAACTAGCAAAATCAGGAAACTAGCAAGGACAACCTCGCGCTTCTCAATTTTGCGTCCGAGAAATTCGGGTGTGCGTCCCACCATCAACCCTGTGGCGAACACAGCCAAAATCAGGTAAGCAAATAGATAAGCGGTTCCTGTACCCTGTCCACCCCAAATAATTTGCAGGAACATATTGGAAAGGGTAATAAAACCGCCGTTGGGCATGAAGGAGTCGTGTAAACTGTTGACTGCACCGCACATAGTACCAGTTGTACTCGTTGCAAATAATGCAGATTGTGCCCAACCAAACCGGACTTCTTTTCCCTCCAAGTTCGGTTGCTGACTACCCAGCAGTGCATTCACAGCCGGATTGCCGTTGTATTCACCAATGGCAGTGACGATGATAAATACTAAATAGAGAACGCCTACCATACCGTAGACTAACCAAGCTTGTTTGGTGTTATTCGCAAACAACCCATAAGTGTAGATTAGGGAAGTAGGAATCGAAAGCATGGCGACAATCTGAATCAAGTTAGAAAATCCGTTGGGATTTTCAAAGGGGTGTGCGGAGTTGATGGCGAAAAAACCGCCGCCATTTTCTCCTAATTGCTTGATAATTTCAAAATGGGCAACAGGGCCACGAGCGATCGCTTGACTAATATTCGGATTTTCTAAAGTAGGGAATACAACTGCACCCGCCAGTGTTTCGGGAACGCCAGCTGCCATTAAGGCGATCGCACCCACAATACAAATAGGCAGCAAAATTCGCGTAATCGAGCGAATTAAATCTACATAAAAGTTGCCTAACGATCTCCCCGTCAATCCGCGAATAAAGGCAATTCCCACTGCTAAACCAGTGGCAGCAGAGGTAAACATGTGATAGCCAAGTCCCCACATTTGGCTGCCATAGCTCATGTAGGTTTCACCAGAATAGTGCTGCTGGTTGGTGTTAGTAATAAAAGAAATAGTCGTATGCAGCACTGTATCCCAAGTAGGGGCATCTATCTTAGTTGGGTTTAATGGCAGCCATCCTTGATTCATAATAATCAAGAAAATCAGCAACCCCATTGCTACATTGCTGTATAGGATTGCCCGCCCATATTGCCAGCCGGTCATATTTTCTTTGGTTTTAACGCCAACCAAAGAATAAAGCACTCGCTCAATGGGATTCAAAATTGGGTCGAGAAAAGTACTTTGTTCTAGGTAGACACGCGCCATATAACGCCCAAAAACAGGAGTAATTGCTACTACAATTAGTAGCGTTAATATAATTTGAATCCATCCTTCTAGCATGAGTTAATCAAACTCCAACCTAAGTGAATTTGAGATAAATATCAGATATTTTCTTGTTATGAACCGGAAATATTTATGAAGTATATTGGCATCATTATTAACTAATCAACCTATAAATATGGGCTTTCTCAATCATGGAGCTTTTTTTGAAAGAACACAAGGTATAAATTGATATTTAAACTAGGCTATATAAGAAATATATGTTTCTATCTATAAGAGTGTTTATCTCGATATATATCTGCAAATATAGAAGGACGGCTAAATACTAAACAAATAGCTATTTGACACTAAAACTAGCTGAGTCTTTGAAGATTACAGTAATTTTCAGCTTGATTGACTACGTAGGGAATGAGTAATACCATTTCTTTGTGAGGCTGCGCCAAATTTTCTTTCTTCTTTGTGTCCAACTCTTACGAGACGCTGCGCGTAGCTTGCTTCTTCGTAGGAGTATGCGCCCTTTGCGGTTCGTTCCTCATATAGTTTGGCGCATCTTCATACAGAATTGGTATAAGAACCTTAAAAAGGTGATTGTCAACTGCAACGATACAAACAAAACCACGATTTACGCGCAATTCACTAAAAAGCTTAATTTATCAAATCACTTTCTCTACGAGATATTATGCGTTGCTTCTTTAAATATTTTACAAAACACCAAATTAACCTAAATATGGATATTTGGTAACATTACATTTCAATAATTGTATCCAATATTTTGTAGCATTTTTTTGAGTTATTTCTATATCGCGCAAATTATGACCTTTGCCGATATTTAACATATAATATGTTAGTTGTAGAGCTATAAATAAATAACTTAAACCCAAAGGTTTTAAATGTTGCAAAAAGAGGTGATATATAACTTGAAGTTTCTGTCTATGGCGAAAATGTATCCACCATTTTGTTTGATGTTCAGCTATATTTTTTTGTAGACCTAATATAGCCTCAATCTCTATAAATTTATTTTTTACTTGATTATAAAATTTTCTTTCTTTTTCAATTTCTCCAGCCTTGTATGATAAATCAGCATCATCAGATAACTGATAAGCTTCACTAATTAAACGACCAAGATTTTCTGCTTTTTGTTGGTCATATCCAAGTTTAATATATATTTCAGTTGCTGCTTCTGCCAATTCAGTAAATTTTTCAGCATCATGTAGCCAATATATTTTTGTTTGTAGTTCTCCTAAAGTAGAAGCTAGAGTATGATTCATCAATTTGGCTTGAAATATGCTTTCGATTATCTAACTTAAAATTAAACACTAAAATCTAGCCTTTTGAGCATCTGAACTCAACTCGCTCCAAAATTAGAAAACTAAGATTACTAGTGCTACTCTGATGTATTAGATTTAGCCAATCTTTTTACCCACCAAACTCATTAACTGCTTATCCAGTTCGATGAGGTAATCTCTACCGTAAGCTCCATTCTCTAACCCTGTGACAAGATGATTAGGAATGTCTTGAGTAATTTCCTCGCTACAAGAACCAGCAGCCAAAGCGATCGCCGCTACTGTATCTACATCCCCAGTAAAAGCGATACAATCTTGTAAAAGTTCGCTCATACTGTCATTTCGCATCACCGCAGTAATCGCTGCTCTGACACTCATCCAGCCTTTGGACTTGACTTTACCTTCCCACGGTTTATTCCACTCTCCAAATACATAACCTTCGAGAAACCGTCCTAATTTGCGTTTTGCTCCCAGTCGATAGATAAAATAATGCGACATTAAGGCAGCCGCAACGGCAGCATTGATCCCATCGGTTGTATTGTGGGTAATTGCCGCTTGAATTGTTGCTGCCTCAATCACTTTTTCTGGTGTGGGTATAGATGCCAATGGGTGCTGCACGCATTGCTCCCCCGCTTTTGTCACTATCAGGGTTAATTTTCGTTAAAAACTCTTCCCCATCCTGAATTTCTCCCAGAAAATGGTAAAAGCTTCGGGAATAACCTTCTCTCTCATCGCGTTTGAAGGCTGTAACAAAGCTATCGGCTAAAACTTCTGCCGTCCACGGTGCTTGAGCGACAATCACTTCCGCAATGGCAATACTCATCTGAGTATCATCGGTGTAGCTGCCAGGATTGAGTCGAAAACGCGGATGTTGAACATATTGACTCAAATCGTTGTTAGCGATCATCTCGTCTGCATATTCAAAGCCTGCACCGTAGGCATCTGCGATCGCTAACTCTAGCAGCATAAGGGTATTAAACTAAAAACGGACGCGCCAGAAAAAAGCTAGAAACTGATTTTGCATCTACTGGCTCTCCCTCCAGAATAGCTTTTTCTAATTCTTCAGGAGTCATAAACACAGTTTCGATATCCTCGTCTCCATCTTGTGGTGGTGGTGTCTCCAGCTTTTCTAAATCTCGCGCCAGAAAAGCATAGATAATTTCATCAGAATAGCCAGGAGCTAGGAAAAATTCGCCTAATTTATCCCATTTATGGGCACTATAGCCAGTTTCTTCGGCAATTTCACGCTGTATTGTTTCTAAAGGCTGTTCATTTCCTTCCAATGTCCCCGCCGGAAATTCTAATATCCGTCCCTGAATCGCAAAACGGTACTGGCGCACCAGTATAAGTTTACCTTCCGCTGTCACTGGCACAGCTAGAGCACCGCCAGGGTGACGAATACATTCCCATTCTCCTTCCGATTTATTCGGTAAACGCAAGCGATTAACTTCAAAATCAAACTTGCGTCCTTTATGAAACAGGCGTTGTCTCAGCAGTTGTGGTAATTCTCTACCTAATGGCATAGTAAAATCTGATTATCTGTGAATACAGAGGAAAAATCAGTGTTCTTCTGGTTTTAAGGATGGTGTTTTTAATTGTCCATCCATAAATGTACATCAGAACAGTCTACCTCTTTCAGCAGCTCTTTAATAACACACCCGGAAACTGGTTCTATCCAATCTGGGGCAATTTCTGCCAGTGGGACTAATACAAAGGCCCGATCCCGCATTCGTGGATGGGGAATCTGGAGATTTAGTGTATCCAAAGTAATGTCATCATATAATAACAAATCCAAGTCTAGAATTCGTGGCCCCCAGCGTTCCTGACGCACACGCCCAAATTGTTGTTCAATTCCTAACAAAATTTCTAATAACTGCTGGGGGAGTATTTCTACCTGCAAGGTGACGCAGCCATTGAGGTAATCTGGCTGTGGTGGCCCGACAGCTTTGGTTTGATACCAATGGGATCTGGCTTCTAAAACAATACCTGGTGTTTGGGCTAAAGTCTCTATAGCTGCTTCTAAAATTGTCTGGGAATCGCCGATATTACTACCAAGAGCAACGGCGCTTCGTCTTAATGCTTCGTCGTAGCCCGGTGTAGGCATCATACTTTCCTAAAATAAGCCGTTTTCGGGCTGTCTTTGCGGATGCTTGTCAATAGCTTTTATATTCCCAGTATTTATCGAAATTAAAGCTTTTTTACAAAACTAAATTAACCAAATTTAAAAAACATTATTTTATGGTGAATTCAGTTAATTATTTATAGGATATTATACTAACACAATGGTAGTGCTATAACCCCAAAGTTGATTGATAGTGGTTATATAATTGCTGCTTACTACTTTGAGCGAGGAACTGACGTGGGGAAGCTTACCTCCTGGTTCAAGCGAAGACCAACTAATTTGAGTGACTCTGGACAAGGAGGAACGAATGAGAGCTTACCACCAACACATCTGGCGCAGACGAGGCAGTTACTGAGCAAAATGAAAATTTTACCATCTAAAATGAGGGTCAATCGGGCAACTGGCACTAAACCACTCTATCGCCGCTTCTGGTTTTGGGCAGGTTTAGGTGTTAGTGGTGGGATAGCTGCCTCGATCTACGGCATCAGTTTAATAGATCGGACTTTGCCAGATCAGTCCGAGCTGAATGCTGTGTTTCGAGAGCAAACACTGACCATTAAAGCTGCTGATGGCAGCATATTACAACAACAAGGTGAAGCGACCAGAGAACAGCTAAAGCTAGAACAAATACCAGATAATTTAAAAAAAGCTTTCATTGCCTCAGAAGATAGAAGATTTAGGCAACACAACGGAGTTGATCCGCAAGGGATTGTCAGAGCGGGTTTGAATAATTTGCGATCGCAAGGTGTGGTAGAAGGTGGTAGCACCATCACTCAACAGCTAACGCGGATTCTATTTTTAAAACAAGAGCAGACAATCTGGCGCAAACTCAAGGAAGTCCGCCTAGCCCAAAAAATGGAGCAAGAATTAACCAAAGATCAGATTCTAGAGCGTTACCTGAATCTGGTTTATTTGGGATCTGGAGCTTATGGTGTGGCAGATGCCGCCTGGGTATACTTTAGTAAGTCGCCAGATCAACTTTCCCTCGCCCAAATGGCAACGATTGCGGGATTAGCTCCTGCTCCGAGCTTATACGCCCCAGACAAAAATCCCGAAGCGGCAAAACGACGGCGGGACTTGGTATTGCTACGGATGCAGGAAGATAAAGTAATTACACCAGAGCAAAGGCAAGCAGCCGTTCAGGAGCCATTAACCCTCAAAAGCAGTTCACCCAAACGAGTCCAAGTAGAATCACCCTACTTTACCAGCTACATCCAAAAAGAATTGCCCAAGTATGTTTCTGCTAATGTGCTAAAAAGTGGGGGTTTACTAGTAGAAACCACCCTCAACCCAAGTTGGCAGAAAGTGGCAGAAGAGGCAGTTGCGAAAACATTGCGAAATCAAGGACGCTGGGAAAACTTTAAGCAAGCGGCAATGGTGGCCATAGACCCCCGCAACGGTGAAATTAAGGCAATGGTTGGGGGAAAAGACTTTGGTAAAAACCAGTTTAATCGAGTTACCCAAGCACAACGGCAGCCAGGATCGACATTTAAAGGGTTTGTATATGCCACTGCGATCGCTACCGGCAAAAGCCCCTACGATAGCTACGAGGATGCGCCCTTTGTCGTAGACGGCTATGAACCGAAAAACTATAGTGAAAACTTCCGGGGTTCAATGAACATCCGAGATGCCCTCACTCGCTCTGTTAATATTGTTGCGGTCAAGGTGTTGATTGATGTGGGATTTACACCAACCATTAAACTTGCTCATGAGATGGGAATAAAATCTGAACTCAAGCCCACTTACTCCTTGGCTCTTGGCTCAAATGAAGTCAATCTGCTAGAGTTGACTAGCGCTTATGGCAGTTTTGCAACTCAGGGATTGCACGCAGAACCTCATGGTATTACCCGTATCCTCAACCGCCAAGGTAAAGTCATCTGGTCAGCTAATTTCAAGTCAAAACGCGCCCTTGATGCTGACAGTGCCGCCATCATGACTTGGATGCTACGCAACGTCGTCGAAGCCGGAACTGGCGGTGCTGCCCAATTAGATAATAGACAAGTTGCAGGCAAAACCGGCACCTCCGACGAAGCCCGCGATTTATGGTTTATTGGCTACATTCCTCAGATGGTGACAGGGGTATGGCTAGGTAACGATGACAACCGCCCCACTTATGGCAGTAGTAGTAGTGCCGCTTACACTTGGCACGAATTTATGGAAAAAGCTGTAGAGGGGATGCCTGTAGAAAAGTTTCCCAAGCGACCCAAGTTAGACGGTCGCAAAGGCACTATCAAAGCCCAGTCTATCAAGCCCAAACAAGTGCTGAATCGTTCTATTGCCTCTAATGATGATGACTCAGAAGGGGAAAGCGCGAGAAATTCTGATGAGAGTGGTTCATCTCGCAGACGTAGAAGCAGAAGAAGCTATTCTCAAGAAGAACAGCAATCGAGCGATTATACCCCAAAACGCAGAAGGCGCGATCGCAGCGAATCAAGTTCTAGTAACTCCTCCTCAGAATCATCTACTCCACGGCGACGTTCTAGAAGAGTAGAATCTGATTCACCCCCGCCGAGAAGAAGTCGGCGAGAGTCGTCTCCTGCAAATAGTTCAGGTTCTTCAGGTTCTTCATCGTCACCACCATCTTGGCGGGATAGACTTAGACCTCCTCAATAGTAATGAGAAAGTAATGAGAAGTGGGCATTTTTGATACAATGCGCGGCCACTGCTTGAGGTACTCATTTTTCAGCATTTGAGTTACCTATCTCACTTACTTCTATGCTTTATTTCCGAAAGTTGTGTAATAAATTATACTTCTTATCCCTTGCCTCTCTACATTCTTTAGTCAAACAGACTCAATCTCAGAAGTCAAAAGATAAAAACGCCCAGTTAAAAGCATTGCACCCATAAGTAGCCCTAGTACTAAACCCAACCATAAACCTATAGCACCCCAGCCGAAAGTGAATGCCATCAGAGAGCCACCACCTAGACCTACTACCCAGTAAGCGAACATAGTAATTAACACTGGCACTTTGGTGTCTTTCAACCCGATTAAAGCACCAGCAGCAATAGTCTGAATAGAATAAAATATTTGGACTATTGCCCCCGCAGCGAGGAAAGAAGTTGCCGTTTTAACTATCTCGATATTATCTAGATTACTGGTGTCCAAATACATTGCCACAATATAGTTGGGAAACAGCCAAAAAATTAGTGCCACAATACTCACAATAGGAGTAACAAGCGCAATGCAGACTAATCCCGCTCTGCTTGCACCCTTGAGATCATTTTGTCCCCTCAACTGTCCTACTCTCATCGTGACGGCATAGGAAATACCTATAGACACTGTTTCGACAAAACTTTCTGTCTCGACGGTAATTTCATGGGCTGCTAACGTCTCTGTTCCAAACCACCCCATCATTAAAGCAGTGGCAGTGAATACTCCAATTTCTGCCCCATACTGCAAGCCCAAAAACCACCCAGTTTGGAAGATATCTATAAACATATCTTTATCAAACTGATGCAAAGCACAATCAAGCTGATAGTCTTTAAAGTAGTTATCAAAGCAAATCCAACTGGCGGCAGCGATAAAATTTAGCCAAAAAATGAGTGTGCTTCCCCAACCGATACCAGCTAAACCAAGGGCTGGTAAACCAAATTTGCCAAACATCAACACATAATTAGCAATCCCATTTAATAATAGTCCAGCTACCGTAATTACTGTTAAGAATTGGGGGCGATTTAGGGCAGAGCTAACTTCTTTTAAGATACAAAAACCGAGTACAGCCGGAAAACCCCAAACAATAGACCGCAAATATGTTTGAGCTAATAACACATTGCTTTCTTCTTGACCAGTCAGCAGCAGGATATAGTCAAAGTGCCAAATGATAAACATCACAGGTAAGCACATCGTCACGGCTAACCAAATTCCTTGACCGGTAGCACGGCTCACTTGGTCTATCTTTCCTGCACCAAAAGCATTGGCGACGCTGACACCCGCAGATGAAAGAACAGAACGACAAACGGAAGCTAGGGTAGAAAAGGTAACAGCACCTAAAGCACCCGCAGCTAAAGCTTGGCTGTTAAGTAAACCCATCATCACCCCATCCAATAAAGGAATGCCCGCTTCTAATATTTGAGTAATTACCAAGGGAACTGCTAATTGCAGGCAGGCTTGGGCTTCTAATATCAGTTCTGATTTAAATTCTTTTGAAGTTAACTCCATTGGGGCGCTAAAAAGCAATACTAAATACATTAAGATATATTAACGCCTACACGTGAAATAAACTCAACCTATTAGCGATCGCCTCTGCAAAAAGTGTGTTTCCTAACCCCATTTCCAGCACAATTTCCAGTAGGGGCGCAAGGCATTGCGCCCCTAGCGCGTGGTCTATTTACCTGAAAATAGCTGTAACTTTTTAACTTTATCGCGCCGGTAGCTGTGGGTGTTGAACAGAATATTTTGTCACTATGCCAGAAATCTCAGGGTTGTAAAGCCTTAGATAATTCCAGTAGTTGCCAAATACTTGCCGCACATAGTTTTTAGTTTCATCAAAGGGAATTTGTTCAACAAACTCATCTGGATCTTTTGTAGTTAAAGTTTGCAACCATTTGGAGACATTGCCGGGACCAGCATTGTAACTAGCGATCGCCAGCAAAGAGTTATTGTTATATTGATCATGGGTATGACCCAAATACCATGTACCCAGCATGATGTTATCGTTGGGATTTTCTAAGTTTATTGTTTTGAAATCCACCTTGATTTGTGGGGCGATCCATTTAGCTGTACTCGGCAACACCTGCATTAAACCAGTAGCTTCAGCGACAGATTTGATTTTTGGTTCAAACCGGGACTCTTGACGCATCAAAGCAGTTACTAGCAGAGGATTAAGTTTACGGTCAATAGACCACTTTTCAATCTCTCGCTGATAAGGAAATGGATAACGCGCTTGCCAGTAGGTAATTTGTTTACTCAGAATCTGATATTGGGCAAGTTCGGCTGGTATTTCCCGGTCTTCTAATTTAGAAATTTCATCAATTCCGATGAGATTTTCTCCTTTAGCCTGCCGCATCAACCCTTCAGTAAATTGCTCTGCTACCGTTGGCTGAATTTTGTTCTGAAATTCTGTTTGCCATTGTAACCAGGCATCGCGGTCTTGACCTAGCAGATACAATTCTTTGAAAGTTTCAGAACCAGCAGGCGGTACTGGACGCTGGGGTGCGATTACTTCTGGGTTCATAACGCGCACGTTGTCAAAGTTGCCAACATTTAGCCCCAACATTGTCGCGGCTCGCCATGCATAGTAAGAGTAGGGAAACTGACTAATCACATACTCATAAGCAGTTTTAGATTCTTGCTGTTTCCCCATTGCAGCCGCCCATTTACCTACCCAAAAGCCCGCTCTTGGAGCCAAAATACTATTGGGGTTATTAGTGACGATTGGTTCTGCCCATTGCCAAGCACCGACGTAATCTTTAGCATTGGCTTTATCTTGGGCGATTTTCCAGCGGTACTCTGCGGCTTCGTCAGAGTTACCGTATTTACCTATGAGTAATTGCCACGCCGCGCTAGCTGACTTTTGATCCTTGAGAGTTTGGATTTTGGCTTTTTGTGCCAGTGCAGTACCAGCTTGTTTGGGAAATTTACTAATTACCTGCTCAAGATACGGTAAGCCGTCTTGAGGTGTTTTTGCGGTTTCTGCTAACCGCAGTAGTGCCGTACCAGCTTCCTCACTATTGGGAAATTGCTGCACTAATTGTTTATAGGTGGCGATCGCTTTTTCTTTATCTTTGCCTCCCACCTGTAACCCGCGTGCAGTACGGTAGAGATTGCGCGATGTTTTGGGTGCTTTGGCATAAGCATTAGCTGCTTTGGGAAATTGACTATTTTCCCAATAGCTTGTACCAATGAGTTCCCAGTCTTCAGGTTTGAGGGTAGTCTGTTTTACTAGCTGATCCAAAACGCCCACTATGCCTGGTTGATCGTAGGCATACTTAGCCAAAATCAATTGTAATTGTGGCTGATTGGGATTTTCTTGCAAGCGTTTGCGGATAATTTCCCAAGTTAGAGGATTGGTAGGAAATTGAGCGATCGCAGTTTCTTGTTGCTTTGGTTGAGCAATCAGATATAGCGCTTTCACACTGGCCGCTTCTTTGGGATACTGTTTCAGCACCCTTTGCCTGAGATCCGAGGCTTTGCCGTCCTCGCCCAGCATATCCTCTGCCTGAGCTTGTTTGAGCAAAATGTAGGGCGCGAGGATGGGATAGTCTTTCTCTAGTCCTTGGAGTAAAACTAGAGCTTTTTGCCCTTGAGTTCTTTCAATATAATCACTCGCCAAAAGATAACGAGCGCGATTTCGATCGGGCGATCGCGATTCTTGAGCGATCGCTGCTAGTTTTGCCGCCCGTTCTGGTAGAGATTGTGATATCAGTGGAAAGACGGCTGATTGAGCAATGCTACCCTCTGATGTTTGCTCTGTTTGATTTTGACTCAGTTTGAGCCATTTCCCCAGAGACTTGCCAATCTGAGGTGCTGATACCATTGCCCCAGCTAAAAAGGCAAACAGTGCCGCACCCGCAATTATCGAAATTTGCTTTTTCTGTAGTTTCTTCAGCATGAATACCCGCTGAAAAGTTTCGGTGAATTTCTTGAAACTCTAACACTCCTAACCATCAGTGTTACCAATTTTTAATTTTAGATTTTTAATTTTATGTAGAAAAATACTAATTTTCAATCCTACAGTTGGTAGTATTGAGTAATTAGCACATCTTAGATCCTATTGCATCTATCTTGGGTATATCTTAAAGGTTAAAGATGGCAGGAGGTAGATCTTCTGTTGGGGATTCGACTGCTACTGATTTGGGGCCACTGAACTCTCATACCCTGCAAGAAGCTGACGCTGCAAATCTAAAACTTTTCTCTCGACAGATAAAATTTATTGCCACCACTTGGGCGTTTTTCCAGGTCATTAGTTTTGTAGTGGCGTGGCAAGCTTAAAATGATGTATGAAATGTAGGTTGGGTTTCGCGTTGCTCAATCCAACCTACAAATTTTTTTGCAACATTTTAGCTGTGTCACGCCAGTAGTGGCTTGGCAAGCCTAAAGTTGTACATTAGGAAAAAGCAGAAAACATTAGATTTATCTCCATTTTCTGACTGTAGCCGAAACAGTGAGAGGAATGAAAACGGGGTTTTTAGTATACTTTCAGACTTGACAAACATCCTCTAAATCCCCCATTCATTAGGGAGCATCCACTTTTGGAAGAAACACTGGGCGATTGGAAATCGCGGCTATACAGACTAAACCCGCCTGCTTTGGGTTTTATAGAGTCCGCGCAGGTGGACGAAAGTTTGTTATAGCCCCATACTTAACTTCATCTTCGCGTAGCGTGCGCCGGCGATCTGCCAAAACGGGATGCTCCCATTCATTACATTCTGAATTCTGACTTCTGACTTCTGACTACTCATTTAAGTTTTTCGTGAGCAGCCAAAATAATTTTTTCAGTTTCTTCCCAGCTAATACATTTGTCAGTTACAGAAACACCATATTTTAATTCTTCTTGTTTACCTGTAATTGGTTGACTACCCTCATACAAATGCGATTCCAGCATCATGCCAACAATTGATGTATTACCATCAACTATTTGCTGAATAATATTTTCTAAGACAGCACCTTGTAATTTGTAATCTTTATTAGTATTGCCGTGGCTACAATCGATCACAATTCTCGGTGGTAAATTTGCCTGTTTTAATTTCTCTTCTACCAGTTTGACATTTGCTGGATCAAAGTTGGGTTGACTACCACCCCTTAAAATTACGTGACCGTACCCATTACCTTTAGTTTGAAAGACGCTGACCTGTCCGTTTTGATTAATTCCCAGAAAATTATGCGGGTTTCCAGCTGATTGTAGGGCATTCAAAGCTACTTGAATATTGCCATCAGTACCGTTTTTAAAACCCACAGGCATCGAAAGTCCACTTGCCATTTCGCGGTGAGTTTGTGATTCAGTTGTGCGTGCGCCAATGGCAGACCATGTAATTAGTTCACTAATGTATTGAGGGATGATTGGGTCTAGTGCTTCTGTGCCAGCAGGTAATCCCAACTCTGTAATTTTTAATAGTAGCTCCCGTGCAATTAATAAACCTTTCTCTACATGGAAAGAATCATCCATATCTGGATCGTTAATTAAACCTTTCCAGCCTACAGTTGTTCTTGGTTTTTCAAAATATACTCGCATAATTAATAGCAAGTTATCCTTAACTTGCTCGGCCAATATTTTCAATCTCTCAGAATATTCGAGCGCTGCTTTTGGGTCGTGGATTGAGCATGGGCCAACTACTATAAATTTCCTACGATCCTGAAAATCCAGGATATCTTCTATTTCCTGTCTATATGCTAAAACTCTTTGTTCGGCTAATTGTGTCAAAGGTAATTTTGACTTTACTTCATTGGGAGTTAATAAAATGCGATCGTTCTCAATGTTAGCGTTGTCGATATTACTATTAAATAATTTGTTGTGCATGGGGATGCTCTGGCAATTTTATATACGCACTTCAACTCAGAAGTGTAACACAAACCTATGAAATTTTAAAATAGCTTATTTTTTACTTGACAAATTTCTAATTAAACTGTATCTGAACTAAGATAATAACTGAAAAGGGGAAATATCTTTTCCCCTTTTCTTTGCTATTAGACTACTGATTCAGTGGGAGTGTATATAATCACTGCCATACAAACACTTTCGCTTCGTATGGCCCCAAGTCTGTGATGATCCCATCATCACCAGATTCGACATCATAATTGCCTGTCCACTCGTGCCATGTACCAGCGCTAGGAAAGTTAGGAACATGATAGCCAGCTAGAAAATCTCCTGAGAAATTTGCAATTACAACTACACGAGAACCTTCATCATTCCAACGAGTATAAGCTAATACTTTTGCCTCTGCATTTTCGTGGATAAAATCAATATTTTCCGTGTAGAGAGCATGATTACTTTTACGCAGGTTGGTTAAGCCTTTGTATGAATCAAATAAACTACGATTTAAATCATTACTTAACAGCGTCCAATCAATTTTGGATGATTCAGGTTGTTTGGGTTTATACTCGCCAAATTCTTCTCCCATCCAAATCAAAGGCACACCAACAGCAGTCATTAGGATGGCTACTCCTAATTTAACCCGCCTAAAGGCTTCTTCGTCAAAAATCTCACGGTTCCCCAGTTCAACCATGACATGATTATGGTCGTGGTTAGTGAGGTAATTTACCACATTGGTGGCACCCAAAAAGCCTTGGCGCTTGCAGTCAATGACATCTTTGAGACGCTCTAAATCAAATGTATCACCGCAAATGTGTTCTAGAATACAGTGATAAAAACTGTCATGCCAGCAAGCATCCATTGGCCCATCGACATTGGTAATGCTGGGAGTTTCAGGAATATGTTCGGCAACGTTGTAAAAAGGCTTCATGCTAGCAGTTTTTTTAGCTTCCTGAACAATCCAGTGCATGAAGTCGTAGTTAGCAATTTGCCGCGCCGCATCATAGCGAATACCATCAAGATGATATTCTGATATCCAAAAACGGATTGCCTCACCAGTAAATTTCCAGGCTGGCTTAATATCTAATTTTTCATCATAATGTTCGTAATTAAACTCAGGCCCCCAATTATTATCAGGGTCACGAGGTTCGTGATGATACCAATAATCGTGGTCAATTTGTGTTAAGGGAGCAGATGCTTCTGAGTGGTTATAAATACCGTCAAGAATTACACGAATACCTTTGCCGTGACACTCATCAATCAATTTTTTTAATTCAGCCGTAGAACCATAACTTGATTCTGTTGCAAAAAAGTGGCGCGGATTATAGCCCCAACTATAATCACCAGGATATTCTTTAAGTGGCATCAACTCAATAGCATTGACTCCCAGTTCACACAAATAATCTAACTTTTCAATGGCGTGTTTGTATTTACCTCGTGCATAAGGATCGTCCTCGCCACCAGAAAAGTCACCAACGTGCAATTCATAAATTACTAATTCGTGGTCAGCAGGTAAAGGTTTATCATCATGTTGCCAAACATAAGTATCAGTAATCCTTTTCCCATCTTTGATTCGGATAACGCCATCATCTTTTCCACTTTGTTCATCTATGTCAGTTGCATAAGGGTCTGTAACATCAACCCATTGTTCTGGTTCAAAAAACCATGAATTTGACTGAACGCGGAATTTATATTTATAAACGCCATCTTCTAATTCAACACTTGTGCGAAAATAACCATCATCACCTCTTTCCATTGGAATTTCTTGCCAATCAGAAAAAGAACCAATTAATGCGGCTCCTTTGTTGTAAGGTGCAAATAAATTAAATTCAATTGGCTTTGCCATAGAACGTGTTTGTAATATCAAGGGTTGATAGAAATATTCTCTGATGCTCAATTGAATTTGCAAATAGCTCTAGAGAAATAATTAAATAGCGAGTGCTTCTATCTTCAGGAATAATTTGTAATTATTTTATAAAACTTAATTGTATTTTTTTATTTTTGACTGTTTCTAGTATTTAGTTATTCACTAAGATAGGGATTCACTACATTGTACACATGGTATATAAAACTAATAATTTTAAAAAATAGCATCTAACTGCAAACAATTTTTCAATCAAACAATAGTTTTTGTAATATTCAAATAACTAGATATTTGGTGAAAGGAATAGGATGTTTTTTACCAAATATCTACTGTAAGATTACTCTTTTTTATTGTTAGTTTGTTGCAGATAACTTAACAACCAATTCGCAGCTGTTGCCCTGCGAGTTTGCCGAGGTCCAAATTCCCCAATCTTGTAACCTTTGAAACCCAGCTTTTCTTTTAGCATTTGTTTATTTTCAGCAGGAATAGAACGAGTCAGCTTGACAGTTGCGGGGCGAGATTCAATGAAATCTGGTGGTTGTGGGTACTCACCCTGCCATTCTGGTGCAACTTGGCTAGTGTCCCATTGTGCAATTGATGAGTCATAGCGATAGCCTAAATAATGCCATAGCAACTGGTTGACTGTGGCATCATCAAGTTTATCGTTAAGAATTGCCCAAATTGTTTCTGTATTAAGTGGTGGCAGGTTAGACATAAACAATTTAAAATTCCAAGTGGAAAACTTACTACTGATTAAATTACAGCAGTTTTTAGGTATTTAGACTAGAACTTAAATGGAGAGTAGGGTAGTTTAATTACTTGAAAAGCGCTGGAGATAAACAAAAACTAGTAGGTATTAAGAAAGACTGAAATTAATTTCGCTAATTGGAGTTAAAAACAGATTGTGTATACACAAACTAGGTAGACTGGAAATCGTAAAGATTAGACCAGTCTATGCAGAATTCCACAGCACTGCCAAAGATTATCCGCGCCCATGTATTCATTTCTGGCCGAGTCCAAGGAGTCGGCTATCGCTATTCCACTGTCGATACAGCTAGCCAGTTGGGATTAACCGGTTGGGTGCGGAATCTCCCCGATAATCGAGTCGAGGCAGTTTTTGAAGGGGCACGAGAGGTTGTAGATGACATGGTTCGCTGGTGTCACTCTGGACCACCAGCTGCTGTAGTTAAAGATGTTGTGGTTGAGTATGAAGTACCAGAAGGGTTGCGAGGATTTAAAGTTAAGCGGGTTGAGTAGGGAGTTAACAAGGCACAGGAAACAAAAACTATCCTCTGTACCCTATAAACTATGCTGAAGCGATATGTATACTCATGGTTTTTTCCTGTTCATCCTTTGAAGCAGTTTACTGTCTGTGAAAAATTTTGATTACAATGCAGATGTCCACTAGGCGGCGTGCTGTCTATCCACGTAAATCTAGAAGATACTCAATGAGTAATCAATTAAAAGACTACAATCCCAGCGGCGTAGGTGAAATCAATGGCAACCTCTTAGGTTTGCCCTGCGATTATGAGTCTGCAAACTTGATTGTCTTTGGTGTACCGTGGGAAGTCACTGTTTCCTATGGTGCTGGCACTGCTAATGGCCCACAGCGAATTCTAGATGCTTCGACTCAATTAGATTTGTTCGATTTTGATAACCCTGATGGTTGGAAGCAGGGAATTTTTATGGAAGAAATTCCCCAAGGTATTTTAGAGAAAAACACATATTACCGCACCTTAGCAGCAAAAATTATCGAGCGATTAGCCCAAGGTAAACAACTCTCAGATACACCAGATTTAACACCTGTCTTGACAGAAATTAATCAGGCTGGTCAACAGGTGAATCAATGGCTGTTTGAAAATTGTCAGGCAGCAATTAATAATGGTAAGCGAGTTGCAGTCATTGGTGGAGATCACAGTTCGCCTTTAGGTTATTTCCAAGCATTAGCAGCTAAATACTCAAACTATGGCATTTTGCACATTGATGCCCACGCAGATTTACGCGATGCTTATGAGGGATTTGAATTTTCCCATGCGTCGATTATGTTTAATGCGATGAAAATACCGCAAATTTCTAAGTTAGTACAGGTAGGTTTGCGTGATATTAGTCATGATGAAGTGCAAATGATTGACCAATCTGATAGTCGCATTATTGCTTATTACGATCCGGCTATTAAGCAAAAGCTTTACTCTGGCACAACTTGGATTGATTTATGCCGAGAAATGATCAGTCATTTACCTGAGTATGTTTATATTAGCTTTGATGTAGATGGTTTAGATCCAAAACTCTGTCCGAGTACGGGTACTCCTGTTCCAGGTGGGTTGGAATTAGAGCAAACTTTTTGTCTGTTCCGAGAATTGGTCAATAGTGGAAGAAAAATAATTGGCTTTGATATCTGCGAAGTCGGTGATGCGGAGTGGGATGGTAATGTTGGAGCGCGGGTAGTTTACAAGCTGGCAAATTTTATGGATTTATCAAATAGAATTCAGGAGTCAGGAGTCAGAATGGGCTAAACCTTAGCTATCCGCTAACAGAATTAATTCTGTACGACTGGCGGATAGCGCAGCGGTAGCGAGTCATCAAGCGTCTGAATAAGAGGGTTTAAAACCCCACTAAATTAAACGCGAACAGCGTCTCTGAAAGAGAAGATTTAGTGGTTTTCAATCAGTGGCGGGTCTGTAGTAAGATCCCACAGGGTATCCCCCACTGATTTTCTGACTCCTGAATTCTTCTTCAAGCAGAATTTATATAAGGAACAAACAATCAGTGCATCAGCGTCTGTCTTTATATCTGTTTCATAATATAGATACTAAACTAATTGCCCATAGTGAAGTTATAGAATTATATATTTTATTGTCTATTAGTGGCTGAATACTATTTATTTTTTTTATTTTACTATGAAAATCATGCTGAAAAACTACTTTAACATCAATAAAACACGAATTTTCACTGCTTTAATTTTGACTGGGATTTTGTCTGTTAGTAGCAGTTTAACACTTCTTAAAAGTGCTACAGGCGCTTCTGCGAACTTCTCTTTAGAAACAAGCAATGAAGTTGTTAAAGACAATATTAAACTAAACCGCTTGCCACGTCCAGTAGCTAATGCAGTACTGCAAGATTTAGCGCGCAGACAGGGAGTTTTTACTAGACAACTGCAAATTATTGACTACAATCAACAGACTTGGCGCAATGGTTGCTTAGAACTACCTCAAGCTGATGAAATTTGCACCCAAGCGTTAGTTCCGGGTTGGCGGATTGTGGTATCTAATGGCAGAGAAAACTGGGTTTATCATACCAATAATAATGGGCGATCGCTACGTTTAGCTTCGGCAAACACTCCCTCAGACAATCTGCCAAATAAATTACCTACATCTGTAAAAAATGCGGTTTTACAAGCCGCATCCAGACGTTTGCAACAGCCAATTTCTCAATTAACCATCATTGAGGCTCAACAGCAAACTTGGAAAGATAGCTGCTTAGAATTAGCTAATGCTGATGAATTCTGTACCCAAGCTTTGGTATCAGGCTGGCGGGTGGTTGTCGGCGGAGTTGACCAAACCTTGGTTTATCATACTAATCAAACAGGTGCCGCACTCAGACTGAATCAAAAAACTAACGAAACTACGCTGGGACCTATAAAAATTCCAGCTAGCGAGTTACCACCACCGTTAGATCGAGGTATAGTATTTCGCCAAATCTCCAGTGGGGGTTTTGCTGGCAGAACCTATGAGACTGTTTTACTCACAGATGGGCGACTGATTCGCGTGCGGATTGGTGATGCCAATGATTCAGAACGTAGTGTTCGCCGCGTTTCTGTGCAACAGGTGCAACAATTTGTGCGATCGCTAAAACGTTCTCACTTTAGTAAATTTCGAAATCTGAGTTACCCAGCTCCCAGTGGTGCTGCTGATTATATCACCTATACGCTCACCAGCCAAGAAGGTACGGTTCAGTACAATGATATTTCTCAAAATAACCTGCCAAAGAATTTACAGACAGCAGTCAAAGCCTGGAATCAAATCGTAGCCAGCGCAGAATCATAAACTTCATTGATGGAATTGAAGAATAAGAGAGTGGCGGGATTTTCCTACAGATTCGCTACTCTCTTACAAAGTGACGGGTTTCAAATTTCCTAGTGGCGATCGCACTATCTTGAAAGTTCATTTTTCAAGATAGCGAAACTAATAAAAGGTGTTTCCAGCAATATTTAGTTGCAATATTAATCTAATTCGCCCTTTTGTAAAATACCACATAGGATTAAAATTAAATATGAAGGCAACTGTTAAGTATAAGCTGAGTCAAACATCAATCTTATATTAAACTGTCAATCCTCCAAAAGAAGTATATTATAAATATTAATCAAGCTTATTTAGTTTAAATTAATGGGTAAGCAAGTTTGTAGTAAGGACTAAAGTACTTACCCTTCTACTAACGGAGATGCTGTGCGAATGGGTTTGTTAGTCGCTCCTAGGAAACTCCCTTCTCTACGAGATGCTATGCGAACGTGAAGCGTCTCGTAGAGAAAACCACACTGACTCACTACAAACCCTCTTGCATTAGCTTGACAAAGTACTAGTACAGCATGACGGAAATCTAGCTACTATCTCAATTAACCAGATAAGTTACTCTGAACAACTTGTTAAAGGTTGGCAAGCTTCCGCCACAGCGAATTAGTAGTTTTTACTCAACAATACTCGATTGATGTGAAAAAATAGCATTTAGTAAAAAAACTGAGTAATAGTAACTTATGCAGATTTTGGACAAATAGGCTTATATTAATCAAACATTTACAAGAATAGCTAAAATAATCATTGGTTGTACTTAATTATTAAATCGTCTATATATATATTATCGGTGAACAGCAGGAGAATAAATTAATAGTCCTAATTGAAGATGTTACCAATAGGTTTATTTTAAAGCAAAAATTAGCACAGCAAGCAAAAAAAGCGAATCTGCTATCAAGTACTTTAATCTCATACAGAAATTACATGGAACAAGTAATTACTTCAATGGCAGATGCTTTGTTAGTAACCAATAATTCAGGAAAAATCAAAAAAGTAAATCGTGCTGCTCAACAATTATTTGGTTTTCAGGAAGAAGAATTAATAAATCAACCAATATCACTAATTATTGATGACAATCAGATTTTAATTAAAGCTATTTATCAGCATTCTTCTTTAAAACGTAATTCACAAAATCTAGAAGTAGTTTGTCGAACGAAAACTAGAGAAAAACTGTTGATTGCTTTTTCTTGCTCAGTGATTCCAAAAAAAACAGAAGGGCTAGAAGATATTGTCTATATTGGTCGGGATATTACTGCTTGGCAACGCCGGGAACAGCGTACAAGTGCCCAGTATTCTATTACTCGGATATTATCAGAATCACAGAGCATCAAACAGGCGATTCCGCAAATTTTGCAGTCGATTTGTCAAAACTTGGGATGGGATTTAGGCGAACTTTGGACACCAAGCCAATATATTGGCACTTCGGTACAAGGAGATAGTCTCAATGCAGTACTAAGGTGTGTGGAAATTTGGTCAAGTCGATTAGTTTCTGTCCGAGAATTTAAAGCAATCACCTGGCAAACTACTTATACACCTAGTGTTGGCTTACCTGGTAGAATTTGGATCAGACGTTTGCCTTTGTGGATTAAAGATATCACAGTAGATGGAGATCAAAGGCGATCGCTACCTGCTGTGGAGGCTGGATTACACGCAGCTTTTGGCTTCCCCATTTTAGACGATAGTGAAATCTTAGGAGTGATGGTTTTCTTTAATCGGGAGTTACTACCAAAAGATAAAGACCTATTGCAAATGATGGGTTCTATTGGTAGCCAAATTGCTCAATTTATCAAACGCAAACAAGCAGAAAATGCTCTTGTAGAAAGTGAAGAACGATATCGAGATTTATTTGAAAATGCTAATGACTTGATTCAATCTGTCAACCCATCTGGTCGTTTTTTGTATGTCAATCGTGCATGGCGAGAAACTTTGGGATATAGCGAAGCTGAAATTGCGAATATGAGTATTTTCGATATTATACATCCAGAGTTTAAACAAAGCTGCTTGCAAAGATTTTATCGCGTGCTATCAGGAGAAAAGCTTGGGCAAGTAACAGCTATATTCGTCACTAAAGACGGTCAAACAATATTTCTAGAAGGTAATATTAATTGTAAATTTGTTGAAGGTCATCCAGTTGCGATTCGCGGCATTTTTCGCAATGTAACCCAGCGAATAGCAGCAGAAGAAGCACTTCGTAATCAGCAGAAAGAAACCGAACGTTTATTGCTGAATATTTTACCAAGTGCAATCTCTAAAGAACTCAAAGAACAACCAGCTAGCATTACTGAAGACTTTACTGATGTCACAGTTTTATTTGTAGATATCGTCGGCTTTGCAGAAATTGCTACTTCTATGAGTGCAATTCAACTAGTGAACTTACTCAACTCAATTTTCTCAGCTTTTGATCGCCTCATCGAACAACATGGTTTAGAGAGAATCAAGGCCATTAACGATGCTTATATGGTAGTTGGCGGCTTATCCACACGCCGCCCAGATCATGCTCAAGCGATCGCTCTGATGGCACTGGATATGCAAACTGCGATCGCTCTATTTAATACTGAGAATAACCAAAATTTCGGCATCCGTATCGGCATTCATAGCGGTTCGGTAGTGGGGGGAGTAATTGATCCGAATAAGTTTACTTATGAACCCTGGAAAGACACACTAAACATCGCTAGCTGTATGGAATCCCAAGGTATTGCTGGTAAAATCCAAGTTACAGAAAATACTTATAAGTACTTATGTGATGAATTTCTATTTGAAAAACAAGATGAAATTGAAGTTAAAAGCAAAGGGAAGATGACAACTTATTTGTTGATTGGACGGAAGGAATGAGGGGCATTGGGCATTGGGCATTGGGCATTGGTTATTCCCCTTACCTCCTCTGCCCCCCTGCTTCCTCTGCCCCCCTGCCCCTGCCTATTCCCTAGTGAGAATTCGGAATCATCCGACCACAGGGATAAGTCGCTGTTGGCTGTGAAGCATTTTCAGCAACTGCTGCTGGAACCTGATCTGATGGTTGGGTTTTGGCTGCTAGATAGTCTTTTTGCAGTTTATCTAAAATGGCTTCTCGCCTGTCGTATATACGTTTCAGGGGACGAGGTTGGCATTTGTTAAGAACATACGCTGTCACTAGTGGTAAAGCGATCGTGCTATCGGTATAACAAACGATTGTATTAGGTAACTCCTCCGGGTCAATCTTACCCCAACTGACGGCTTCCGATGGGGTTGCTCCAGACAAACCGCCTGTATCTGGACGCGCATCGGTAAACTGCACAAAGTAATCGTGTCCTCGTTCTTCTAATCCCAAAACCTCGTGAAGTTGCGGTTGAGTTTGTAGCAAAAAGTTCTTAGGGCTACCACCACCAAGAATTACAGCCGCACTTTTACCTCCTGATTCACGGGCATTATATGCGATCGCTGCTGTCTCATTCACGTCAATTGATGGATCTATCACCAACTGCGAACCTTCCAATGCTAAAGCCGCCACATTCATCCCAATTGAGCTATCTCCAGGAGAAGACGTATAAATCGGTACGCCATATTCATAAGCTGTAGCTAGCAAGCAGGAATGCTGCACACCCAATTGCTTTTCTACTTCTCGGACATATTTACCTAGTAAATGGTGAAATTCAGCCGTTCCCATCCGCTTTTGAAACGCTTCTCCTTGGAGAATCTTGCGGATGAACGCATCAGTTTCTAGCAGCACATCGTAACCAAAGATAATGTCATAAATGCGGATCGTGCCTTCTTGGCGCAGTTTCACATCATCCAAAAATGGATTACCAGCGAAGAGTTCAAAACCCAAACCATAGTGCATATCGTGGTAAAGATTTGCACCAGTGCTAATCATCCAGTCAATAAAACCGTTGCGAATTAAGGGTGCAAGCGCTGAAACCCCAAATCCTGCTGGCGTCATCGCACCGGAAAGGCTAACTCCCACCGTGACACCTTCCGTTAGTACATCGCGACTCAGTAGTTGGCAGATTTCCCGCAACCGCGCTGAATTGTAAGCGGTGAAGTATTGATCGATCAAATCCACCACATTGATATCATTTGATATCGGTGTGGGTGCAATTTTTTGACCCAGCTGTTTAGACATTTTGGCACTCCCGAGCAGTAAACACGCCGAATCTAATGGTATCTAGCTTTCAGCCAAAGTGACAGCAATACTTTTTTACTACTAGCTTGAACCCTAAACTTTCAGTTACCCTGAAAAAGCAAGTGAGGAGTAGGAGAAGAAAACTTTTTCAGCCCTTTTGGGATTTTCCGATGATTAGCTGTCTTAAAACCGAATGGCACTAAGAAAAAATACAGCCCTTACTCTGACTGGTTCCCTGCCTCTAGGCAGGGAACCCATTCTGGGAGGCTCCGCCTCCAGTAGCTTGACAAGAGGCAGAAGCCCACTTTAAATATATTCCCAGCCTGGAGGCTGGGAACAAGACAACACAAGCCTTTGGGCTTTTCTTCGTGCTATTCGTCTTAAAACCTTATAAGCATTTCACAGGCATATTAGTCACATTTCAAATAAAAAATATCCAATTATTTATTGTGAGCTACTTCTAGAAAGCGGGCTTTCCGGCCCACTCTCTAAATAGTAGTATTTTATTTTTTGGAAATCGCTAATACCAATTTTAAAAAAGAATACAAAGGTTTTTGCGTCAGTTTTTTCTCTACCTTTGTGAACGTGAGAAAACTAAATTTCATGTTTTCTCGCAATATGTCCTACCGTGTATACACAAGTCTAAAATAACTGATAAATTACGGTTTTACCCACCCTAACCCTCCCCGTATGTATTGGGGAGGGAACTAGATTTTCTGGTTTCCCTTCTTTCCAAGGGGGGTAATTCGACTTCTGTATACACCGTAGCAATATATCGGGGGATTAAGTGGGGTAATTCGACTTGTGTGTACACCGTAGCTAAGACATCAGGGAGGGTGCGCAGGATACGCAAATATTTTTGAATTGCTATAAGCCACAAATGCTTATCCTGATGTGGTTTCAGGTGAACGCGTAATTTTCCGGTTTTGGCACGGTGATGGCTTAATGGACATTACTTGCAAAAATTAATAATTAGTAATTATTCTTTAATAACTATCTTAAATCTTTTAACTATCTGCTTAACTGTCTTAACTGTCTCCTAATTCTTCAATTTTTGATTTAACTATCTGCTTAACTGTCTTAACTGTCTTAACTGTCTTAACTGTCTCCTAATTCTTCAATTTTTGATTTAACTATCTGCTTAACGGCTTTAATGTACGGATTGCTTTTTATTTACAACTATGAAAAATTATGAGAACACGACGATCCAGTATTAAAAATTTATCTGCCAACATCGGAAATAAGTAATGACTTAAACAGCTTTTTCAAATGCTTGATCTTTCGCTATGGGAAACTTCAAACAAAACATACATAACTCATTCTTTAGATTAGGAGCATCTTAATATTATCGCCTTGAAACGAGCCACCACAAGCAAACCAGATGTGGGGATCTAGCTGGGTAGTGATGATACTTGTGAACTGCAACGATGCTCAGATCGTCCACGAAACAAAGATAGCAAGAAGACCCCAGAGGAGGTTTAGCGCAGATCATGCAACCCTTTGAACTGCCAGAATTTTACACGCCTTGGCCCGCACGGCTGAACCCAAACCTGGAAGCGGCACGAGTCCATTCCAAAGCATGGGCCTACGAGATGGGGATACTTGGCTCAGAAGAGGAAGCGCAAACCTCGGTTATCTGGGATGAACATACATTTGACTCCCACGATTACGCCTTGCTTTGCTCTTATACTCATCCAGATGCGCCGGGAGCGGAGCTTGACCTAATAACCGACTGGTATGTTTGGGTGTTCTTTTTCGACGATCACTTCCTGGAAATCTATAAGCGCACCCAAGACATGGCTGGGGCAAAGGAGTATCTTGACCGATTGCCAGCGTTTATGCCAGTGCATCCCACTGATACCCCTTCGGTTCCGACTAACCCAGTAGAGCGCGGCTTGGCTGACCTGTGGTCTCGCACCGCCTTTACTAAATCTGTGGACTGGCGACTTCGATTCTTCGAGAGTACCAAGAACCTCCTAGAAGAGTCTCTGTGGGAACTCGCCAATATCAACCAAGATCGAGTCGCCAACCCCATCGAATACATCGAGATGCGCCGTAAGGTTGGCGGCGCTCCGTGGTCAGCGGATCTCGTCGAACACGCCGTGTTTATAGAGATTCCGGCCGAAATCGCCTCGACTCGACCAATGCGTATCCTCAAAGACACATTTGCCGATGGAGTGCATCTTCGCAACGACTTATTCTCCTACCAGAGAGAAGTGGAAGATGAAGGTGAGAACGCCAACTGCGTGCTGGTCTTGGAACGCTTTTTAAATGTCAGTACTCAAGAGGCGGCTAACCTTACCAACGAACTCTTAACTTCGCGGTTATACCAGTTTGATAACACTGCCGTTACTGAGTTGCCTCCCCTGTTTGAAGAGTACGGACTAGACCCAGTGGCTCGTGTGAATGTTCTCCTTTACATCAAAGGACTCCAGGACTGGCAATCGGGCGGTCACGAGTGGCACATGCGATCGAGCCGTTACATGAACAAGGGAGGAGACAATTCTTCGACATCCACACTTCTGGGAGGCCCCACAGGGCTAGGCACATCGGCTGCGCGGATTGAATCGTTATACGCCGCCTTGGGTTTGGGAAGGTTCAAAAGCTTTACTCACGTTCCATACCAGGCTGTTGGGCCAGTAACACTGCCGAAGTTTTACATGCCCTTCACTACAAGCTTGAATCCCCATCTGAATGCTGCGCGGAAGCATTCCAAGGAATGGGCGCGCGAGATGGGGATGCTGGAATCACTACCTGGGATTCCTGATGCCGTCATCTGGGATGACCACAAGTTTGATGTTGCCGACGTAGCCCTTTGCGGTGCATTGATCCATCCGAATGGGTCTGGCCCTGAGCTGAATCTGACAGCGTGCTGGCTTGTTTGGGGAACCTATGCCGATGATTACTTCCCGGCACTCTACGGGAATAACCGCAACATGGCTGGTGCGAAAGTGTTCAACGCCCGACTGTCGGCGTTTATGCCTCTGGATGACTCCACCCCCAGCGAGGTTCCGACCAATCCGGTGGAAGCAGGCTTGGCAGATATTTGGTCTCGCACAGCTGGCCCGATGTCCGCAAATGCTCGGCGTGAGTTCCGCCGTGCAATCCAGGATATGACTGACAGCTGGGTGTGGGAACTCGCCAACCAGATCCAAAATCGGATTCCCGAACCGATAGATTATATTGAGATGCGCCGTAAGACCTTTGGCTCGGATCTGACCATGAGTCTGTCGCGACTAGCTCAGGGCAACGAGATCCCGCAGGAGATTTACCGTACCCGAACGATGCGATCGCTCGATAATTCCGCCGCCGACTTCGCCTGTTTTACAAATGATATCTTCTCCTATCAGAAAGAAATCGAATTCGAGGGTGAAATCCATAACTGCGTGCTGGTCGTTCAGAATTTCCTCAATTGCGATTTGCCGCAGGCCGTTGAAGTTGTCAATAACCTGATGACCTCTAGGGCGCTCCAGTTTCAACACATCGTCGCCACCGAACTGCCAGCCCTTTTCGATGATTTCGAGTTGGATGCAAGTACCCGCGAGAAACTGCTCGGATACGTCAAGAAATTAGAGCAGTGGATGTGTGGCGTACTCAAGTGGCATATAACGGTAGACCGCTATAAGGAATTTGAATTGCGTAATTCGTTAGCAGGGCGGCTACTTAGCGGCCCCAGAGGGCTGGGTACTTCAGCTAGACGTATTGGCTCGTCGATCGGTCAGGGGAGTCTCAAGTCATTACTCGGTCAATGAAGTTAGGTTTTCTTGTCGGTGAGTTAATTCAAGGCCAGTATGCGATCGCGTAAGTGAGATCGGTTTTTTTAGTAACTAAAAAGTGGAGGATTAAGTTGTGACGTATTCTAACGACCCCAATTTGGTAGAAGATCAGCAGCCCCATTTAACTTTAAGTACAGCAGCGGCGCGTAATTTGGCAACAACAGCCAAATCTGCACCGCAAACCCAGGAAATTACATCGCGGTGGTTATTGAAGTTATTGCCGTGGGTGCAGACAAAAGGTGGCGCTTATCGAGTCAACCGTCGGTTGAGTTATTCCGTCGGTGATGGGCGGGTGACTTTCACCAATACTGGAGCAACGGTGCAGGTGATTCCCCTAGAACTTACTGAGTTGCCCTTGCTGCGAGGGTTTAACAACCTTGACGTATTGATCGGGTTAGCAAACCAGTTTGTTCAGCAGGAGTACGCTCCAGATGATGTAATCGTTGAACTTGGCCAGCCTGCCGATCGCGTGATTCTGATTGCTCGTGGCAAGGTAAACAAGATTGGTGTTGGCAAGTATGGCGAGCAGATCGTGTTCGATGTGCTAGCTGACGGCGATCATTTCGGCGATGAAACTGTGGTGCAGTCCGAGGATACTTGGCAGTACACCCTCAAGGCGATTACCAGAACCATCGTTTTGTCACTGCCCCAAGCGGCATTTGAGAGGGCGATCGCTCAGTCTGAGGCGTTAGGAACCCATGTTGAACAGTTTCGTACCCGCCTGAACCAGCCACAGACTCCCCAAGGTGAAGCTGCCATTGAGCTAGCAGCCGATCATCCCCAAGAGGCTGATCTGCCGGGAACCTTCGCCGATTACGAACTCACACCCAGAGAATATGAGTTGAGCATTGCTCAAACAGTGTTGCGAGTAAGTACGCGGGTAGCCGATCTGTACAATGAACCGTACAACCAAACAGAAGAACAACTGCGTCTGACTATTGAGGCATTGCGGGAACGTCAAGAACACGAGTTGCTCAACAACCGCGAATTCGGGTTGCTGCACAACGCCGACCTCAAACAGCGTATTTACAGCAGTAGTGGCGCACCTACTCCCGATGACTTGGACGAGCTGTTGGCGACGGTATGGAAGGAGCCGGGATTCTTCCTGGCTCACCCCCGCACGATCGCTGCCTTCGGTCGTGAAGCCAACCGCCTGGGTCTCTATCCACAAAGCGTAGATGTGAACGGCGTTCAGGTCACATCTTGGCGCGGCGTACCTATCTTTCCTTCCAATAAGATCCCCATCACCAATAACCGCACCAGTTCTATCCTTTTGCTCCGCACTGGTGTAGAAAAACAAGGGGTGATCGGCTTACATCAAACTGGTATCCCCGATGAATACCAACCCAGCTTGTCTGTTCGATTCATGGGCATCAGCGAAAAGGCGATCATTTCCTACCTCGTCACCGCCTACTACTCGGCAGCCGTCCTCACTCCTGACGCACTTGGCATCCTCGAAGATGTTGAAATCGGACGCTAAATATCAGGGGTGCTGAGTATTGAGTGCTGAGTGCTGAGTGTTGAGTAAGTAAAAATTAGGACTGACTGTTGATACCCTGCAAGAAAGTAGGCGGTCTTTTAACTCAGCACTTTGAACTCAGCACTCAGCACTGAATGGCACTTTTATTAGTAACTAGAGGATCGGTTGATGACGGATTTTATTGAATCAAATTTAAATGTTGAGAGTGGACAACCTCAACTGAGTTTGAGTAAAGATGCTGCGCGTAATTTGTCCACGACCACCAAATCTGCACCGCAGACGCAGGAAATTACCTCGCGGTGGTTGTTGAAGATGTTGCCGTGGGTGGAGACGAAGGGTGGGACTTATCGGCTGAACCGTCGGTTGACCTATACCGTGGGTGATGGGCGGTTGAGTTTCTCCAACACCGGAGCCGAGGTGCAGGTGATTCCCCAGGAACTTGGTGAGTTGCCCTTGCTGCGAGGGTTTGAAGATACCGAGGTGCTGAGGGCGTTGGCAAGTCGGTTTGTTCAGCAGGAGTTCGCGCCTGGTGATATCATAGTCCAGTCAGGTCAGCCAGCCAATCAGCTTTTCTTAATCGCACATGGCAAGGTAAACAAGATTGGTATTGGCAAGTATGACGAGCAGCCTCTATTGGATATGCTAGCTGACGGTGATTATTTTGGCGATCGCGTGTTGGTGGATTCAGAAAGCAATTGGAAGTTCACAGTCCAAGCTGTGACCCGATGCACCGTATTAGTGCTACCACAACAGGCATTTCGGGAACTGCTCAACCAGTCGCAGACGTTGCAGGCTCAACTTGAGCAGTTTAGGACTCGCGCAGAACTTCCACAAAACAAGTATGGAGAAGCTGCGATCGCGTTGTCAACCAGTCATAGCACAGAGACGACATTACCGGGAACATTTGTTGACTACGAACTTTCACCCCGCGAATATCAGTTAAGCATTGCTCAGACTATGTTGCGAGTAAGTACTCGCGTTGCGGATCTGTACAATCAACCATACAACCAGACGGAAGAACAATTGCGGCTGACGATTGAGGCATTACGGGAACGTCAAGAATACGAGTTGATCAACAACCGCGAATTTGGATTGTTGCACAACGCCGACCTCAAACAGCGCATCTACACCCGCAGTGGTCCCCCCACTCCCGATGACCTTGATGAATTAGTCACCCGTCGGCGGAAGTCGAGGTTCTTCCTGGCTCATCCCCGGACTATTGCAGCCTTCGGTCGCCAGTGCAACCGTCGAGGCATCTATCCAGACACCATCGACATGGATGGGAGCAAAATAATCACGTGGCGCAATGTACCGATTTTTCCCTGTAACAAGATCCCGATTACCAAGAACCAGACCAGTTCTATCCTTATACTCCGCACTGGTGAGAAAGATCAGGGTGTGATTGGCTTACATCAAACTGGTATCCCAGACGAATACCAACCCAGTTTGTCTGTCCGATTCATGGGCATCAGCGAAAAGGCCATTATCTCCTACCTCGTCACTGCCTACTACTCCGCAGCTGTCCTCATCCCTGATGCACTCGGCATCCTTGAAGATGTGGAAATCGGGTTGTAAATTTTTTGAGTGGAATATGAGTCAATTTTGGTAGTGTCAAAATAAGAGTTAATACGAAACTCATAACTCACCACTCAAGACTGATGCAAGATAGGCAAGAACAAATTTCGCAAGTGGTAGTGACTGCTGGGCAGATGCACGATATTGAAAAGCGGATCTTTGCAGTGGGAATGCCTGTAGTTGCTTTGATGGAAAAGGTGGCGGGATTAATTGCTCGTCGCATTCCAGAGATTCCTGCAAACACCCCTTTGTTAAGGGAATCTCGTGTGGGAATTCTTGTCGGTCCCGGTCATAATGGTGGCGATGCTTTAGTCGTAGCCCGTGAATTATACTTTCGCGGATATGAAGTTTGGATTTATTCTCCTTTTTCTAAGCTTAAAGAATTAACTTCGCAGCACTTGCAATATGCCCAGAGTTTGGGCATTCCAATTTATCAAACAATTGAACAACTGCCAGATTCTGATTTGTTGATTGATGGCTTGTTTGGGTTTGGTTTAGAAAGAAACCTGACCGATCCCATTGCCTCTGCAATTAATCAGCTAAATGAATTATCTATACCGATTTATAGTATCGATTTACCTTCAGGTTTACACACCGACACAGGCGAAGTATTGGGAACTGCCATTCGCGCCACTCACACATTTTGCTTAGGTTTATGGAAACTCGCTTTCTTCCAAGATCGAGCGTTGGAATACCTTGGTAAAGCTGAGTTAATCGATTTTGATATTCCTTTAGCTGATGTAGAAGCTGTTCTCAAAGATGAACCTAAAATTAAACGGATTACCCCAGTAAAGGCACTTGCTACTTTACCTTTACCCCGTCCAGCAGTTACTCACAAATACAAAGAAGGACATTTACTGCTGATTTGCGGTTCGCGGCGCTATGCAGGTGGGGCAATTTTAACTGGTTTGGGTGCTAGGGCTAGTGGTGTAGGAATGCTTTCGATTGCCGTACCCGAATCCCTAAAACCTCTTTTGGTGTCACACTTGCCAGAAGCGCTAATTGTCGGTTGCCCAGAGACGGAAAGTGGAGCGATCGCCCACCTAAAATTACCAGAAAACACCGATCTGAGTTCCTTCAATGCGATCGCTTGTGGCCCCGGTTTAACACGAGATGCTACGCCTATTGTCCAAGAAGCGATCAACAGCGAACGCCCTTTGCTTCTCGATGCCGATGGTTTAAATATCTTGGCACAAATGGGAGCGATCGCCACATTAAAAAAACGCCAAGCAGTAACCGTACTCACGCCCCACACTGGCGAATTTGAGCGATTGTTTCCTGATGTCGCCGATGCCAAACACGACAGAGTGAAAGCAGTACAAGAAGCAGCCGCACAAAGTGAGGCGATAGTGTTGTTGAAAGGGGCAAGAACTGTGATCGCAAATCCTCAAGGTGCTGTTTGGATTGTTCCTGAAAGCACACCCGCCTTGGCGCGTGGCGGTAGCGGCGACGTGTTAACTGGGCTACTGGGTGGATTGTTAGCGCAAGCAACAACTAAACAGATTCCCCTAGAAGATATTGTGGCAACTGCCGCTTGGTGGCATTCCCAAGCAGGTATTTTAGCAGCCCAAGAGCGTACCGAATTAGGTGTAGATGCGTTTACATTGACACAATATTTGATGAAAGCTCTAACTTAGTCAAATTCCTCGTTCCCAGTCTCCGACTGGGAACGAGGAATGAGGAATTGGGATCAGGTATTGACTAAATACCAATGCTGTAGAGCCAACCGCTGAATTTCGCGCCAGGGAATATTATGCTTTCGAGCTAAGTCTGCACAATCTTCATATTCTGGCTGCACATTTGCAATAACTTTTTCTGGTGATTGCCCTTTCCATGCTATCTTGACACGCACTTTGCCATATTCCGTTTCCACTTCTTGAATTTCCCGTTGTAAAATGGCGCGTTGCTGAGTTGTTCGCCGAATGCCTAAAGTTGTAGTTTCGCGGAATATGACGGCTTCACAACTGAGTAAATTTTCTGGATGACAAATCACAGTTAGCAAAATTCCCGGACGGGACTTTTTCATACCGATCGCTTGGGTAAAAACATCCAGCGCACCAGCCGCAAACAACGCCTCAAACGCATAGCCAATCGCTTGTGGACTTAAATCATCAATTTGGGTTTCTAATACCGAAATGGTTTCCAAATTTGAGCTAGTTTCTTCATAATCACTGAAATTTGACTGTAAACTTGTGCTTTCACCCAACCAGAGACGTAAAATATTGGGAATGGGTAAATTTATGGTTCCTGCTCCCAATCCTATCTGCTTGATAGCGATCGCAGGTGGTGAACCAAAATCTCTTGCCAAAGTAGTGGCGATCGCGGCTCCTGTTGGTGTTACTAATTCTCTGTCAATGCGATTACTATAAACTGGACAACCCCGCATTTCCCACAGCTTTAATACCGCTGGGACTGGTACTGCCATCTGACCATGTGCAGCCCGAACAGTGCCGCCACCAGTCGGAAACGCCGAGCAGTAAAGTAGGGGCAATCCTTCCTGATTGCTCTCAATCCCCAACCAATCCAACCCCAGGCAAGTACCCACAATATCTACGATCGCATCTATAGCACCCACCTCATGAAAATGAACTTTTTCAGCCGAAATGCCATGCACCGCCCCTTCTGCCACCGCTAGCTGCCGAAATACCGCCAAACTCCAAGCTTCTGCCCGTGATGGCAACCCCGCTTTGAGAATCATCTGCTCTATTTCTGGCAAGTGGCGTGTGTGATGGTGATTGTGTTCGCCATCGTGGTGATGGTGGTGATGGCGATCGTGTACTAAATCCACATGGACTTTAGTCGCCTGTTGACCATTCCGTTGGACAAGTTCTGCCCTTAACTGATATTCCTGTTCAATACCCAACCCATTAAGTTTTTCAATTAAATACTCCACAGGAACACCCAAACTTACTAAAGCACCCAGGCACATATCACCAGAAATTCCTGTCGGACATTGAAGATAAGCGATTTTATTCATAATAAATTTGTCATTAGTCATTAGTCATTAGTCATGGGGCATGGGGCATGGGGCATTGGGCATTGGTTATTCTCCTCTGCTTTCCCTGCTCCCCCTGCCCCCTGCCCCCTGCTCCCTTACTCCCCAATCCCCACTCCCCACTAACCGAGTTATGGCAAAAATTTTCCCAGTTCATCCGGATAATCCTCAAACTCGCCGAATAGAGGAAATAAAGTCGGCGCTCTCTAGTGGCGCAGTCATGCTTTACCCTACTGATACAGTCTATGCGATCGGTTGTGATTTGAATGCCAAGTCGGCGGTAGAACGAGTGCGGCAAATTAAACAGCTAGCAAACGATAAACCATTGACATTTTTATGTCCCTCGCTTTCAAATGTGGCAACTTATGCCTTCGTAAGTGACACAGCTTATCGGATTATGAAACGCCTGATTCCAGGGCCATACACGTTTTTGCTCCCAGCTACGAAGTTAGTACCGCGATTGGTGCAAAGCCCCAAGCGGAAAACTACTGGAATTAGAGTACCAAACCATACTGTATGTTTGGAGTTGCTGGCAGCATTGGGCAATCCGATTATTTCAACTTCAGCACATCTGCCACCAGATGAAGCAGATAATGGCATAGTTCGGATAGATCCAGAAATGATTCAGTCGCGGGTAGAGCTATTTGATCGTTTGGACAAGTTGGTAGACATAATTGTAGACACTGGTGAGGAACCTACTTATGAAGTATCTACCATCCTGGATATGACTGGAGAGGAAGCAGCAATTATACGGAGGGGTTTAGGTTGGGAAACAGCAGCCGCATGGGTATAAGAATTCCACTTCACAGGCGCACCTTTCCGTTTCGGAAATTGTGATAAAAATAACTCCAGTTTTAAAATTGTCATATTTAAAAGCGATGTCTAGGATGGGCTGTTTGGTGAAACAGTGGATATAAGAGGATGGGGGCAAAACTTGGCACAGTAAGGTATTTGACAACTTTAAGAAAATGGCAGGTACTCGTGTGCCAGCGTTAATATGGTGGCTTGTGAAGAAAACCGACACATTGCCAGAACTGTAACTCTTTCGTATTTCCTATAGTTTTGATATATGAGCTTTAGATGTGAGCATTATATACGGCAAGTCTTGATGGATGAATGCCTAAAGATTCACAAGCCTTGGACGGTCTTGATTGCTGTGTCTGCGTTGTAATTACGGTGCAATACTACTGGAAAAGTCATGAAAGCTAACGTCGTCAATCTACCAAACTCTACACCCATTTTTGAGAACCACGTTTCAACTGAAGAATTTTCAGATAGCAGCAGCGATCGCTTGATTCAATTGCTGTCTGAGGAAATGCAAGCGCAAGTGAAAGCAACACCCAAGTGTGTAGAAGCTTTAGCAAAGCGCATAGCCGTAGAAGTAGAACGCATTTGCGATAAAAGCTCCCGCATTCAAACATCTGGGGAAATCAAGTCCTGGCAGATGACGTTGGGAAGGCATCGGATGCAAAAGTGCTTACGTTACTACCAACTAGGCTCCAAACAAGGGCGGGTGGAATTACATAGCAATTTGGGTGCTATGGTTTACCGTCATGTAACTATGTCCGGCTCTGAGTTGGGCTTTGATGCTCGTTACAGCCTGATTGAAGATTTTTTACAAGCATTTTACATCGAAGCGATTAAAGCTTTCCGTAGAGAAAACGAACTACCAGAGAATCACACGCCGCGCACTCAGCTGCAATTGGCTGAATACATGGCTTTTACAGAACAGTATGCCAAACGCCGAATCAATTTACCTGGTGGTGCAAATCAGCAATTGATTATCTTGCGCGCCCAAGGTTTTGCTCGTCGTCAGCCTCAAGAAACTACCGTAGATATTGAAATGGCGGTAGAGTCTGCTAAGGGTGAAGAAGCAGAATCTTACCAGCGTAACTCGGCGGTGCAACAGCTGCGATCGCAAATGATTGCCCAAACTAATTTCGATCCATCTGAAGAATCAGAACGCGATCGCGTCATCACTGAATTGATGAAATACCTGGAGTCTCAAGGTCAATCTGATTGTATGAACTACCTCAGCTTGAAACTTCAAGACCTTTCAGCCCCAGAAATTGACCAAATTCTCGGTTTAACCAGCCGTCAGCGCGATTATCTCCAACAGCGCTTTAAATACCACGTAGAAAAGTTTGCTAAGCAACACCACTGGCAATTAGTACATCAATGGTTAGGCGCGGGTTTAGAGCAAAAGTTGGGTTTATCTTCCCAGCAGTGGGAAATCTTTGTAAATCAACTCACAGAACAACAACAGCAAATATTACAGTTAAAAACTGCACGGGAAAACGACGTTGCGATCGCCAAAGCCATCAAATGCACCCCCAAACAGCTGCAAAAGCGCTGGACTCAACTTTTAGAAATAGCATGGTCTATCCGCAACGGTCATACTGAAGCCCAGACAGGCTAAAATAAAGGTGAATAAAATATAGAGAAGACCATGAACCCAGTATTTCCCGAACTCTCTAGTCTTTCGAGAGCGGAAAAACTTCAACTGGTAGAAGACTTATGGGATGAAATTGCCGCTACACCAGCAGCACTCCCAGTTTTAGATTGGCAGAAACAAGAGCTAGCCCGTCGCAAAGCCGAATATCTGCAAAATCCACCTATTGGCAACAGTTGGGAAGATGTAAAAGCCAGAATCTATCAACGGCATGGCTAGAGAAGTTAACTATCCTTATAGCCGCAGAACTAGATATTATCGAAGCTTATGACTGGTATGAGGAGCGGGAATTTGGGTTAGGCGCTGAGTTCCTACGATGTATTGATGCCTGCCTGAATTTAATTCAGCGTCACCCCAACACATACCAGATTGTTCATGAAACCTATCGCCGCGCTACAATTAGGCGTTTTCCCTACGTCGTTTTTTACGAGTTTAATGAACAGGAGATTATTATCTACGCTGTTTTCCACTGTTCCCAAGACCCAGAAAAATGGGGGAGTCGCTTGCAATAGTTGCTCTTTGAGACTAAAGATAAATCCATTATTTTAACTATTACCTGAATTAGTAACTCGTTCCTAATCCAAATTATTAATACATTTGTATTTGTTTAGTACAAAAATACCAATTAATTCAGATTTTTTACCGTATTAATCTAACCAGATTTAGCCAAAATCAAAAATTCATATTAAGCAACTGAACCTTTTTTACTGCTTCTGTGAAATCCTATAATAAGCGGGACTTTTGGCAGAGGGATTGAAGATGGCTCTGACTCAAGGCGGACGGGCAAATAAGTCCGGGAATATTTTAGAAGCAAATGTAGAAGCAATCTTGCATGGGTATAATTATTTCCAAGTAGGGAACTATGTCCAAAAAGAATTTATACTAAATGCTACTTTATTGCCAAAACGTTATGGCAAAGAAGTTTATATTGGAACTGGAATTTATCAGACCTATCTGAAGGTTGATTTTTATGTTGTCGGCTCATCTGCAATGCCATCTGGTTTAATTTTCGAGTGCAAATGGCAAGAAAGCCCCGGTTCGGTTGATGAAAAGTTTCCTTACTTAAACATGAATATTCAGCACTATTACCCAGCACCAACTATCGTAATTTTAGGCGGTGAAGGTATGCGAGAAGGCGCAAGCAAATGGTTGAAAGCAAGAGTTAATGATAACCATAATTTATTAGCAGTCTATAGCTTAGATAGATTCATTGCTTGGGCAAATAAAAATCTTTAAAAGAAAGATGTAATTAATAGCTCGTTAATAGCGCCTCTATTTTTTATATTTGAGTTAATTGAACGCGCTGCTTTAATTTTATGGGTTTCAAAATTGATATCAGTATAAATTTTTTGAATAAATTCACTATCAGAATTGCATACCATAACTTTGACACCACGACTTGCTAACTCTGCACAAGTATCTCTTAAAATTTCTTGGTCTTTTTTACTAAAACAATTTTGACTATAAGCAGTGAAATAGCTAGTATCACTGATAGGATGGTAAGGCGGATCAAAAAATACAAAGTCATCACTGCTAGTAGCATGATTTAGGACTTCTGTAAAATCTGCTTGTTTAATTTCCGCATGGGAAAGTGCTTCGGAGGCTGCTTTTAGTAAAACCTCAGCACAAATATTGGGATTGTCATATCTGCCTAATGGCACATTGAATTTTCCCTGTGAATTGACTCGATAAAGACCATTAAAACAAGTCTTATTAAGATAAATTAGACGAGCCGCTTTTTCTATATCAGTACCATTATAATTGTTTCTGACACTATAGTAATAATCTTTATCATGTCGGATTTTATGCTCTTTTAATAGATAAATTAATTCTTCTACACGATCTCTAACACAACAATAAGTGTTAATTAATTCGGCATTAATATCAGTTAAAATGGCTGCACTTGGTTGGAGATAGAAAAAAACAGCACCACCACCTAAAAATGGCTCATAGTAATTTTTATAACTCTTGGGAAAATAAGGAATATATTGCTGTATCAACCGACTTTTACCCCCTGCCCACTTCAAAAATGGACGTGGGCTAGTTTCCTTCGAGACTTGAATTACCATTTACTTACAATTTAACTGAAAATAATTATGACTAAATAAAGCCAATATAACCGACAAGCCAAATTTTAGATTAACTGGCTAATTTTCCAGCCGCATATATTACAATTGAGTAGATAAAGCATATCAAAACAAACGTAAGTATATAACAAGGCAGTTTACATTCAGATGTTTGACGGATTTTGGGATAACGTCTTTCGCTACCCCCGATACTTAATTACGATCGTCTTAGGCTTGTTTCTGAACACCTTTGCGCCATTAATGCCATTGTTGAAACGCCCTATCACCTTGATCGCTATCTTGGGGTTATTTGTGAGCAGCCTAGTCTTTCTTACTCTTACCCTACGGGCAATGCTGGGCTTGAGTACAATCTAGACTAGCGTTATTATCGGGGCTATGCCCCACAGACGGTTGCTCTTGGCGTTGCTCGCGCTGAGTACTGTCTACCGAACTTGCATCTATTTTTGTCGTACAACCTCTGTGATGAGGCGAAATTTTTATGGCTACAAATCGTCGGGTTTCCCGCGTTGCTGAATTGATCAAACGGGAAGTTAGCCAAATGCTGCTTAACGGAATTAAGGATGACCGTGTGGGTACTGGAATGGTCAGTGTGACTGATGTTGATGTTTCCGGCGATCTCCAACACGCCAAAATCTACGTCAGCATCTATGGTACAGATGAAGCTAAGGTAGAAACAATGGCAGGCTTAAAGTCGGCCACAGGTTACGTCCGCAGCGAACTTGGGGCGCGGGTACGGCTACGTCGTACACCAGAGGTGATATTTCTCGAAGATCGCTCTATAGAACGCGGTAATAAAGTATTGGCACTACTAAACCAACTTAACCACGATCGCCCGCCAGAAAATCTGGTGGCAGTAGAAGACAGCACTGTTCAAAATGATGAAGAATTCTCCGAATAAGTAACTAAAACAACAATGTAACTTCAGAACAATTAATCTCAGCAAATCCGCCAAACAGTTTACAGACGTGACTAGATCGCGTCTGTTTTAATGTGAACATAACCCAATTCAGCAAGACACTTCTCCTCTTGTAGGCGAAACAAGGTTTACAAATTCTTCCTTGCTAAAACTCCATTCCTTTATGGGTGGAATATTCACTAATTCTGAAATTCTGACTCCTGTTTATGTGTGTCCTGATTACGAATTAGAGAATTACTCGACCCTTTTACAGATGTTTTTCAAAACAAAATTGGATGGTGTTAGTGCTGAAATTAACTAAGAAATTACAGGCTTACTTAAGAAATTGTTAACAGATGCTATGGTTAAAGCCTTCGTAGTATACTTTTTCCGTTATATTTTGCAACAGTTTATACCCCAGTAACTGACAAATATTATTGTGTTGTTTACCTTAGATGAATACCCGCAGTTATAAATCCAGCTTTTAAGGTGATTATTTGATATGTAAGCCATCGTAATATAAACTCTTCCCACCTACCAAATCTTGCCTAAATACAGTAATGGCAAGACTTTCAGACTTGTGGCATCAAAGTCATACAGCTAGATAAGCAGGTTAAGTTAACTACTTGGAATTTTTTTTGTAAAGCGGATTTTCGGGAAATGTCAGGATTCGTTGACTTTCTTAACATTTCTTGAGATAATTTCAGGAGATGTAGCGTCAAAATAAAAATAGTTCCGTATAGCAAACTACAAAATCTTAGCCACAAGTCTAATTTCTGTAATGTTTGTTCCTGATTTTTAACGGGAACACTATCGTAAGTGTTAATTTGTGAGTAAAAACCATGAGTGTGAATACGGTGCCTTCTATCAATTACTACTCTCTAGACGTGATTCAAGACGAAGCACGCCGACTGGTGCAAAAGGGAATGGTTAGCCGACAACAGCCAATATATAGCCTCTGCCAATACATTCCAGCGAGAGAGTGGGTTTGCGTTGAATGTGAATTAGAGAAATGTGACTTTTTGTTACGCGATCGCATTGGCGACCTAATTGGTCGCGAACAGTGGGACAACGACTAATCAATGTTTGATTTCCGGTTTGGGATTGGGAGCTTGTTTTTGATGTGTAGATGTCACCATCAACGATTCAAGGCTCAATCTAGGGGATAATGTCTAATTTTGAATGAGCATTGCCCTATACAGAATCTTGCGTTTTTGATTAACTACAGAAGCATTTGAGTTTGAATTTATACAACTTTTCAAGTTAAAGAAGGCATCAAAACCATTTGTTCCGTACATCTGGTGTCACGACTTGAGTTTAGTCTGTAGATTCTGCGAAGTTCCTACATCGATCCGACAGAAGTGTAGGAACTTCACTTTTGACTCGCAATTTATTGCATCGCTTCCCTCAAGCAAGTGATAACCTGCTTCCTGTGCAAAACCAAAATCCGTCTAGAAAAGTTTGCTAAGTCGGGCTAACCGACACCAGTTGCAACCACAAAGGGAACCTCCGCCAGCAACTGGCTGAACCTCCACAAAATCCAAAATTTGTATAGTATTTTTTCAGAAAAAATCTCGAAAAGCATAAAAAATCATCTTGATATTTCCACCCCTCATAGGTGGTTCCCTCTCCTACCTCCTTTACTTGACTATTATCCTACTTGCTCTAAATATTGATTAATGTCTTCAATGATGCGAGTAAGTTCAGCTTCAGTAGTCAAGCGAATGTTGACATTGCGGACAGTCAGCAAAACTTTGGCTGCGAAGGGCGTTGGCCAGATATTAGGATTACAAAAAACTTCTAAAAATACTTCACCCGTATAACGATATTCCAGGGGAGGCTGGGGAGTGACTCTACCACCGCCAGGAGTGGGTTTAGCGGCGATCGCTTTTAGGCGTTCCATCAGTTGATCCGTCGCTGTCTTTAATTCTTGTGCTGCTTGGGGTGAAAAACTGAAGGAGACTGAACCTTCAATTAAGTTCAAGGTTAGAGGAATTGAAGACATATTTTTTTATTAAAACTTCTTGATAAGTCCTTATATTACCGGAAGAAGGGGTCTGAATCCTACTCTGATAGTTCTCGGTGTCTTCTTCAAAGACCATTAGTACCGCTTGGCGTAATTCGTTAGTCTGTCAAGACAAGTATTTTTTCCTGGGTAAATAAGTTTGTAGTAAGGACTTTAGTCCTTGTGTTAAGCACTGAAGTGCTTACTACGTAGCAGGTTCTCATCAGTTTGCAATCACAGTATTACCTGGTCGTTCTGTTACCGCCGAATCAGGCTGCGAAGCCGCCATCAATTTTCAGACTCGCACCAGTGACGAAACCGGCTTCTGCACTGGCGAGATAGGAAACCATGTCGGCTACTTCTTCACTTCGGCCATAGCGCTGGAGGGCAATCATACTTCTCATGGTGTCGGCGAAGGAACCCTCCGCTGGGTTCATGTCGGTATCCACCGGGCCGGGTTGGATATTATTTACTGTGATCCCACGAGGTCCGAGATCGCGGGCCAGACCGCGCGTAAAACTAGCGATCGCACCCTTGGTCAAAGCATAGACGGAACCACCAGCAAATGGCATGATGTCACTATTGACGCTGCCAATCATAATAATCCGTCCCCCCTCGCCGATATGGCGGACAGCCTCTTGACTTGCCACAAACACGCCCTTAATATTAACCGCGATAATTCGGTCAAAATCATCTAGTGAGAACTCGTCGATAGTGGCCAAGGTGGCGATCCCCGCATTGTTCACGAGGATATCGAGACGGCCAAAGGTTTTTACAGTCTCGGTGACAGCGTTTTTCACCGCTTCAGCATTGGCACTGTCGGCGCGGATAGCCAAAGCTTGCCCACCTGCTGTTTCGATCGCAAGCACCACCTCATCGGCTTTTTGCGGCGAGCTAGTGTAGGTGAGGGCAACAGCTGCGCCATCCTGAGCGAGACGTTTAGCGATCGCTGCCCCCAAACCGCGTGAGCCACCTGTTACCAATGCCACCTTACCTGTAAGTTTTTTGTTGCTCATAATATTCTTTTGTCGTTAAAGTTTTGTATCGTCTGGTATAGATATAAAGCATGGGGGTAAGCCTGTCAAGAAATTATTATACTGATGAGTATGAAACAGGAAAAAACCACTGCGGCCATAGGCCGACCCCGCGAGTTCGATACCGATGACGCGCTCAATCGTGCAATGTATGTGTTCTGGCGCAAGGGCTATCTAGGCACATCCCTCTCGGATCTGACTGAGGCTATGGGCATTAATCGTCCTAGCCTTTACGCCGCTTTTGGTAATAAGGAATCTCTATTCCGCAAAGTGCTGGATCGCTATGCCGACGGGCCATCAGCCTATCTTCGTGAAGCTCTCAAAGAGCCGACTGCGCGCCAGGTCGCCGAGCGGATCATGCACGGGGCCGTTGACTTGGGAACCAATCCGCGCAATCCACCCGGATGTCTCTGGGTTCATGGCACGCTTTCATGCGGAGATCCAGCCAATCCGCTCCGGCAGGAATTGTCTGCACGCCGAGAATCGAGTGAAGCTTCTCTGCATAAGCGTTTCGAGCAGGCGATTTCGGAGGGGGATTTGCCAGCCGATTCAGATCCAGCGGCTCTTGCCCGCTTTGTTGTGACGGTCAATTGTGGAATATCAGTTCTGGCGGCAACCGGAGCTACCCGAACAGAACTCCTGCGGGTTGTGGAGACAGCGTTGCAAGCGTGGCCGCAGTAAAGATAGTGCCTATTTGGTATCGCATGGACATCTGACGTGGGAACTGTCAGATTGCGCTCCTCAAATTTTGACAATTTTCTGAATAAACCATGAGCTTACTTGTCCTTATCAGGCAGTAAATAACACTCATTAAGCTGATCGGTAATTTAGAGTAAATACAGACCACTGATGGTCGTCATAATATCTTTGAATACAATTCAATACGATCTCAGTTGATGTATTAATAACAAAGTTAATTAAAATATTATTGCAATTAATGCTAAATATACGCTGTAATCTTTAAAGGTATTACTAATGTCTATCTGGCTTATAGCCATTGTTAGTTAAAAACTATCTCAATAATTGGCATAAAAACTAGAGATTATAGAGAGACTTAACTCTTACTGCGTAAGACTTTGATACATTTTATTTGTGTTTATTTATGTTTTGATGTCTACATTAGAAGTCATAGAACTTGATGTGATAAATTATCTATGACTTACGATAATCGCGCCGAAGTAAGAAAGGTTTTAATTATTACCTTATTGCTCAACCTGTTTGTAATGGGATTGAAAGCACTTGTGGGCTACTGGACAGGTTCTTTGAGTTTATTAGCTGATGCCTTGCATAGTGTGACAGATAGTGCCAACAATGTTTTAGGATTAGTTGCGAGTAAATTTTCTTCTCCACAACCCGATCGTGAGCATCCCTACGGACACAGCAAGTTTGAAGCTGTGGGCGCTCTAGGAATAGCCTCATTTTTAGGAATAGCCTGTTTTGAAATTCTGCAAGGAGCAATCGAACGAATTCTCAAAGGTGGTGGTGAACCGATAAAAATATCGCCACCTGAGTTGTGGTTATTACTAATTGTGCTAGGCGTGAATATTTTTGTGGCGTTTTATGAACGTGCTGTGGGTAAGCGGGTAGGTAGCTCAATTCTCATCGCTGATGCGACACATACCATGAGCGATATTTGGGTGACAATCTCTGTAATCGCTGGCTTGATAGGAGTTTGGCTAGGTTATCAATGGATGGATTTGGTCTTAGCTTTTCCTGTCGCCTTGTTAGTATTTTGGAGTGGCTGGTCAGTTTTAAAAGAGAATTTGCCTTGGCTTGTGGATCAAATGGCGATCGCACCAGAAGCAATACACGCCATCGCTACTTCTGTTCCAGGTGTTATTAACTGTCATGCGATCGCTTCTCGTGGCGTTCTTGGCCGTCAAGTATTCATTGAAATGCATTTAATAGTGGATGCAGTAGACGTAGAAACCGCCCACCATATCACCGAAGAAGTAGAAAGCCGATTAGAAGAACGATTTCGTCCAGTGAGGATTTTAATTCACGTCGAGCCACCAGCATATAAATCTGAGCAAATTAGCTTTGAAACTGGAGCAAAGTAGTCTCATAAATTCTAAATCATGCCCTATACTATGCTGGTTTCCCTTAAAAAGGCTTGCTTTAATTCCTCATTAAAAAGGAGAGTTAGGGAGGATCAAGCCTGAATCGAAGTATATTGTGTTATTGTCAACATTTTTTTCCCAAGCCAATAGCTTACTAAAAGTGATGTTCTATAATCTTAATTTCTTCGTTTAAAAAATATGATAAGGAAAATAACAAATAACGACCGACAAATAACTGCATCTTTGTATTAACTCTTATAAGAAGCAACCAATTCTGCGACGATCGCAACTAGTTCTCCGGGATCGACTGGTTTAGGTACATGAGTCTGAAAACCCGCTTCCAAAGCACGGCTACGATACTCGCTATCACCATAAGCAGTTAAAGCGATCGCGGGAAGTTTACCATAAATATCAGGCTTCAGTGCCCGGATCTTGCGGATCAAGGTGTAGCCATCTTCATCAGGCATAGCAATATCACAAATCAAGACATCTGGTTGCAACTCAGGTAATACTTTCAATGCTACCGCCGCCGATGAAACTGCCATAATGGTGGCTCCATCAGCTTCCAACACAGTAGTAATGTAAAAGCGGCTATCATCATCATCATCAACTACGAGGATGTTTAAGCCAGCAAGGGGAAGAGCAGGTTCCATAACATCTCCATTAACGTTGATCGAATGAAATGTATTTGTAATTTTGAGCTGCTTGTTTTTTTTCTCTATCACCATACCATTGGTAATTTTACTGCGATCGCGCCGATTTTCCTAGAAAATAACTCAATTTGTCTTGTCACCATGCAATTGATGCTTAATTATTCACTGGCATTTATAATTATCGACTGGATAAAATTATGTTAGTGTTTAAATTCCTTTACATTAAAAAATTAACTTTAACGAATAGTTTAAGTTCAAAAATAATTTGACTAGCTACTGACTGCTTTATTACTAACAGGTTTGGATTTTGATGGAGCTTAAAAAAAGTAAAAAAATAGACAATGCCGAGTCTTAAAACGAGTCAGGTCGGCATTGTCATTTTTAAATCAATACAGTTCAGATAAGCTCAAAGTCTAGATGTAGACACGCGATTTACCGCGTCTTGAAAGCAATACGGTTCAGTTAAGACTAAAACTCTGTTATCCAAGTCAGTTTTTTAACGAACCGCCAACTCTTGGAGAGGCTTCCGCCAACGCGTAGCGTCTCCAAGAGTTGGCGCAGAGGATGCAGAGAGAAGAAAGAGAAGGAAAAAATTGCTTAACTGAACTGTATTGGTCTTGAAAGACCAATTATCTACACCAATAACCCTTAACTCAAGCTTATTGAAACGGAGCCGAAGACGCTCCAGATCCAGTCAGTAATTAGGAGTCAGAAGTAATACACCTAATACCAATTCAATTAATGATTGCAACACATTCTTGGCTAAAGACACGATGAATCGCGTCTCTATAAATGGTCTATTTGTTACATTCTTTTTTCAAATTGATATAACTATTAACTTGCAAACTGCTGTATGTGAATCTAAACTCCTGCAAGTAATTTAGTTAGTCAACTCAAAACTTGATTACTCCCATTCAATGGTTCCAGGCGGCTTAGAGGTGATGTCGTAAACCACCCGATTCACCCCTTTCACCTCATTCACAATTCGAGTAGAAATCACTTCCAGGACATCATAAGGCACTCTCGCCCAATCAGCAGTCATGCCATCTTCACTGGTAACAATCCGCAAAACAATGGGGTAAGCGTAAGTACGTTGATCTCCCATAACGCCAACACTACGAATTGGCAGCAATACAGCAAATGCTTGCCAGAAATCATGATACATACCGCGTTGGTTAATTTCTTGCCGCACAATCAAATCGGCATCGCGCAAAATATTTAACCGCTCAGATGTAACTTCCCCCAGAATCCGAATTGCTAAACCAGGCCCAGGAAAAGGTTGCCGTTGAACAATTTCTTCTGGTAAACCAATGGAACGTCCAAGTTTGCGGACTTCATCTTTAAATAGTTTCCGCAGTGGTTCGACCAATTTAAATCTTAGGTCTTTGGGCAAACCACCAACATTGTGATGACTCTTAATTTTCACCGCTACCCGCTCACCACTTTGGGGATCTACATTGGTGTCAGCAGATTCGATGACATCTGGATAAAGAGTTCCTTGAGCTAGATAGTCAAAGTGACCGAGGCGCTTGGATGTTTCCTCAAATACACTGATAAATTCGTGTCCGATGCGGCGACGTTTTTCTTCAGGATCAGTGATCCCAGCAACTTTAGCCAAAAAGCGATCGCGGGCATTAACATATTCAACAGGAATGTGAAACTGTTCTTGAAACAGCTTTACCAATCGCTCTGGCTCATATTTTCGCATAAAGCCTTGATCGATAAACACGCAAGTCAGTTGCTCACCAATTGCTTTGTATAGCAAGAAAGCCAGGGTAGAAGAATCCACTCCCCCAGACAGCGCCAACAGCACCCGTTTTTCACCAACTCTGGCGCGAATTTCTCGAATTGCTTCTTCGACAAAAGCTGCTGTTGTCCAAGTGGGTTCGCAATCGCAGATATGGTAGACAAAATTACGGATTAATGCTATTCCACCAATAGAATGCACCACCTCTGGATGGAACTGAACGCCGTAAAGTTTATTTTCGTGGTCAGCAATAGCAGCACAGGGAGTATTTTCTGTATGTGCTAGCAATTCAAACCCTGATGGCATTTGAATAACTGAGTCTCCATGACTCATCCACATAGTAGTGCCATCTTCAACATTAGTAAGTAAATCTGTGGGATCGTCAATATATAATGAGGCTTTGCCATATTCACCTCGATCGGCCTTTGCCACTTGCCCACCAAGTTGGTTTACCATCAACTGCATCCCATAGCAAACACCCAAAATGGGTATTCCCAAATTCCAGATTTCTGGGTCACAATGGGGAGCGTTATCACTATAAACTGAACTTGGGCCACCTGAGAGAATGATTCCCTTGGGATTGAGTTGGCGCAAATGTTCAGAAGTAGTGCGATACGATAAAACTTCGGAGTATACTTGAGTCTCGCGGATGCGACGGGCAATCAACTCAGAATATTGAGAGCCAAAATCCAGAATTACAATCAATTGGCGATCAAGCCGCCCAAAAGTTTCTAATGTTTGGGGCGCTTGTTCTGTTGGTAGAGTCACCGCTGTATTCATGACGGGAGTGTTATATCTGTTAAGGATAAATAGATGCTTTGTGGTCTATGGTGATGCTATTATCCAGCCTGGATAGGCTGATAATGGTATAGAAAGCCTTGACAAAAGCTAGTTTACGTGCATTTGTCAAGCCCCGGAGGTGGAGATGGTATTAAAACGATAAATCTACCCTAGAGTGGTTACTTAAAGGATTATTTTTTTGGATTGTTTACGATTATTCATAATAAATTAACATAATTTTCCCATCAACAGACCAGCAGTTTTACTCTTCACGATAATTTTGCGATCGCGATCAAAGAGAATAGAGCCACAGACTGTTACTTTTGTGCCTTTTTCACTATGACTTTGAATGTATTCTTGGGAACGAACATCGATAGTTTCGGCGATCGCACTGTAAACTTTATTTACCCAATCATTACCAGTTGCAGCATCTAGGGATTTTAGATGTGTTAGTGCTGCTTCAGCAGTTGCACTGTTAAATACAGCTTGGATATCAGGTGATTTTAAACCTGCGATCGCACAATGGGCTGCTAAAATTTCTCGCCGTCCATCAGCCAAGTAGTGATGAGTGTGGAAAATCCCCCCAGCCAGTTTCATCAGCTTACCGTGATAGCCAAATAATAAGATTTCTTTTACACCCAGCACATCAGCTTCTACTAACATTGGGCCAAGCCAGTTAGCAGTTTTGACCAATTGTTCGGGATTAATCCCTAGTTTACGCGCCAAATCTAGGCCATTCTCCCCAATACAGAATACTAAACTCTCAAAACGACTAGCTTTATTTTGTAATTCCGCCCGAAAAACCGCAAGCTGATCTGGCGTACTTAAGGGTTGAGAAATGCCAGTTGTGCCTAAAAGGGAAAGTCCTTCAACCACACCAAAGGCAGAATTTGAAGTTCTAACAGCAAGCGATCGCCCTTCGGGTAGAATAATCGTCACCGTGATTTTTTCCCCAGGTGCCAGCATCCGTTGCAAATTCTCTTGCAACAGCCTTTGAGCATAAGCATAAATAGCTGGCTTGTCGTCAGCATTCATTTGCCTACCAATCCCTTCGCCACCTTTAATAATTACAGCATCATCACCCTGTTCTCGCCATTCCACCAATGCCCAAATCGGTGTATCTTTAGTCAAATCGAGATTATCACCGGGATCGCTGCGAGCGATCGCTAAAGCTGTATTCTCAGATAGTCCTGCTACCTGTTCAATGGGGATTTCTGCGATTTGAGCGGGTTCAATCAAATTTACAGATGCTAAAGTTAGGGGTTGGCGATCGTGTAACCAGTGTAAAGCTGCAACAGCAGCAGCGCACGCAAAGACGGGAAGTGTGTATCCAGAACGGGACATTTTGTAAGTTTAAAAGTCAAAATAATTATTTAAAATTGTTCGCGCAGCGTCTCGTAGAGAAGACAGTTTCACACGGCAATTTAGACCAATCTGTAGCTTGCTTCCTTCAAGGTAACGTTCCTGGTCAAAGGATATAAGCAACATTAAACTCAGCACCAGCGGCTTTCGTCCGTCCGCTGTATTGCGCTTGTTAGGCTTTGTCACCGTCTGCAACTTGTGGCATTGACTCAATTAGTGCCCTTAGCACCTTATTGACCGATTCTGGTGTTGTAAAAACTTGAGCTACATCTTCATCTAGAACCACAACTTTTAGCAGTTGCTTTCTACTTTGAGCAGCAAAGCGGTTGGGCTTCGCCTTTTTATAATCAAAGTGGTACTCAGGTAAAAGCTTGTCATCTGAATTGTGTGATTCCTCAAAAGGCGTTTTGCTCATAATCTTCACGCTCCCTTCGAGTGGCTAAACGGGCACTGATAATGCGAATGGCATTAGAACGTTCGGTGAAAGAAATCAATAGCAAGCAATTGTTTCGGGAGTGCCCAATAATAATCTATCGCTTCTCACTTACTGAGTGAGCTTCATCATCAAAAATAACTGCCAGCATATTATCAAAGACGGTCTTAGCCTCTTCAAAGCTGACACCGTACTTTGTTAGGTTAGCCGTTGCTTTTGACTCATCCCACTCAAACTCCATGTCTAAATCATATCTGATTATTCACAGAGCCAAGCAATCCTATGCAAAGGTCTGCCATTTCAACAATAAGTTCCCCAACTTCAAACAAGAAACCATATCGCTCCATCAACAATCTCAAAGTCAGCCGTGACGCAAAATTACGAATTAGTTAAACTCCCACTTCTGATAATAGAGCTTCCATAGCTTTCCAAGAAATTCCTTGTTGAATATAACGGGGTGCTTCAGGATTGTAAGGACTGGCTACTCGGTCAATGTTGAGGATGTTTGCCCCATCTGGTAGAACTGGTACATCTGCATCAAATGCCGTTGGACGCATCAAAGAACTAGAAAAGCCTTTGAAAATAGCAATTGTATCTTCCTCATCGGCGATTTCCACCGTTACAATTAGGACTTCTTTGGTGCGTTTAGCGGTGTATTGTTCCAGTCGCTTACCAATAGAATTCATTGTTTTAAGAGTAGGAGTAAAATGGCACAGCGAGGGTTACTGTGGTGTAGCCGAGCGTCCCTGTTTGCCCAGCTTAATCAGAACAAAATAGCTTAAGTAAACCACATAAATGACTAAACTAGTTATACCAAGAAAACCTAAGAACTCAGCTTTGCTATTAGCATGAAAATATTCTTTGAATAATAACGGAATCTCAAACCAGACGCGACAATAAGCACTCTTCATCACACTGGCAGAAAAAGCACAACCCAAAAAAGGGATAAAGGCTAGTGCGCCCAAAAAACAATAAACAGTTGTCGCCCAGCGCCAAGAGGTAAAAATAAATTTTAAAGATCCACTGGTTTGATACTCAATTTCATCGTTGATATCCACCCAGAACCACAGCGAAATCGGGATCAAAATCTGAGCCATCAACCCAGAGAGAAAGCTAACTGGATACTGGGCAATCATTAAGTAAATCGTGATTGCCACCAAGCTTGATACTCGCCAGTATATAGCCAATAAGCGTTGTATGCCTTCTGTTTTTTGTACAAATGCCCAAATCAGAAGAATTAGCGGAATAATTACCAGAAATAATACTGCCAGTCGGTAATCAATCCAGACGAAAGGTCGAAACCAAATATCATAGTCCATATTTTTTCTCAAACAAACAATAGATAAAAAAGAAATCAGGAGTTCAAATAATCAATCAAGTATGATTTTATACCACTATGGATTGTAAACTGCTAAATAAGGCAGGGATATTAAACCCTTTTATTCAGGAGTCAGTCGAACTCCCGTTCATCCTGAATTCTTCTTGATAATAGTTTATTGAACCTCGTATGACTAGAAGTCACGAGTATTATAAAAAATTTATAGGGGCGTACATCTGTACGCCCCTAATACCAATTAATTGGTTGTTTAATTTATGGAAATCGCAACTTATCCCTTTGGAAGAAGCCTATTGATTCAAATAAGGAATTTATTTTTTGTTTCCACAACTAAAATTGGTAGCTCTAAATAAAACGCTTGCAAGTGGAGGACATTGGTGAGTCCCTGCGTCCTCCACTCTGGGCGTCTTCTTTGGTCAATGTTGGTTGTTTGCTGACCAAACAACAGAAAATCCAATTGCCTCAGTTTCTAGTCGTCGTAAACCCGGCATTCAATTGCATCTGGGTTGTCATCACAATACTGTTCTAGAGAATTTTTTGGCTTGCTTTGGCGCTTGTGGGAAGCTTCGGCTTGCAATTCTTCTACTGCATCCCAAGCAGCAGCACACTCTGGTGAGTTGCTACCGTTAATATCACAGACAGTACGCGCTTGTTCCACTTCTTCTTGGATTTTCTCTTGGATGTCGCCTTTTGCTGTTTCTTGGATGTTGGTCATTAGCTTTAGTCTCGTTGTGTGTTGTTAATACTAGTATAGAAAATGTTCAGAAATGGCAGTTTTTCTCTTGATTACTAACCATTCTAACCATTTAGCCAATCATAAGTTAGTGTTTTAGCCTATTGATTTATAACCAATACAGCAAGCTACCGTATCTATAATACATTTACCTTTATTTTTTAAGATTTTGTGGAATTAGTAGCATAGATAAATAATCATACAATATATTTAGATGCCTATATTAGGGAATGACAACCCCAGCTTCTTGGGATGGAGGAGACAAAGGGCTGGCATCAATTCTTGTAAGATGCAATTCTTCCCAAAATAAAAAGTCAAAATATACTAGCCTAAAAAGAGAAAGAAGCTCAAAACTAATGGCAGACCAAATGCAGTGGGCAAATGCCCTATCAACCCGTCATTCTCTGGAAGCCGCTGTTACAGATGTGGTAGAACGAGCTGTTTCATCGTTAACAGCACCTGCGGATCTAGGACTGGTATTCATTTCGTCTGCTTTTGCGAGTGAGTATTCCCGACTGTTACCCTTGTTAGCTGAAAAACTTTCTGTGCCTGTGCTAATTGGCTGTAGTGGTGGTGGTGTAATTGGGACAACAGTGAGCGGAGAAACCCAAGAATTGGAAGCTGAACCAGCTATTAGCTTGACTTTAGCATACCTTCCAGGAGTAAAGATTCAAGTTTTTCATATTGTTGCGGAAGAATTACCTGACTTAGATAGTTCACCAGATGCTTGGGTTGATTTGATCGGTGTACCACCATCACCGACACCGCAGTTCATCTTGCTGTCTAGTTCTTTCGCCTCTGGAATCAACGATTTGTTGCAAGGGCTGGATTTTGCTTATCCAGGATCGACGATCGTGGGGGGACAGGCTAGTGGTGGAGGTATGGGTGGTCGCGTTGCGCTTTTTTGTAACGATACTAACGGTGAAAAACAGCAAAACTTGTATCGTGAGGGTACTATTGGTATAGCTTTGACTGGCAATATTGTTTTGGAAACGATTGTCGCCCAAGGATGCCGACCAATTGGCCAGCCATTGCAAGTTACAAAAGCCGATCGCAATATTATTTTAGAGTTAGATGAGAAAGTGCCTCTGGTAGTATTGCGAGATTTGATTGCTAGTCTCAGCGAACAAGAAAGGATTTTAGCACAGCATTCTCTGTTTATTGGTGTGGCAATGGATGAATTTAAGCTGGCTTTGCAGCAAGGAGACTTTTTAATACGTGGTATTCTTGGGGTCGATCCAAATGCTGGGGCGATCGCAATTGGCGATCGCGTTCGTCCTGGTCAAAGGCTGCAATTCCACCTCCGCGATGCCCAAGCCTCTGCTGAAGACCTCGAATTACTCCTCCAAAGTTATCAACACCAACGAGAATCTGAACCCTCTGCCGTAGCTGCTTTGATGTTTTCTTGTCTGGGACGAGGTGAAGGACTTTATGGTAAACCCAACTTCGATTCTGAACTATTTCAGCGCTACCTCAACGGTATTCCTGTAGGTGGTTTTTTCTGTGGCGGTGAAATTGGCCCTGTAGGTGGCAGAACCTTCTTACACGCCTACACTTCAGCATTTGGAATTTGTCGCCAAAATCAGTAATGAGTGCTGAGTGCTGAGTGTTGAGTGTTGAGTGTTGAATCACCTTCTAACTCCTAACTCCTAACTCTTATTCAGCAAAAGTGTGCTGTTATTATCAATCATCGTCAAACTTCCAGCAGTGGCGATCGCTGAGTTAGGCTGTGATGCACTATATGTTTGAATGTAGCGCCGCACTTCTGGGGGAAAATGAGGATAATCTAATACCGCATCACCATCGGCAATAGTTGCCCAGAAATCGCGCAAACCAGGAGCTATTTTTTTTGCCTGTGATAACGGTAAGTTTAATGGAGAGTGAGTTAGTAGCTTAATTAGGAAAGGGAAAGAGCGATCGCCCATCCACTGCCTTGATGACTGTTGTAAGTCGGGGAATTCAGGCACTGACTCTACGCGATGGGATAAAATTTGCAGCGATTCTTTACCTTGGTTATCCCGATGAAACTCTAGCACTCGGTAAGGGTGAGGATAGCTTACTAATGAACCAGTGGTAATATCATATACTCCATCTGAGTAAGCAATATCCTGAACGTGCAAATGCCCGGTAAATACTAGCTTGACTCCGTAGCGCCTCAGCAGCTGCAATAGTTCTGCTGAATTGGATAACATATAGCGATTTGCTAGTGGATGGTTCGATTGATTGGGCAAATGCTCCACCACATTATGATGCACCATCACCAAAACTAATTCATCACCAGATGCCGCCAGCACCTCTTCTAACCACCGTAGCTGTTTGGTATCTAAACACCCCACCTGCTCACCTTGCTCATTAAAGGAGTTAGAATTTAGTCCAATCAGCTTAACTCCAGGCAGCAATTGACGAATGTAGTACATTTGCTGGGGGTCATCATAGCCAAACTTCGTGTAATAGTAGGGAAAATCCGCAAAAGCAATCGATTGCTGATCGGCCAACAGCACAGGAACGTCATGATTGCCAGGTACAACATAGACGGGAAAAGGTAGCTGGGCTAAACATTGTTGCAACCAGGCGTGATTCTCTGGTTCGCCGTGCTGGGTTAAATCTCCTGGCAACAACAAGAAATCTAAATTGAGTTGTGTTAAATGTTCTAGTACACTTTTAAATGCTGAGATACTTACTTCTACCAGATGAAAGCGGCTAGGGTGATCCCAGATTGTGTGAGGAAGTGCCAGGTGTAAGTCGCTGACTACCGCAAAGCGAAAATTGAGAGTCATTGATTTATGAAAATGTTAAAAGCAAAGGTTAAAATAAGCCTTTTCCCAAAAGTATAACGCTTGCTTTGTTTCCGTGCGTAGGAGTGGGTCTAATTAACATTTGTATACAGAAAGCATCGATTATACACTATGGTGACAATTGACTTAAGGGTTAATCATAAGCATTTAATCTCCAAAAATTATCGGAAATTTGATTGCTAAAAATTATTAATTAATGCTCTAATAAGTGGGCGATCGCTGCTATCTATACCTGAATAAATAATGAATGGGTAAAAATTCAATAGTGTTAGCGGCACGAAATGCGATCGCCTAGCTCATCGTAGACATCACTTTGTTTTCTGCTACTCCCCTTTTCGATAAAATAACTGAGTAGATCGGCAAGGAACAGGTTCAGAATCATGGCTCAAGCTAGTATTGGGATTATTGGTGGTAGCGGTCTTTACAAAATGGATGCCCTCAAAGATGTCGAAGAGGTGCGAGTTGAGACTCCTTTTGGTTCACCATCTGATGCTTTGATTCTGGGGACTTTGGATGGTACACGGGTAGCATTTTTGGCGCGTCATGGCCGCAATCACACGATTTTACCCTCTGAGTTACCGTTTCGCGCTAATATCTATGCGATGAAGCAATTGGGTGTGAAGTATTTAATTTCAGCTAGTGCTGTGGGTTCCTTGAAGGAAGAGGCGAAACCACTGGATATGGTGGTGCCAGATCAGTTTATTGATCGGACAAAAAATCGGATTTCAACGTTTTTTGGTGAGGGAATTGTGGCTCACATTGCCTTTGGCGATCCGATTTGTAAGAATTTAGCTGCTGTGTTGGCAGATGCGATCGCATCTCTCAATTTACCAGAAGTTACTCTCCATCGCAGCGGCACTTATGTGTGCATGGAAGGGCCAGCTTTTTCCACTAAGGCAGAATCGAATCTTTACCGCAGTTGGGATGCAACAATCATTGGGATGACGAATTTACCAGAGGCGAAGTTGGCAAGGGAAGCGGAAATTGCATACTCAACTTTAGCGCTGGTGACAGATTATGATTGTTGGCATCCAGACCATGACAGTGTGACAGTGGAATTGGTGATTGGCAATTTGCTGCGGAATGCTGTGAATGCTCAAAAGGTGATTCAAGAAACTGTGCGGCGCTTGAGTGAAAATCCGCCAACCAGTGAGGCGCATTCGGCGTTGCAGTATGCGATTTTAACTCAGTTGGATAAAGCACCAGCAGCGACGAAGGAAAAGTTAGGGTTATTGTTGCAGAAGTATTTGTAATATTGGTGGTGATTGAGCGATGTCTACGCCTACGCAGTTTCTTGGTACAGTTTTGCGTAAAGTGTAGCGTTATTTAATGCAGGGGAATGTATTGGCATTGTTAGCCGACACAATGGCATTGTTAGTCAACGCAATGGCATTGTTAGCCAACGCAATGGCATTGTTAGTCAACGCAATGGCATTGTTAGTCAACGCAATGGCATTGTTAGCCAACGCAATGGCATTGTTAGTCAACGCAATGGCATTGTCAGGCGACGCAATCGCATTGTTAGTCAACGCAATGGCATTGTCAGGCGACGCAATCGCATTGTTAGGCGACGCAATCGCATTGTCAGGCGACGCAATCGCATTGCAGGGGATTGCAAAATTTAATTTGCTACGAATTAATAAAATGCTGTATTTAGATTAGAGCAAAAGCGATCGCATTTTCTCAGATTACAATAACAGCGATCGCTACGACAGGCTATTCGGTGACGCACTATTATCACAAATCATACGGGTTCGCTTTATCCCAAATTCGGGCATAAGCGTAGCCCGTCGTAGACATCGCTCATCACTAAAATCTCTTTGTGTAGCTCAATCAAAAGACCTCTCCCTGGTTTTATTACACAAAACCGTCCCTCTCCGACTCGGAGCTACGGTGTACACACAAGTCTGAAATAGCTGATTAACCAAGGGTTTTACCCCACCCTAACCCTCCCCTTTGCAAGGGGAGGGAACTAGATTTCTTTTTCCCCCCAATGCATCGGGGGGATTAAGGGGGGTAATTCGACTTGTGTGTACATCGTAGCCGACTCGGAGAGGGACAGCCTTGAACTTTAGTTCAAGGCAGGGAGAGGTTTATCACCTGCGTGTGCCAATATCATCACATAGATGCTTATCGCTCTCATTCACATTGGGGTTATTTTGCAAATAATCGCGCACCCAAGCACAACCCTTAACCATTAAATCATCCAAATTGAGATTCCACAGCTTCACCCTGTTGTCTTGTAGAGGCAATAGTTTCACTGTCGGGGCTAAATGCCACGCCATTAACCGAATTGCTATGACCTTGGAGAGTTTGTAAGAGTTGCCCGTTGCGATTCCACAGCTTCACCCTGTTGTCATCACTTGCAGAAGCAATGGTTTCACCGTCGGGGCTAAATGCCACGCCATTAACCGAATTGCTATGACCTTGGAGAGTTTGTGAGAGTTGCCCGTTGCGATTCCACAGCTTCACCCTGTTGTCATCACTTGCAGAGGCAATGGTTTCACCGTCGGGGCTAAAAGGCTCGTTAACGGAGTTCAAAGACTCGTTCACGGAGTTCAAACACTCGTTCACGGAGCTAAAAGACTCATTAGAGATATGAAAAATAATGTAGAGACGTAGCACTGCTACGTCTCTACAAAGGTTCTAGATAATGCATATTTAATTTCTAGAGATATCTATTAGACCTCTTGCATAATTCTTTTGTGGTATGATTATAGGTTTCATAAAAAATTCATATCAGAATCTATACAGAGAACTTTTGTCACCTCATTAGGATGTCTGATAGAGATAGAAAGCAAATTTTTAAAACCCTCAATTGTACCATAATTTATTTTTGCAAGAGGTCTATTAATAAAGTTTAAGGGAATTAAACCCCATCTCAAACTAAAACAAAGCCTGCATACACAGGCTTTGTTTTAGTAGCACCAGACTATAAGTCTGTGGGCGCTTTCAAATTTTTCCAAGAATTAAATGACTAATCTCAATCAACTGCCTTCTTCACTGCATTGCCTGCATCGTCGGCTGTACGTCGAACATTTCTACCAGCATCTTCAGCCCCACGCTGAACATTTGTTGTCACGTCTTCGGCAGCATTCTGGGTATTACCCTTAAGATTTTCAATTCCTCGCTGAGTTCCCTTAACAACACCTTTGCGAACTTCTTCAGCTGAACTGCCGATATCTTCACCCAGGTTCTTCACTCTTTCACCAAGGGGTGTACCTTGTTTGTAATTTTCACCATATTGCCCTGCGCTGTCAACTGACTTCTGGTCAATATTTCTTTGAGCATTTTTCGCCAGTGCATCAGCTCTGTCATTAGCTCCCTTTTCATCTCTCGCTCTGGGATCTACATCACTAAAGTTATTCATCCCACCAGCAGGAGAATTCAGAGGATAATCTTTTGTCGAATCGTATCGTTGAGTATTAGGTGCTTGAGTACCAGGTTGTGGTGGCTGTGTTGCTATTCCTGGGGCACCACAAGCTTGTGTCAGAAATAAGAATATCCCTGCCAAAAAAACTGTTAAAACTTTTAAGGGACGAATATTTTTCAGCCAAGTCATTGCTTTTTTCATACTTTTAAGTCCTTGCTTTTTTGTGACTAAGTTAAACTTCAACCAAGATGGCATTCGCAATCTATTTTAAATCTCAAGCAGTGAGACAAAATAAGGCTTCTATCTGCCCAATGCAGGATTTTTTTGTAATTCCGGTCTAGCACCGACTTCATCTGCATTATCTTTCAAAAAGCCGGAAGCTTCTTCAATAGCCCCTTTTACAGTCTCAAGCCGATCTTTAACCCGATCTCCTACATTTGATTCATTCTGAATCAAACCACCGGGTTCAGGCTGGCGGAAGTCTTTATCTGTGATGAATGGCAGTTCTGCTTCTTTCTGGACTCGACCTGCTGGTGTCTCGCCACCAGGATAAAGTATCTCAGATTCTCTATTTGTAGCAATCAACAATTGCGAACTTGGTTGTAAGCTAGCTTGGTCGCGTCCCTGATTGGCTTTTGGGTTGGCTATTTTCGGATCGGTAGACATTCTGTAGTTGCTATACTTGTCTCCACCATTCTTATAAGGGTTGTTTGCTCCACCGGCTTGTACAGCAGGATTTTGCGGATTTGCACCTTGAGCATTTGCCCCACTACAAGCAGTGCTAACTATCAACAATAGTCCAGCTAAAAAGATAGTTAATATCTGGCGCAATCTTATTTGTTTCAAGAATACTCTCACAGCGTTCACGTATGTCCTCCTTACAAAATATTAATAAACTAACAATTTGCTGAAATCATTGGATTGGTCAGCAAGTTATTGTGCTTGTTTTGGTTCGCTCACTTTCGATAACCTGTATTCAGGATATGAATAATAAAATGCTCTTTACCTCTAGCGCAGGCTACATTTTAATGAGTATAAAAATAATATTTTTATCTAACTCTAGAGAGATATAAAATAAAGTAATATACTTTTCGTAAAAATAACCACATCAAGCTGTTTGATACTTCAAAATATTTGGATATATAGCTGATACACCATAAACTTTGAGGTATTCAGCCCTTATTGCTCTCAACGTTAAATGACTAAATTCATGAAGCAATTTTTACGCTGGATAATTTTGGGAGGGACGCTGTTTTTTTTAGGAAAAGCTCTGAAGGATAATTGGATTGGAGTGACTGCTATCCGCATTGATGATGTAGGATGGGCAATTATGGCGATCGCTACAGGGGTAACTTTACTAGCTCATACTTGGGCAGGCTGGATCTGGACTTGGATTTTGCAAGAGTTAAATCAACCTGTATCATCTCCCCAATTCATCCAGGTTTACCTAAAAACGAACATCGCTAAGTATTTACCAGGTAATATCTGGCATCATTACGGGCGAATTGTCGCCGCCAAAAATGCCAATATTCCTACAGGTGCAGCCACCTTAAGCGTTTTGCTAGAACCGCTACTCATGCTAGCAGCGGCTTTAATCATCATTGTCCTATCCAGTAGCCAGTTTGCAGCAGCGAATACTACCCTTGTTATACAATTACTACAATTTCTCAGTTTAGCTGTAGTCCTTGGTGCGATTCATCCCTGGTTTTTGAACCCAGTTATTCGCTTTTTGTACAAATTAAAAGCAAAAAAGTCTGCTGCTACCACCCAACCAACTGTTCCCTTCAGTCTTAAAAGCTACCCTTTACGCCCTTTGTTAGGAGAAGTGGGCTTTATGGGACTACGCGCCACTGGGTTTATACTAACTATGTTCGCCTTGGGTTCGTTGAATGCGAATCAAATTCCTTTGTTGCTAGGGGCTTTTAGTTGCGCTTGGTTGTTAGGGTTTGTGATACCGGGTGCGCCTGGCGGATTAGGTGTGTTTGAAGCGACTGCCTATGAACTTTTACGACACCACTTTCCAGCTGCCTTAGTATTTAGTGCGATCGCTCTGTATCGCCTCATTAGTATTCTAGCTGAAACTGCGGGTGCTGCCCTGGCTTGGTTAGATGAACGCCTTGCAAAATCATGAATCAGGTTAAACTCATTTTTGTCTATCTACTTTCATCTGTGAAAACACACGATAACTATCCAGATTTAATTGCTGATTACTGCTTTGTTCCTCTTCTTCCATCTTAATCAAGTTATATTCTACATTTTCTGCATAAATGGCAAATGTGATATTAAAAATCTCGATAAAATTTATTACCCCTTTGCATTCCTCTTCGGAATAGTTTTCGTAAAAACGAATCAAATGAGCAATCCGAGTTTCTAAATGTCTCCGGGAATTTCTACAAATCAAAATAATCTTTAATAATATAATTACCAAGGTTAAAGCATGACCTTGGTTAATTAATAATATAAATAATTCCGAAGGCTCTTTAGCATTTTCTGTTGTAAAGTAATCGATCACTCGATTACAAGTTCTCAAGAAGAATTCTTTAGTGACAATTTCTTGATTATAATCCGTCTTCCATAAGGATAAACTATGTGCAAACTGCTGCCGCCAAGTCTCGACTGATTTTTGATTTTCTACAGAAATAAATAGATATTTTTCTAGGTTTATTTTAAATTCTTTCAGGGTTTGATTTTCAGTTTGTTTGATAAATATATGGGCAATATTATCATGACTAAATACACCTCTTTTTAAAACAATTGCTTTTATTAAGCGCAGAGCTTGGTCTCCTAAAATACTGGGATTTTTATAGCGTGTTGTGTTTGATACGGCAGATTGAGAACGAGCAATATACATTGCAAGTTCAAACTTAAATTTATCTTTTATCTGTTTAGAAAGCCTCCTAGCAGCCTCTTGTTGTTCTTTAGGGTTCTTATTATTAACAGATTGATCGATCAATAAATATGAAGTGTAGCGATTAGCCCAATGACCTTTAGATGATTCTTCATATTTAGTAGCAAATAATTTCAGATCCTTGTAATCTTTGCTCTTGGAAAAATTCTCTAACCAGATTTTACAAGTTTTTACTACTGGAGGATTATTGTCCTTAATTTTCAGATTTTCATTAACAAATAAATTAACTAAATCTTGGATATACTTGTCTTTTCGATTACTTTTCCAATTATTAACTATGATGTAGCAGCACCGTTTCAATGTATTATATAGTTCCTGTTCATGCTCATCTAGAAAAACACTATATATTCCAGGTATATAATCAGAATATTCGGAATCAAGACCGTCTATAAATAAACTTTTGAATTCACGTAAAACATCCTCTGGTGGCAATTTCTTGACAACTTCCACAAAGAAGCTATAAACCTCCTCTTGGGTAGTTTGCACATCTATTTGGCTAGAGTTAGATGTAGCACAATGGGGATTTTCCTGACTAATTGATAAACGATTAGCGGTCATTTCACTTATCAGGACAAAAAGGCTTCCTGTTCATATTATTACCAGCTTAACCTTGGTGAACAGGAGCATCAATCTATTATTCGGAAATTCAGTCATCTTTTTACATAAATTTGATTAAATAGGGCTATAAATAAAGTATTAAAGACAAATTGTTTAATACTTCATCAAATAGTTCAGTGAAATCACTTATTTATAACCAGAAAAGACCATACATAGATATATAGATATATGGATATGGGCGGGTTGTATCTAAATCTTATAGATACAACCCACCCATACCTTTTATCGAAGGCTTTTCGGTATTTTAAATTTTTAGTGGGGGTGGAGGGACTTGAACCCACACGACCTTTTACGGTCAACGGATTTTCATTCTCCCGCAGTTTTCACTGCTACCTGATGACAATAGTCAACTCAGATTTTGAGAATTGGACTCTCCCTTTACCCTCGACTTAACGTTAGGGTAGCTCCCGTCGAGTCTCTGCACCTTCCGAACAGTTATGAGTTAGGAGTTAGGAGTTAAGAGTTTTAAATTTACTCAGCACTCATTACTTATGACTCAGGACTTTCTTCGGCTTGGCTCAGGATTGCCATGTCTGTCACCAGATTTAGGTTTCCCTGAGTTTGAGAGCTTCCACTTGAGGGATTTCTCCTTCAAGGCTCAATTATTTAAGTCCGTAGCGTCTACCATTCCGCCACACCCCCGCAGGTGTTTGGCAACTAGTGTAACTAGTTATTTTTTAGAGGTAGCAAATACCTCCTTATCTATTCCACCATCAATTGTGTCTTTTGTCCAACTAGATTGAAAATATTTTTTCCAGATTGTGCGATCGCTTCCCAAATTTGGAAGTTTTCTTTGTTTTCTCGTAATAATCTGGATGAGTTTTCGATCTTGTCTGACTAGAGCATTTTGCTAGTGGATTCACATAATAGCATGATATTAGCTTTTGTCATGAAATCCGTTGAATCGCCTACAGTAAGAGTACTCCAGCCCGCCAAAGCTGCGCTTTCGCCTCCTTATTAGCGGTTTCGAGGAATTCTGGCACAGTTATGTTGAAAGCATTATGACTATACTTCTCTGAGTTTGTCTCTTCAGCCTATGATGGAAAACAGATGCTTAAGACTTGAAAGTTATGATTGTCGCCCTGCTATATCTGATTTTGGCTGGAGCTTACCTTTTGGTAATCCCCATTGCTGTTTTGCTGTACCTGAAGCAGCGTTGGTATGTAGCTAGCTCTATTGAGCGTGTCTTTATGTACTTTTTGGTGTTTTTCTTCTTTCCGGGTCTTTTGGTTCTATCGCCGTTTGCAAATTTCCGACCCCAACGGCGACAAGTTCAAGTTTAACGAGATTGGTAGGTCATAACTCTCATGCGACGGATTGACGCGATTGGAATTGGCTTGGGTGTTTTTATTGCCGGCGGCTTGGCATACTTAGGATTGCAGCTAGTCGGTTTGGATAATCAAAAAGCTGGTATATGGAGCCAAGTCTTGCTAGTCAGTGCCTTAGTTGGCTGGTTAGCCACCTATTTTTTCCGTGCGGTGGGACAAAAAATGACCTACCACCAACAGCGGGAACAGTATGAGCAAGACTTTCTGCAAAAGCGGCTAGACGAGCTTACTCCCGAAGAACTCGCACGAATTCAAGCCGAAATAGAACAAGAAGAGCAATCTCAGGTGTAAAGTTATCATTGGTCAGTTGTCTCATGTGTCCTTTGTCATTTGTGCTTTGTAACTTGCCTAAAGCTAATGACTAATGACCAATGACCACTGACCAATGACCACTGACTATTGACACTTGACTAAATGACTGCGATTTCTGATTGCTTTGAAACCCTTGGGCGCAATCGTGAGTGCGCCCTAATTCCGTTTATTACCGCTGGCGATCCCGATTTAGAAACCACAGCCAAAGCCTTGCAGGTTCTAGATCGTAATGGAGCCGACATTATAGAACTGGGTATACCCTATTCCGATCCTCTGGCTGATGGTCCAGTTATTCAAGCTGCTGCTACCCGCGCCTTGCAAAGGGGTACGAAGTTAGAGCAGGTGCTAGAAATGCTGCAAGGGATTACTCCCAAATTGCGATCGCCAATTATTCTGTTAATTTATTACAACTCAATTTTGCACCGGGGAATTGAAAAATTTCTTGGGCAAATTGCTGTTGCTGGGGTTGCAGGATTGGTAATACCTGATTTGCCCTTAGAGGAAGCAGCAGGCTTGCTCCAAGCAGCTAGTGAGATGGGAATTGACGTAATCTTGTTGGTTGCTCCCACCAGTTCTGCTGAACGGATTGAAGCGATCGCTCGTTCTTCCCAAGGATTTATTTATTTAGTCAGCGTGACTGGGGTTACAGGGGTGCGATCGCAACTGGAAAACCGCGTGTCCGATTTACTCAAACAAATTCGTAGTGTTACTGATAAACCCATTGCAGTCGGCTTTGGAATATCTGAAGCTGAACAAGCCCGTCAGGTAATGGAATGGGGCGCAGATGGTGCGATTGTAGGTAGCGCTGTTGTCAAACGGTTAGCCGAAGGAACACCAGAGCAGGGACTAAATGCGATCGCCCAATTTTGCCAAAGTCTCAAGGCAGCCATCAAGACGACCAACACCAGCACAAATACTCCTCTTGATTAGATGGGGAAAGTAGATTAAAAAAGTATAACAGTGTAGTTTTTCTATCCTTACTTGGTAGACAATTTGACCATTATGGTCTTGAATATTAACATCAGATATTGATGATGTAAAAAAACTAGCTGATAGAGTCGCTTATAGTTTGAGTATTATGTGAAATTAAGTAGGCATAATTTATGAGTGTGAGAGTGAGTCAGTCAAAAATGATTATAGTTACGTCGCAATCGAGGAGCAAAGGCGATGAGTGAAAGTATGGCATTTATCGGCGGGGTTGCCGTAGCTGGGCTGGCGGCTCTCGTATTGCTCAAAGGCACAAATACCCCTCTACAATCTAACTTCGCTGTTGCTCCGCAAATGCCAGGTGTAGTCGCGCCCCAAGGAATGCAGCCACAAATGTATCCTTACGGGCCTTATGGGCAACCAATGTATCCCAATCAGGTTCAACCACCGACTGCTCCCAATACTGACCAGCGCCTAGAGATGGAGAAGTTGAACACGCAGATGCAGCTGGAGCGTTTAAAAAACGACAATGAACAGCTAAAGTTGCAAAATCAACAACTCCAAGGCCAAGTCCAAAATTTCAATACTCAGCAGCAGTGGCAATTAGCCCAGCAGAATAACCAACCAAAAACAGCAGCAACATTCCAGCCGCAAAATAATTGGTGGTCTTCACCTGTGCTTTGGGCTGTGGGAGGCGCAACTCTGACTATTGGTGGTGGTGTTGTTGTGGCTGGGGTATTAGCTTTGTTCTCACCACGGCAGCGTCCAGCCCGTACTGTACAAGTTATTCACCCTTACCAAGGAAATACGCCGCCCTTGGTTCCAGTCCGTCGTGCTGAGTTTCTGCCTGCTTCGCGGATGGAAGCAAGACGAGTTGAAGCCCAAGAATACGACGAAATGCACGGGTAGGGAAAATAAAATCACAGATAAATACCTATTTAAAATCTCGTTTCTAGGTATAATCTGGAAACGAGTTTTATTCGTCTAATACTGCGAATCCTGGCGGTGAGAGCCATTGGTGTAAACTTAAGCTTAAACGCTTATTCCACAGGCGTTTTACCCCTCCCCTCAATCCCCTCCCCTTGCTAAGAGCGAGGGGAAGTTTTAGCTTTAGACAAAACTGGGGTGGAGTGACGCGGATAGTGATGGTAAGCGAATAGACTTAATACCAGGTGATTATAGGGCTTTCACGTTAAGTTGACACCAATGGGTGGCAGCCCTCCTTTATTCATTCCCAGTCAGAAGAACCTAGAAACGAGGAAAACTGTGTTTACTGATAACTGTTAAAGACTGCTTTTAGGAGTTTCTGTGGTATTGGGACTCTTTGTGGTTTCAGGTTGGTTAGTATCGGGAATTTTCTGTTGGGTATTTTTCTGATTACCTTGATTTTCTAACTGAGTTAGTGCCTGTTTTGCCAGATTTTCGGCTGCTTGTTTAAATAATGGTTCTATTCTGTTTCGCCAGTATTTAGTATTAGGCAATTTTTCTGGATGGTTTCTATAATCTAAAACTTTATCCCATTTACCATCATCTATTGCTTTATTAATCTCATTAGATAATACCTCTGCCTTGGCCCAATCTTCCTGCCACTGGGCAATCATTTTGCCTGTTTCTTGGATACCAGAAGCAGCATTTGCTGGAACCGATCTTAAAAGTGCGATCGCTCCAATTATATCCCCTGAATCATACTTATTTTTTGCTTGTTCTATAATATTCGCACTGTTATCATTAGGCTGCGATCGTTCTGATTTCCCAGCATCGTCAGTTGACGCCTTCGGCTTTTCTGGTAATGGACTTACTACATCCCTAGATTTTGGTTTTGGCTGGGGAATTGTTCGAGTCGCAATCAAGCTACTATCATCTACAATCCTAGTTGCAATGCCCTTTTCACGTAAGCAAGAACCCCATTCTTGATTATTAGTTATCACGGTCGGGTGTGCCCAAGCCAAACGACCAGATTTAAGTTTAACTTCTATCCAACCTGCTTTTGTTCGCTTACCAGTCACCTCGAAATTGGTGTTATTAGCAACAGTTTGCACAATATTATCAGAATTTATCGAACTAGGTTCAGAACGGATATTAGAATTTCCGACAACAACAGCCGAGCATTTGTTTACTAGAACCGTATCCTTACCTGTAAGATTTAAAGCTAAATTTTTTACATTTGGATATACATTTGCTACCAAGGCAGCCGCACCACCCGCCAGTAATATGCCAACTAATATCGGCCAGGGGTCGGATTTACTAGAGTCTTTACGCGCAGGTTTGGCGGGGATAGGATTTGCTGGTGCAAATGCAATAGTTTGCAGCCGAGATACTTGAGGCTGGGATTTGGCTGCTTGGTAACTGGAATTTTTGGCGGCTTCTTGAGGTGTGGACAGTGCAGGTACTGGATTAATCGCGTCTTTACACGCTTGCAGTGCTTCCGTGGCGTTTTGGTAGCGGTCTTTGAAGTGATAACGCACCATCTTGGACAACACTGCCGCCAGTCGATGGTTCACGGTTACTGAATGCCGCCAGATAATTTCTCCTGTTTCCGGGTCTTCTTGCAATTCTGTTGGGTGTAATCCTGTTAATGCTTGAATGGCGATGATGCCAAGGGAATAGATATCGCTGTTGGGACGAGGTTTACCTTGCCCTTGTTCTGTAGGCATATAGCCAGGAGTGCCAATAACCACTGTCGCAGAGGCTTGTCCGCCGGCTGTTACCAGTTGTGTACGCAGTTGTTTCACTGCCCCAAAGTCTACTAAAACTAACTTATTATCTGAGGCGCGACGGATGATATTATCCGGTTTGATATCGCGGTGAATCACGCCTTGGCGATGGACAAATTCAAGAATTTCCAGAACTTCCTGCAATAGTTGAACTACTTGGCTTTCACTCCAGCGCTTACCAGGTATAAGTTCCTCAGCTAAGGTATGTCCTTCAATATATTCTTGTACTAAATAAAACTCATGGTTTTCGTCAAAATACGCTAGCAACCTGGGTATTTGGTCATGGTTGCCCAATTTTTCTAAAGTCTCGGCTTCGCTGCTGAACAGACGTTTAGCAGTATCAAAAACTCTGGAGTCAGTTCCGGGTTTGAGGTGCTTGACAACGCAGATGGGATTGCCGGGCCGCCTAGTATCTTGGGCAATGTACGTTTGACCAAATCCTCCCATCGCGAGGACTCGAATTACTTGGTAACGATGGTCTAGTAGCTTGCCTATCATATTCCCTCCCCAGAGTTATTACCTAATTTTCCAGCTGGTAATAAATATCTCCAAATTTTCTTCAATGAAATCCGCTATCTTGAGAAAAGATTTAGATTAAAAACGCAGCTTTTTAATAAACGCAGACTGTTTATTTTTCTTTTAGTGCCCCTGTTTATTACCAATGCCACCTAAAATAACAAATCCAGTTGCATGGCAGCAGGCTGAAATCCTCATGCAACCTGCTTTTATTCGAGTTATCGATAATATCCGCAAGCAGCTTGATGAATCTTCCTGGACGGGGACTTACCACGATGTCCTGATTTGGCCGCCTAGCACCACTGATGAAATCAAAGCATTGGTGACTGAGCTATTGCAAGCAATGGAAACTGCAACACCTGAAGAAGCAGATGAAATCAGAGGAACTCTCGCTCGTCTGCCGATGCCCCATCCAGGATATCATTTACGTTTGCAGCGTCAACAGCAAGAAGCGAGTATCGATTTGTGGGAACTGTGTTATGAAGTGTGTTTTCTTGAATACACCCCACAAAAGGAATCTGCTGATATTGATACTAGTTTAATCGATGAATTCGGTGAAGTGGATTGGCTGCGTTTGGATGCTAAGTCAAAGGAGTTGGTTGAGCAGGCGTTTGCTAAATTGCCAGAAGGGTAATAAAACTAGGTACGTAGGTGTAGCCCGTCGTAGACATCGCTCTCTCATTATCCCAACAGAACTTTCTAATCAACAGGTTGATGGCGTTGTGGCGATTACTGAGCAGATATTGGGTTTAAAAAGGGCTTTTTGGTGAGAGTTTCTGATGGTCACGTCACTCGATTTTAGATTTTGGATTTGCGTTAGCGACGTAGGAGCGTCTTTTAGATTAGCCTCTTATTTAAATAAGAGGCATGAACAACGAATTTTTTTTCTTTTTTTTCTCCATGAATGGAGAGGCTTGAAACCCTTTAATCTTGATAAAATATTACGGAGAGCGCTTAGTCTAAAAACAAAATTTATAGATGGATATTGTTTATCGTCTACAAGGTATTGAATTTGAATGGGATGAAAATAAAGCACAAAGCAATATCGAAAAAGATGGCATTAAATTTGAAGAAGCTACAGAGGTATTCTTTGATCCCTTTTACCAAGTTGGTGATGCTACTGCTAATAATCAACAGGGTGATTTCATCTTAGGCTATTCTCTTTCTCAACGCTTATTGCTCGTAGTTTATCTAGAACGCAGTAGGCGAACACGCATAATTTCCGCCCGTCCACGGGATTGTTTACGTAGTAAGTGATGACCGAGTTGAGTTTATTCAGGCGCGATCGCCATAATGGTATCGCTAACTTCATCATTCAATAATCTAATCTTGAAAAAGAGCGTAGGCGCAGCTCGCTGTAAGCATCGCCTCAGCCCTTTCACCTCTACGCTATTGAAGCCGCAAACGCTTATTTGCTAAGATTTCCAGTGCGACAACATTGAAACAGGGCAACTTCTCATCGCTATGCCAACATCTACACTTGACGATAAAGACGCAGCAGCTATCCAAGCCGCCAGAGTTGGGGTTGCAATATGCGATCGCACCGCCTGGGGACGTATCAAAGTAGCTGGCGACGATCGCCTCAATTTCTTACACAACCAAAGTACTAACAATTTCCAAATACTCAAGCCAGGACAAGGTTGTGATACAGTTTTTGTCACTTCCACAGCCAGAACAATCGATTTAGTAACCGCCTACGTTAGAGAAGATGCGGTAATCTTGCTGGTTTCACCCAACCGTCGCCAATATCTTATGGAATGGCTGGATAAATATATTTTCTATGCAGATAAAGTGGAATTATCTGATATTACCCAATACACCAACACCTTCAGCCTGATTGGCCCAGGAAGCGACGCTGTTTTAGAAAAGTTGGGTATTGGCGAACTCATCGGTCAACCTTACGGTAGTCACCAAGTATACACGATCGCTCCGGCTGAGGGCGTGCGAATTGCTGTGGGTAGCGGGTTAGCCGCGCCCGGATACACCTTCACTTTTCCCTATACTGACAAAGAAACGGTGTGGAACAAATTGTTAGAAGCTGGGGCGGTAGAAATGAGCGATCGCGCTTGGGATGCTTTGCGAATTTTACAAGGCCGCCCCGCCCCAGATGCGGAACTCACAGATGATTACAATCCTCTAGAAGTGGGTTTGTGGCAAACAATTTCTTTTACTAAAGGTTGCTATATTGGGCAAGAAACTATTGCTCGGTTAAACACATATAAAGGTGTAAAACAACACCTGCTTGGTATTCGCCTCAGTGCCCCTGTGGAAGTTGGAAGTGCGATCGCAGTTGGAGATGAAAAGGTCGGCAAACTTACTAGCTACACAGAAACAGCTGATGGTTACTTTGGACTAGGTTACATTCGCACTAAAGCTGGTGGCGTAGGCTTAAAAGTCAAAGTGGGAGAAACTGAGGGTGAAATAGTAGAAATCCCGTTTGTTTCTCACGAATATCCGTAAGTAGTTCAAATCAAAATATCTTTCTCTTTATCCCTAGCACCGTAACAAAATTCATCTACCCAAGAAGCTATACTACGGGCATTTGTAGTTGGTAAATTCACTTTGCTTTTAACCTCTTGTGGTTGAATATTCGGTTCTTTGCCGTTGCTTTTAACCTCAGTAGTAATTGCTAGCGATCGCACTGCTTTGCCGTTACTAGAAATCTCAGTCGTAATTGCTAACGATGCACCCACAGGGATTCGGGCAGATGGCGCGTTGCTCTTAACTTCGGTAGCTAATGCCACAGATGGCATAGTTTTGGCTTTGCTGTTAACCTGACTGGTCATTGTCGCCGATGCTCCTGAAGGTAACTGACCAGAGTGCCAACGTACTGGTTGATATTTCCTTAGCAAACCCGAGGATGGCGTTTTTGCCGGAGTATCTGGAGCAAATTTAGTTGCATTTGCTACTATCAATTCAGGTTTACGTGTGCGAACTACTTCAGTGGTAGCTGTAATTGATGGCACAAGTTCATCGGCGCGTGACAAGTTGGAATCTAGAGTCTTAGCAAGAGAATGAAGCGCAATCTTGCTGGCAGTTACAGCCGATGATAGATGTTTATCCTCAGAATGCTTCTCATGTGGCGACTCGCTTTCAACTTGGCTTATAGCCATAGAATGGTCTGATTTGATTAAACGTAACTCTTCATCGGGATTGAAGTTAAGACCTAAAGCTGCGACTATTTTATCTGGATCGTTATTTAGCTCCAGCATAAAAGAAAGTATTTCATCAAACTGGGGTTCCAAAACAGACAGTGTTGCCAAAATAAAACCGGACAAAGGGCGACGCAGACCATCGTAATTGGCCCAAATTCGCATTTTGACCAGCCAGGAAATATTTTGCTTGTAGTAAATAAGCCACTTTTGTTTTAAGGATTGACGCAGCTGCTGGATATTCATTGGATGCCTCACTTCAGTCAACAAGATTGCAGACCTTGATATTGAAAATTTAGCTTTATTTCTGGGGATGAAACCGATAATAGAGCATCTGTTTGACTCTTTGATCACCTAGCAAATGATTTTCTATCAGTACAGATACTTCATCAGGGTGAACGCCGCTGTACCAGACCATATCGGGTAATATCAGCACCATTGGGCCATTGCCACATTGTCCTAAACAGCTGCTAGCCGTTACAGTTACACCAGGGATTGGCAAAGCTGTAAAAGCTGCTAAAACCTTGACTGCACCTTGCTTTTTACAAGTACGATTTTGACAAACTCGCACACATTTAGGAGAAGAGTCTCGATCTATTTTTGGGGAGTCTGATGGTTGAGTAGTATTGGTCATTTGTTCTTTGTCATTTGTCATTTGTCATTTGCCAAAAGTCGGAAGTAGGAAGCTAATGACCAATGACTAATGACTAATGACTAATCTATTGAAAGTCCTTTTGAGGCTAGCCATTCCGGGTTGAATATCCGCGACTGATACCGGGAACCACTATCACACAAGATGGTGACAATGGTATGTCCTGGCCCCAATTGCTTCGCTAAGGCAACAGCTGCCCCAACATTAATACCCGTTGAGCCGCCCATTAACAACCCATCTTTCCTCAGCAGTTGGTAAACTACTCGCAAAGCTTCTTGATCGTCGATTTGGATGGCATCATCAGCAGGTGCGCCTTCCATATTGGCTGTGACACGACCGTTACCGATGCCTTCAGTGATGGAATTTCCTTCTATCTTGATTTCGCCAGTTTTGACATAGCTATAAAGTCCACTACCCAGCGGATCGGCTACAACACATTTAATTGCTGGATTTTGTTTTTTTAAGTACAATGCTACACCAGCATAAGTACCACCAGTACCAGTTGCAGTTGTCCATGCATCTATTTTACCATCTGTTTGCGTCCAAATTTCCGGCCCTGTGGTTTCGTAGTGCGCGAGGCGGTTGGCTAAATTATCAAACTGATTTGCCCAAATGGCATTTTCCAACTCAGCAGCTACTCTGCCAGATAGCTTGACGTAGTTGTTCGGGTCTTTGTAGGGTACAGCGGGGACGCGACGAACTTCTGCTCCTAGTGCTGTCAGCGCATCTATCTTTTCTTGTGACTGGGTATCGGGAATAATAATTAGGCATTTGTAGCCTTTGGCGTTGCAAATATGTGCTAGTCCAATGCCAGTATTACCAGCGGTTCCTTCTACAACCGTGCCACCAGGTTTGAGTAAACCTTTCTTTTCTGCATCTTCGATGATGTAAAGTGCGGCGCGATCTTTGACAGAACCCCCAGGATTGAGAAATTCTGCTTTCGCAAGGATTTCACACCCTGTTTCTTCGCTAAAACTGTTTAAGCGAATTAAAGGGGTATTGCCAACAGCGCCAACGAAGCCATTCTTTATATCCATTTTGACTGTAGTTGTGTGAGTCTCTATAAAAATTTTGGCTTATAGCTGTAGCATGATTTACAGCTGATTTGCCTAAAATTCTATGATACTGACATTAGAGCGCTTGCCGTTGATGTACTTCCTATCTAACTCCTAACTCCCCATTTATTCACTTTCCGTAGTAAACCCTGGCATTACTGTATCCGATCTTTCGCATATACTTGTTCCATTCCTCAGCTTGGAATCGATTGGGGAAAGGCCCGACTGCTACGTGTGGGCCTCGTGGTTGCGTCCTTTCGAGGACTCCGCCAGATCGTCCTAAATCTTGTGTCAATCCGCCTAGATTCTGCCTAACTTGTGCTGCGATCGCAGGTAACTGTTCAGAAGTGGTGGGAATGGCGACATAATATCTAGAGGCTTGCCTATTAGCATTTATATTATTGCGATCGTCTCTATAGTTGCCATTGTCTGCATTTATTTCCTGTCCGTTACCAAAGCTGATAATTCGGGCGTTATATATGCCTCGTGACTGTAGCTCATTCACCCGTTGTTGGGCGTTGGTTACTCTGTTAAAAACTCCTGACTGAATTACAGTTCGGCCCTGGATCTGGCGAATGTAAGCACTGGGTTCAATCTGACGTATTGCTTGTAGTGTCTGGAAATCACTACCATCAACGTAAACTAAATAGCGCTCAAAGTTCTGGTTATATTGACTAAACTGTGAAGGTTGAGAGGGCTGAAAATTTTGCTCAAATCGATTGTTCGGTAATGGTTGAGCGGGCTGAAAGTTCTGCTCAAATTGATTGTCTTGTACTGGTTGGATAGGCTGAAAGTTCACTTCCGATTGATTGAAGTTCTCTGCTTGAATTGGTTGTAACTGCGGTGATGGCTGTTGACCAAAGGGAATTGGCGGTGGCGGTAAAATCTCGCCAGTTTCTTGAGCCAGTAGCACGTTGCTGTTGGAAATTTGTGCTTGTGCTGGCGTAAAGTCGGGAATCAGTACTAACCATCCTCCCACTAACAAAAATAGAAGTCTCATAGTGGGCTTCCAACCCTCAAAACTTCGGTGCAGCATCGGAAATGGGATAAATTGACTTGATATTCCTCTCGACATAATAGTTAGAAAGTAGTCACAGTATTTTTAGGTAATTTCCACCAGAAACTAATTAGTTCACCGTTGTAGCAACTATATAGCGTTAACGTAAAGTTAGCTCATCTGCGTGGCAATAAATACATCTGTAATTAATCTTAGATGAAAGAGTGAATAGCGATATCTAGGATGGGCTATGCCGACGCTAATTCAGTGACTTTAAAACTGAAGCGCTTTAGTAGCAAGGCAATGAAAGAGTGTGTGCTACAATTGGACAACCACGCAGCTTGTCGTGCTTTGTATGAAAAAAGTCGTCGTTGGTCTTTCTGGTGGCGTTGACAGTTCCACCGCCGCAGCTATCCTGCACCATCAGGGCTATGAAGTGATTGGTTTGACTCTTTGGCTAATGAAAGGCAAAGGTCAATGTTGCTCTGAAGGTATGATCGACGCGGCTGAACTCTGTGAACAACTGGGCGTTCCCCATCAGGTTGTGGATATTCGGGATCTCTTTCAGACGCATATTGTCGATTACCTGGTGACTGGTTACAGTGCTGGAATTACACCTTTGCCTTGCTCCCAGTGCAATAAAACGGTGAAGTTTGGGCCGATGGTGCAGTATGCTCGTGAAGAATTGGGATGCGATCGCATTGCCACTGGTCATTATGCCCGAATTAGCTATGACGAAGCAACTGGACGTTACCAGTTATTAAGGGCTGTTGACCGCAACAAAGACCAGTCATACTTTCTCTATGATTTGTCTCAAGATTTACTTGCAGCAACGATATTTCCTCTAGGCGAACTAGAAAAAACTGATACGCGCCGGATTGCGACTGAATACGGTCTGAAAACTGCTGATAAGCCAGAAAGTCAAGACTTATGCTTAGTGGAAAGTAACGGTTCCATGCGGGCATTTTTGGATAAATATTTAGCTCCCAAAACAGGCGATATTGTCGATGCGACGGGTAAAATTTTGGGACAGCATGATGGTGTCCATCACTACACCATTGGCCAGCGCAAAGGCTTGGGGATTGCTGCTGCCGAACCATTGTATGTGATTGAATTAGATGCGGAAAATAATAAAGTAGTAGTAGGCGATCGCACTAAGGTAACTCAGCCAGAATGCACTGTAAATCGGGTAAACTGGGTTTCCATTGCTGAACCATCTACTCCAATTCATGCCGAAGTGCAAATTCGCTATCGTTCAACGGCTACACCAGTGACGGTGATTCCGTTGGAAAACTCCCGTGTGCGTTTGGTGTTTGATGAACCCCAAATCAGCATCACCCCTGGACAAGCGGCGGTTTGGTACGACGGCGAAAAAGTGTTAGGTGGCGGAATTATTGAACAGTTTAGTTAATAATAACTCTTACCCTGTTTTGGCATAAACTAAAAACACCCTGTCCTGACAAACGAGGAAGGGTGGTTTTAGTTTTCAATGGATATATGTCGAAAGAACCTATCTCTGACGAGTTTTTGATAGAGTTATTAGAAAGCTATACCTCAGCAGAAGCAGCAGAGATTCAATAGTATCTAAGTGAGTGGGATACTGCTACCTATACCAGTGTTTCCCAAAGTATCTTAGACCATGCTAATAGAAAAGGAATTGACCCATTAAGGTATTTACGCAAAGCTCATAACTTTAATAAAAAAGGAGCGATTAGAGTTCCGAAAACTGGATATCGTGGAGATAGTTCAGCTGTATACCGTAAAGGCAATGAATATCTGATTGTCAGACCTGACCAATATGGTACTGAAAAGATAGTTACTTATGGAGTCAATGATGACTAAAGCAATTTTAAATCAGGAAGAATTAGTTAAGAAAAATATTAGTCAATTATTAGTACAATTGACTAATATTTTTCAAAATACACGCGGCGAACGACAAGAAATTTCTATTCAGTTTCCACCAGAAGATGAAGAGTTTTCACTTGTAGAAGAACTTGAACTTTTAACAGTAAATCTCAGAGGTTATGCAAGTCAAATTCAAAGCACAGGTCAAATTGCCAATCAATCTCAAGCAATTAAGCAATTACAAGCTATGCGAGTTTTAAATATACCTCAGATTGCTAGTTTTTATTTTGGCAGTAATGGCAATTATGAACAGATAAAGAGTTATATTAGAACGTTAGATTACTTGCGGTTACTGCTGTTGGAGTATTTACAGCTTCAAAAACCATAGTTCTGGAACAGCGATCGCTTTTTATCTCCAATTTAAGGTTCAATCAATCAGATAAACAACTATTGATTTCATTAATTATCTCGATAATTTTATCTTCATTATTTTGATAACCTTGTTCTTTAGCTACTGCTAATGCTTGCTGATAATATTTCAGGGCTTTGGAATGTTGTTTTAGCTCAATAAATAGTTCACCTATATGTTCAATATTTTGAATTTCACTCATCCGATTGCCTAATCTTTTACAAATAACTAAAGATTGCTGATAGCATTTTATAGCTTTTTCATACTCTTTCAAATGTCTATACATCAAGATTATTTTCTATCTGGATATTAAGACTTTGATGATGTAGCTCTAATGCTTTTGTATACTGGCTTAATTCATTGTAAATTTGTCCTATATTGTTAAGAACAGATGCTTCACCATTTCGATGATTTTGACTCCTGTAAATTTTTAGTGCCTCTTGATATTTTTCTAAAGCTTTTTGAGGCTTTCCAAGCCTTTCATAAATTAAGCCAGTATTACTGAGAGTAGCAGCTTCATTAGATAGATGACCTACTTCTCTACTAATTATTAAGGAGTGATTATAGTACTGTAGCGCTTCTGAATATTGTCCTAATAAGGAATACACTGCCCCAATACCACAGAGTGTTTTTCCTTCCATTTTGCGATCCATGACTTCAAGATGAAGAGAAAGCGCTTTTTGATAGTTATCTAAAGCATTTGAATATTGTCCAATACTACGATAGGCACCCCCAATATTACTAAGAGTAGTACCTTCATTTTTTAAATCTTTAATTCTTTGAAAATAAGATAAAGCTTGACTGAACTGTTTTAATGCATCATGATAAAGTCCTTGGTTATATAAGTCAAGTCCCTGATTTAAATGTCTTACTCCGTCTGCTTGATATTCTTGTTTTATTAAAAATTTAACGAATCGATGGATTGCTCTTAATGGTCTAAGTAAAGCTGAACCTAGCACACGTAAGTAAGATAGCACTTGCAACCTCCAAAGGTTAGTTCTTGATTTCAAACTTATTTTTCCCAATTATTAGTCTGGAGTTGCAGGAAACTGAAAGCAGTTCTTATGTCAGGTAAATATTGTGGTAGGTTGAAATGACACTATTTTTCCAACTATTTTTTCTCTACGTACCAGCATTTTGATAAGTTAGTACATAATCTGAAACAATAACAGTTAATACAAAGAGGGGATTACGTTGAGTCAAAATCCAGATGCCATAGCCCCCCACGGTGGACAGTTGGTTAACCGTATCGCCACACCAGAACAAAGAGCAGAGTTTCTCTCAAAAGCTGACTTTTTGCCGCGAGTGGAACTTGACGATCGCGCCGTTTCCGATCTAGAAATGATTGCGATCGGCGCTTTTAGTCCACTCACGGGTTTTATGAACCAAGAAGACTACGATCGCACTGTGACAGAAATGCGATTAGCTAACGGTCTTGTGTGGTCAATCCCGATTACACTATCGGTAAGCGAAGAAGTAGCTTCCCCGTTACAAGAAGGCAGCTTAATCCGTCTGGATAACTCCAGAGGCGAATTTATCGGAGTTTTGCAACTCACGCAAAAATATCACTACGACAAAACCCGCGAAGCAATCAAAGTCTATCGCACTGATGATGTAAAACATCCCGGCGTGCAGGTACTCTATAACCAAGGTACTGTACATCTGGCGGGTGATATTTGGTTGTTGCAACGCGAACCTCATCCCCAGTTTCCCACTTACCAAATCGATCCAGCTGCCTCACGGCAACTATTTAAAGACAAAGGTTGGAAAACCATCGTCGGCTTTCAAACTCGCAACCCCATCCATCGCGCCCATGAATATATTCAAAAGTGCGCTTTAGAAATCGTTGATGGTCTATTTTTACACCCATTAGTCGGGGCGACTAAAGAAGATGATATCGCCGCTGACGTGCGGATGCGCTGCTATGAAATTTTGCTGGAACATTACTACCCCTTAGACAGAGTAAGTTTGGCAATCAATCCAGCCGCAATGCGTTATGCTGGGCCTCGTGAAGCTATATTCCATGCTTTAGTCCGCAAAAACTACGGCTGTACTCACTTTATCGTTGGACGGGATCATGCTGGTGTCGGTGACTATTACGGCACTTACGACGCTCAATATATCTTTGATGAATTTGAACCAAGTGAATTAGGCATTGTGCCGATGAAATTTGAACACGCTTTTTACTGCACGCGCACTAAGCAGATGGCAACATCTAAAACCAGTCCCAGCAGGCCAGAAGAACGCATTCACCTATCAGGGACAAAAGTTAGGGAAATGCTACGGCGCGGTGAGTTACCTCCACCAGAATTTTCTCGTCCAGAGGTAGCAGCAGAGTTAGCACGGGCAATGCGGATAGAAGTACCAGCTTAGGGTATTGGGCAAAACAGTGCTGAGTGAGGAGTGAAGAGTTAGTAGTTAGGAGTTACGAATTCTCCCCCTGCTCCCCTGCCCCTCCGCTCCCACGTTTTTGTAACTTTACAATACAGAGTTCAGCCCTGTAAGCTGCTAACTGATAGCTGAGGGCTGATAGCTAATTATGAAACGTCGCGCGTTTTTAGAGAGAATTGGCTCAATACTCGCGGTATTGGGGATAACTGAAGCTGAGTGGTTGTCTTTGGGAAATCGCTATTACCAGGCTTTGGCACAACCCAGTCCGCGCAAGTTGGCGTTGTTGATAGGTATTAACCAATACCCAAAAATTCCAGCCCTCAGTGGTTGTCTGACGGATGTGGAACTACAAAGAGAACTTTTGATTCATCGCTTTGGTTTCCAAGGGTCAGATATTTTAACCTTAACTGAGGAACAAGCTAGTAGAGAATTCATTGAGGCGGCTTTTTTGGATCATCTGGGTAAGCAAGCTAAATCCGGTGATGTGGTCGTCTTTCACTTTAGCGGCTATGGCAGCCGTGTCAAATTGGAGACATCACTAGAGACAATGCAAAATGCTCTGGTGCCAGCTAATGCCAGTTCCCAAACACAAGATGAAAAAATAGTCAACTATATATTAGAAGAAACTCTACTGCTATTATTGCGATCGCTCCCTAGAAATCGAGTCACAGCAGTATTAGATACTAGCTATTATGCGCCAACTCCAGTATTAGGATTAAAAGTTCGTGCCCTTCCAGAATCAGTAGAGGCAAAGCTAGCAGCAGAAGAACTCGACTTTCTCCAACAACTCAAGACTCAGAAGTTAACCAGCACGCCGATTGTCTTAGCAGCTACCTCAAATCCCAAGCAGCCTGCCAGGGAAGAACTCTTTTCTGGTTTTAGTGCCGGGTTATTTACTTATGCCTTGACGCAGTATTTGTGGGAATTCACTCCAACTACCAGAATTCAAGTCGCTCTCTCCTATATGGAAAATTCTCTATCCAAATTGGGTAGTAAACAGCAACCAGCGTTATTAAGTAGTCAAAAAAATCAACATCTAACGTCTCTACCGCCAGATAGTATTATTGGTGCAGAAGGCGCGGTGACAGCGATTGAAGAAGACGGCAAAACAGTCCAGATGTGGTTAGCAGGATTACCGCCACAAGTGCTGCTATACTACGGAGTTAATTCTCGATTTACCTTAGCAACAACAACAGAGCAATTAGTATTGCGATCGCGGACTGGATTAACAGCAAAAGCGCAAATTTCCCAAATTGAAGGTGCAAATCCCCTACAAGTCGGGCAACTTGTCCAAGAAGCAGTCCGAGTTTTAACCCGAAATATCCATTTAATAATTGCTTTGGATACTGGATTGGAAAGAATTGAGCGGGTAGACGCCACAAGTGCGTTCGCTGCCTTTCCCCATGTCTCCACCGTAGTCGCAGGAGAAAAACCAGCTGATTATTTATTTGCCAAACTACAGGAAATTCCCAGTCGTTATGGTCTATTTTCTCTTGGTGGCGAGGTAATTCTCAATACCACTGGAGAAGTAGGAGAAGCAGTGAAATTAACAGTGCAAAGGTTAGCACCAAAATTATCAACTCTGCTTGCAGCCAAGTTATGGCGACTTACAGAAAATCAAGGTTCTTCCCGCTTGGCTCTCAAGGCTACTTTAGAAATAATTAGTGGTATATCACCACAGGTAGTGATGCAGCATGAAACAATACGAACTTTAAAACCTGAAACTTCGAAAAAAAAATCACTCCCCACTCCGATTCTCCCTATCGGTAGTCGAATGCAATATCGGGTAGAAAACCAGAGCGATCGCCCAGTATATTTAATCTTGCTGGGATTAAATAATAATCATACAGCGATCGCCTTCTACTCTTGGGAAACCCCCCAAGAACCAAAGGCGGCAGACACCAAACCCTTGCTTAAAGAAGTCGTCATCGCGCCAGGTGAAACCCTCACCCTACCCCAAACTAATACTGCCTCCGAATGGGTGATTTCGGGGCCACCTTCTGAGTGCGAACACCAACTGATTTTTAGTACAGCCCCCTTTAACGGAACTCTCGCCGCCTTAAACACTGCCAAGTATTCCACAGCCGAAGAAGGGCCAATTGGCCCATTGTTGAATTCCTTAGACGTTGTACAAACCTTGCTACAAGACTTACATAACGCTAGTGCCCTCAAAACGGAGATGAACGGCACAACAGCCGATTCACATAGCTTGGATGTGAATAATTGGGCAAGTCTTAGCTTTAGTTTTCAAGTGTTGTAAGTCAGTGTGAATCATTAAAGGTTTGTAGTTAGTGCTTCTACTAAAGCCTGATTTTGCTCATCTGTCCCAACAGTGATACGTAATTTATCATCTAGTCCAGGCTGCTTGAAATAGCGGATTAAAATTCCCTGTTCCTTGAGTTTTTGATAAAGGTATTCTGCGTTTCCTTTTTTTGGCTGTGCCAGCAAAAAGTTAGCTTGGGAATCCCAGACATGAAAACCTAATTGTTTCAAGTCTGTTGCTAACTTAGTCCGTGATGCTTTAATCTTGGCTACACAAGCATTTTTATAAGCTTGGTCAGTGATAGCAGCTGTACCAATTGCACAAGCGATCGCATCGATGTTATAGCTATCTTTAACCTTAAACAATCCCTGCAAAAGTTTAGGATTCGCCACCCCAAAGCCCAACCGTAATCCTGCCAACGAGTACCCCTTAGATAGTGTCCGAAGCACAATGACGTTTTCATATTCCTTAACCAAAGCCAATGCATTCTCTTCGGTAAAATCTATGTATGCTTCATCAATCACTAAAACTCCAGATAACTGGCTGGCTAATTTTCGCAAATCATTTGTTGCCACCACATGTCCCGATGGACTATTGGGCGACGCAATAAATGTTACCGCCCCATTGGCAGCAACTAATTCGTCCTTTGGTAAACTGTAGTCTTTGCTGTAGGGAATCTCAATAATTTCCGCCGCTTGCATTTCTGTTAAGGTGCGATATAGCACGTAAGTAGGCATCGGATAAACTACCTTTTTCCCAGGTTCAGCACAGGCTCGAATCACCACACTTAACAATTCATCACTGCCATTTCCGACAATTATCCAATCACTAGGAACTCCTAAAACTTTACTTGCAGCTTCGCGGAACTCCCCCCCAAAAGGTTCTGGATACCGCCGCAACCACTCACCATCAATATTCCGTAGCACAGCTAATGCCGCAGGGGAAGGAGGATAGGGGTTCTCATTGCTGTTAAGTTTAATAATTTGTGTACCGCGTTGAGGCTGCTCACCGGGAATATAGCTAGCCATTGCATCAACATTAGAGCGAAAGTAGTTGGTCATAGGGCATGGTAAATTGGGTGGGATGTCTACGATAGTTACTGAGCGGCTGGTGAGCGGAGTCGAATGCCATACCACTTTATAAATTACGAATTACGAATTACGAATTATAAAAATATGCCAGATAAATGGAATCCAGAACTATACGAACGATTTCAAGCTGAAAGAAGCCGTCCATTCTACGACTTGGTAGACATGGTACATCGGCAAGAAAACTTACGAGTTATTGATTTAGGGTGTGGAACCGGAAAATTAACGAAATATCTGCATGAAACCTTAGCAGCAGAGGAGACTTTAGGGATAGATGCTTCTGAGAAAATGCTGGAAAAAGCGCGTCAGTTTGAAGGCAATGGACTACGGTTTGAGCAAAGACGGATTGAGGAAAATCCAGGAGATGGGGAGTTTGATGTGGTATTTTCTAATGCGGCATTGCAGTGGTTAACGGGACATGAGGTTTTATTTGAGAAATTGCGGGCAAAACTGCGGCCTGGTGGACAGCTCGCTGTACAAATACCAGCGATGGATAGTGAGCCAGTGCATCAGATAGCTGTTGAAACTGCACAGGAATTCAGTCAAGAATTAAGAGGATATGTGCGGCGTTTAGAGGTACTTCCCCCAGAAACATACGCCAGAATCTTTTATAAGTTGGGATTTGTCAAGCAGGAAGTCAAGCTTCAAATTTATGGACATGTGTTGCCCTCACGAGAAGCCGTGGTAGAGTGGTATCGCGGGACATTGCTAACAGCTTATGAGTCCCAACTAAATGCTCAAAGCTATGAGCGATTTGTGGAACGCTATCAGCAGAAATTATTCGAGTTGCTAGAGGATGAGCGCCCGTTCTTTTTCCCCTACAAGCGTATCTTGATGTGGGGGCGTATTTAAGAAACCGAAGCTAGTTAGCTGAAAACTTTTCTGTGTATAAGTGGGCGATACTGGATTTGAACCAGTGACCCCATCCGTGTGAAGGATGTGCGCTACCCCTGTGCTAATCGCCCAAGAGCTTTTATATTACCATAATTTACTAAATAGCAACGTAAGTTGAAATTCCAAAAGCTTAGTTGTTGCGCCTACGCAATTGAAGTTATTCTTCATCATTGCCGTATGTCACGCAAGGACTGTCAATTATGAGTGCTGGCTCAAATGAATTGCAGAAAATAACGGTAGAACAATTAACCCCAACTTCGTCAGGGTGAATGCACGTTATCGCTTCTTCTACTAAGGTATGGAAAGCACAATCATTGCAGATAGTCTGAGATTTCTTCACTAAGTATAAATTTTTAAATGGTATTGCTGATCGCACCTCAATCAGTTAAATGAGAATAAGTAGCGCCAAAATCAAATATTTAAATCGCGTAGAGCCAGACGAATTTGCTCGGCTCGTCTGCGGTTGACACCAAGATCAGATTCTCCCACGCGCGAAGCCGAGCGCAGATGAATTACTGACTCATTAGGAGGTAAATAAAATTCTACATCATCAACAAATTGGAAGATGCGGCTTTTAGAAAGAGCGTGGATGTAATTATCTGTTTGTTCTACAATTTCTGTACGGGGAACAACACCGATAACTTTTAGTAAGATTTCTCTAGCTGCATTACGGTCTACATGATAAGCAATCGGGTCGATAGCGTGTTTTTCATCTGCGTTTTGGCTGACAACACAGTTGTCTGAAGCCGGACAAGAACTCAGATGACCATTATCAATTCCCAAGCTAGAAGCAGCCCAAGTAGCCCCAGGAAGTATTAAACTACTAATCAAAGTTAAGAGTATTGCAAAAATACTCCGCAAGAATCGCTGCCGGAACGCTGTTAGCAAACGGGACATAATAAATTTACTCCTTTTGTTCGGTTATTTCGGGTGAGTACTGCGAATTGCTGGTTCGCTCTACAGATTATCATCTATCCAGCCAGACTCTGAGTTTGGACAATCCCAATGTAGCCGCGCCGACCAGTCCCTTGTGCCATTATTCCTGCCAATAACGGAATCAAGCCAAAAAAGTGACCAATAATTCAGATTTCCATTGACTACGAACCCAAAATCATTAGCAGGGGTTGCGACTGCATTCCCTGGTGATTCCAGCTTTGACTCGGAAGAATTGGCTGGTATCGGCTTTGTTGTGGCCAATGTTAGAAAGTTTGATGGTTGTAGATGAATATAGGAATAATCCAGCCTTACAGTAACGGGTTTTTAGAAGTTGTACCAGAGAGCGATTATTGGCAGATTGCAGCTATACACATCAATGGTCAAGCCTACTGCCCTACTCCTCAGCTTTATCGTTCAGAAAAAGTGGCATTAGCAAAAGCAACACAAATTTATGATTGGATAGCTGACCACGAACACCAAATCAGTGATGAGGCTTACTACTGCTCTGAATTGAAACTCATTATCTGGCAGCAACCAAAAGTATCTTAGTTAACTAGGCAGATTGCTTGCCTTGGGCAAATCTGATAGTAGTTTCGTATTAATGTTTCAGAATAAGGCTATAGTCCCTGCCGCAAATGTGGAGATTTTAGTTTGTGGATAGGATGTGTAGCCATACCCACCCGCTTCAGAAAGTCATGTTAAGTCGAAGTAGCTAGGTTCTGGGTGCAGGGGTAACTGAAGATTCATTTCTTTAGTTTATCTAAAGTCGCATCTAAGTTATCAAATTACCTTTCTAAGATAGAAGCAGCAACTATAAGTTGCTATAGATGACTAAAACCCAATTAACAGCTAGTGGCTGCGGAGAACATAAAAATGACTAAAGCGCCAGAATCTTTAGACTTATCTGCCTACGATGCTACAGACAGAGCCTTAGATCGTGACTGTACAACCTTATCCCGTCACGTCCTCCAACAACTTCAGAGTTTTTCGCCAGATGCACAGGATTTAAGTGCGCTGATGAATCGCATCGCCCTAGCCGGGAAACTGGTTGCTCGTCGCATGAGTCGCGCTGGTTTAATGGAAGGCGTTCTGGGATTTACTGGCGAAGTTAATGTCCAAGGCGAATCCGTCAAAAAGATGGATGTTTATGCCAATGATGTATTTATATCAGTGTTTAAGCAAAGCGGCTTAGTCTGTCGCCTCGCGTCTGAGGAAATGGAAAATCCTTACTACATCCCGGAAAATTGCCCCATTGGCCGTTATACCCTGCTGTATGACCCAATTGATGGCTCCTCCAATACTGATAATAATCTCAGCTTGGGTTCCATTTTCGCCATTCGCCAACAAGAAGGAACTGATAGCGATGGTAAGGCAACTGACCTCCTCACCAACGGACGTAAGCAGCTTGCCGCCGGATACATCCTGTATGGGCCTTGCACAATGCTGGTTTATACTATAGGTAAGGGGGTTCATTCCTTTGTTCTCGATCCCAGCTTAGGAGAGTTTATTCTTACAGAAGAAAATATTCGCATTCCTAACCACGGTTCTGTTTACAGCGTGAACGAGGGTAACTTTTGGCAGTGGGAAGAATCGATTCGAGAATACATTCGCTACGTTCATCGCACAGAAGGCTACAGCGCTCGTTATAGCGGCGCAATGGTGAGCGACATCCATAGAATTTTGGTTCAAGGCGGCGTGTTTCTCTACCCAGGCACAATTCAAAACCCTGAAGGAAAATTACGCTTGCTTTATGAAACTGCTCCTCTCGCCTTTTTAATTGAGCAAGCAGGTGGCCGTGCTACTACAGGACTGGTAAATATCTTGGATGTGGTGCCAAAAAAACTGCATCAGCGCACGCCTTTAATTATTGGCAGCAAAGAGGATGTCGCCAAGGTGGAGTCTTTTATTCAAAACGGACACTAGAAGACAATTCGTAATTACTGTTACGTAAGGGTTTTAGACGTTTTACAAGAGTGAATTATGTCCTCAGTGCTGTACTCTCATCTGCCATTAATTAAACGTTAATCATGGTGATTTAAGATTGGGAATGCAAAATAGGGCTTTTTGAAGATCAATTAAGGATTATCTCAGCTGGCCGATGCAATAAGTGATTGGCAACGCCACAATTCAAAAGTAACCATCAATATTTGATGCGTTTTGCCAAATTTACTTAGAAACATCACTATACAGGAGTGAAATAAACTAGCTATGTCTACCAATCATCTACTAGAAATTAACCAATACGGTCAAAGTATCTGGATGGATAATTTGACCCGTGACATTATTCAATCAGGTGAACTCAAAGACATGGTTGAAAATCAAGGTATATCTGGGATTACTTCTAACCCAGCTATCTTTGAAAAAGCGATCGCTGGTAACGTTATTTATGATGCCGATATCGAAGCCGGAGTTCGGGCTGGCCTACCCATAGACAAAATTTACGAATCCCTAGTTTTTGCAGATATCCGTAATGCGTGTGATATTTTACGCCCTGTTTATGAAGCCTCGAATAGACTAGATGGTTATGTGAGTATTGAAGTACCGCCAACCATTGCCCATGATACCGAAGCAACAATAGCCGAAGCCCGCCGCTATTTCCAAGAAATTGGTCGGGAAAATCTGATGATTAAAATTCCTGGTACAGAACCTGGTTTGCCAGCAGTGGAACAGGTAATAGCCGAAGGGATGAATGTTAATATTACGCTGCTGTTTTCTGTAGAAAGCTATATAAACACAGCAATGGCTTATATTCGGGGCTTAGAAAAACGGCTGGCTGAAGGTAAGGACATCAGTAAAATTGCTTCAGTCGCTAGCTTCTTCCTCAGCCGGATCGATAGCAACATTGACGGCAAGATTGATGCTAAGTTGAAAAAAGGCGTTGATGATATTTCCGTGGAAGCAAAGCTAAGAGCTGTGAAAGGGAAAGTAGCGATCGCTAACGCTAAGATTGCGTATCAAGAATACAAGAAAATCATTAGAAGCGAGCGTTGGCAAGAGTTGGCAGCAAAAGGGGCTACACAACAACGGCTACTTTGGGCTAGCACCAGCACCAAAGACCCCAACTACAGAGATGTGATGTATATCGAAGAGTTGATTGGCCATGATACCGTCAACACCGTACCACCAGCGACCATTAAAGCTTGTGCCGATCATTGTAACGTAGGCGATCGCTTAGAAACTGATGTAGACAAAGCTTACACGCTGATCGAAAACCTCAAAGATCCAGACATCAACATCGATCTCGATAACGTAATGGATGAACTGTTAGTCGATGGTATTGACAAGTTTATCCAGCCCTTCCAGTCCTTGATGAACTCTTTAGAAGACAAGATCAAGGTATTGTCACCAGTGTAGGGACTGGGTATTGGGGACAAGGGGACAAGGGAAGAGGGACAAGGGGACGAGGAGAACAAGGGGACAAGGAAAATAACCCATGCCCCATGCCCCATGCCCCATGCCCAATGCCCAATGCCCCATGCCCAATGCCCAATCTCAAAATCCAAAACCCAAAATCCAAAATTGTTATGGTTAGTCTGCTAGAAAATCCCTTGCGCGTTGGTCTGCAACAACAAGGGATGCCCGAACCCCAGATTATAGTCATTTTTGGCGCTTCTGGCGATCTCACCTGGCGCAAACTAGTGCCAGCACTTTACAAATTGCGGCGAGAACGGCGTATTCCCCCAGAAACGACAATTGTCGGTGTGGCACGTCGAGAATGGAGCCATGAGTACTTCCGCGAACAAATGCAAAAGGGCATGGAAGAAGCCCATCCTGATGTCGATTTAGGGGAACTCTGGCAAGATTTCTCTCAAGGTCTGTTCTATAGTCCTGGGGATATAGACAACCCCGAAGGCTACCAGAAACTAAAAAACTTATTGAGTGAATTAGACGAAAAACGGGGCACGCGAGGTAATCGCATGTTCTACCTCTCGGTTGCCCCTTCATTCTTTCCAGAAGCGATTAAGCAGTTAGGAAGCGCCGGGATGCTAGAAGATGCCTACAAACATCGTCTAGTAGTTGAAAAACCCTTTGGTCGAGACTTGGCTTCTGCCCAGAGTCTCAACCAAGTGGTACAAAAATTTTGTAAAGAAAACCAAGTATACCGCATTGACCACTACTTGGGTAAAGAAACAGTCCAAAATTTGCTGGTGTTTCGCTTTGCCAATGCGATTTTTGAACCGTTGTGGAATCGTCAATTTGTTGACCACGTGCAAATTACCGTGGCAGAAACCGTGGGAGTGGAAGACCGGGCTGGTTACTATGAAAGCGCCGGCGCACTACGGGATATGTTGCAAAACCATTTAATGCAACTTTACTGTCTAACGGCAATGGAAGCACCCAACGCAATGGATGCCGACAGCATCCGCACAGAAAAAGTGAAGGTACTCCAAGCTACTCGTTTAGCTGATGTTCACAATCTGTCGCGGTCAGCAGTACGCGGTCAGTATAGTGCTGGCTGGATGAAAGGTCAAGCAGTGCCAGGGTATCGGACAGAACCAGGCGTTGATCCCAACTCCACCACACCGACTTATGTCGCCATGAAGTTTCTGGTAGATAACTGGCGCTGGAAAGGTGTTCCTTTCTACTTGCGTACCGGGAAGCGGATGCCGAAAAAAGTCAGCGAGATTGCCATTCACTTCCGCGAAGTTCCATCTCGGATGTTCCAATCTGCTGCCCAACAGACAAACGCCAATATTTTGACGATGCGGATTCAGCCAAATGAAGGTATTTCCCTGCGTTTTGATGTGAAAATGCCGGGGGCAGAATTCCGTACTCGTTCCGTTGACATGGACTTTAGTTATGGTTCCTTTGGCATCCAAGCTACATCTGATGCCTACGATCGCTTATTCCTTGATTGTATGATGGGCGATCAAACATTGTTCACCCGCGCGGACGAAGTAGAAGCCGCTTGGCAGGTAGTAACGCCAGCCCTTTCCGTTTGGGATGCACCCGCCGACGCCAATACTATTCCCCAATATGAAGCTGGAACCTGGGAACCAACAGAAGCAGAATTCTTAATTAACCAGGATGGCCGTCGCTGGCGCAGACTTTAGAAAGTTAGAAGTGATGAGTTAATAGTTAGGAGTAATAAATTATGAGTTTTTGAGTTAATAATTTCAGTTATTCTAACTTTTAACTCCTAACTCCTAACTTTTAACTCCTAACTTCTAACTTTTAACTCCTAACTGATTCACCAAACAAAGCTGACAACTCAAAACTACTATGGCTCCCCAAGCTTCTACAATTTATTCACTTCAGACGCCAAAAGATATTTCGCTTAACGAAATAGAAGCGGAACTTAATCAAATTTGGCAAAGTTACGGCATTACTGGCGAGGACGGTGGGCTTCCTGCTGCCACTCGCGCCACAACATTTACCTTAGTGGTTTACGAACCCGAAGAAACCCAGTATCTTTTGGCTACTTTGGGATTTTACAACGGCCCGCTTGACGGAATTTTAGGGCCTCAGATGGTATCTGCCTTGCGGCAAGTGCAGAGAAAACATGCACTACCAGATACTGGAACAGCAACACCTGAAACCCTGGCTATCTTGAGAGAAGAATTCATCAAACGTCAAGGAAACGGCGCTGCGGGAGACAATGCTTCTATTGAACTTCCCAGCTTAAATGCCCCAAGCCCCAGAATTGCTGATGAAATCGCCCTCCGCAACCCTTGCCGGATCATCGCGCTATTTCCCATTACTGGCGAAGATCAAGGGGTGAAAGCTCAAGTTTCTGCCTATTGCCCGATCCAAAAGCAATCGTCAAGCACACTAATTTGCTGCGAATACATCACTATCAGCGGTACTGCTGCTGCCTTAGAACGCATCGGTGGTATGATTCCAGCATTGTTGATTGGTGGCTTACCAAAGTTTCTCTGGTGGAAAGCAACACCAGACCCCAATAACAGTCTATTCAAGCGGTTGGCAGCCGTCTGCAATAATGTGATTGTAGATTCTTGCCGCTTTAACGAGCCAGAAAGTGACTTACTCCGCCTCCAAGAATTGGTGGACAGTGGGGTTCCCCTGGCTGACCTCAACTGGCGTCGCCTCTCAGCATGGGAGGAATTGACAGCTGAAGCTTACGACTCACCTCATCGTCGGGCTGCCCTGCGGGAAGTTGACCGAGTAACTATTGATTACGAAAAAGGCAACCCTGCACAAGCATTACTGTTTTTAGGTTGGTTGGCAAGTCGTCTAGAATGGCAGCCTATTTCCTATAAAAAGGAAACCGGAGATTATGACATCACTCGCATTAACTTTGTTGCCCAAGACCAACGGGAAATAGAAACCGAATTAGCGGGCGTTCCCCTTGCTGATGTGGGTGATATTGCTGGCGACTTGATTGCTTTGCGCCTCAGTTCGACCAATCCGAAGGCAGACTGTGGTACGGTAATTTGTTCGGAAACTGGTGGTTGTATGCGGATGGAAACCCACGGCGGCGCTCAATCTGCTGGTCTATTTCAACAGGTGACTTCACTTTCAGAACAAAAGGCGGAAGCTTTGCTGAGTCAGCAGGTACAACGCTGGGGTCGTGAGTCACTTTTTGAAGAAAGTCTAGGGATTACAGCGAATATTTTCAAGTTGACAACAAATAGTTAGTTGCGCCTGGAAACAATAAAAGTTACCAAAATTGGCGAAATCAAACACAAACTCTTCAGATTTTTGGATATTTCAATCATCTGGAGGGTTTTTCTATTTTCCTTGGAGGCAAGAGACGCGATGAATCGCCGTCTCTACAAGAATCAATCCTTTGTATATACGGCGATTTATAGCGTCTTTGGGGATCAATAATTTTCATCAAAAAACCTTAACCGAACCGTATTGCATTAACATAGCAAGTCGATGCATTGGCATAGCAGGTCGATGCATTGGCATAACAGGTTGATGCATTAACATAGCAGGTCGATGCATTAACATAGCAGGTCGATGCATTAACATAGCAAGTCGATGCATTGGCATAGCAGGTCGATGCATTAACATAGCAAGTCGATGCATTAACATAGCAGGTCGATGCATTAACATAGCAGGTCGATGCATTAACATAGCAGGTCAAGACGTGGACAGCTTTAGAAGACTTTTGTGTACACCGTAGCCTTGCTTAAGAGAAGAATTTAGGGTGAGGTTTCGATTCATTCAAGAAGTCTATTGAAAGGATATGTCGTATTTGCCTCCACGCTCAAGAGCGGTTTTGTAAGCAGGTCGCCCATGAATGCGCTCGACAAATTCTTTGAGCTTTGGCCGGTTTTTGACCTCTTCGGGGAGTGCAGCGACTACTTCCAGAGGAAAGCTCATTTGGATATCGGCGGCGGTAAATTCATTGCCTGCAAACCACGTATTTTTACGGAGTTCGTCTTCTATGTAGTCAAAGTGAAGTTTGATTTGGGGCGCGACGAATCCGCTAACTACACTGCTGTCGCCTGCCCCGAAATTGTTCAATACCAGCCGCATTACTAGTGGTGGCATTGCCGAACCTTCGGCATAATGCAGCCAATACTTATAGCGCAGATGCTCTGGCGTACCGGATGCCGGGACTAGCCGACCATTACCATAGCGATCAACTAAGTATTCGATAATTGCACCCGACTCAGCGATCGTCAAGTCTGCATCTGTGATTACTGGTGATTTGCCGAGGGGATGGACTTGGCGTAGCGACTCCGGTGCCATCATCGTCTTGGGATCGCGTTCATAGAATTTGATCTCGTATTCGATACCTAATTCTTCCAGCAGCCACAGCACACGCTGCGATCGCGAGTTGTTAAGATGATGCACAGTTATCATAAAACGTTCCTCTTCTGGTAGCTTATTGCTATCTGACTCTCGGCTAATTTCCAACTATACTATTAGACTTTTTCAGCCTAACTCCCCTAATTGGCTGGTTTTCTTGTTTCTAATTGGTATAAGTTTGAGTTAGTTGGTTTGATAAACCCGTGTATCTGCTTTTGCAAAAAGCGACGATGGACGCACAGCCAATAGTCAAAATAGTTGCTACATAAAAACCTAATTTGTTTCATTTATGGCTTTAGTCATTGCCGGGGAACGTAGTGGGGTGGGTAAGACAACAGTCACGCTCACCCTTTTAGCATCTTTACGCCGTCGCGATCGCTTGGTGCAATCTTTTAAGGTGGGGCCAGACTACATCGATCCGATGTTTCATCAACACGTAACTGGTCGTGCTTGTCGCAATTTAGACCCCGTATTGACTTCTGAAGCTTACGTTCAGCAATGTTTTACCCGTCATAGTCAACTGAGTGAATACTCCCTAGTGGAAGGGGTAATGGGGTTGTTTGATGGAATTGGGCATAGGGAATTGGGCATGGGGCATGGGCAAGAAAAGCAAAAATCAACTGACTTTGCAAGTACGGCACACATTGCGCGGCTGTTAGATTTACCTGTGGTGTTGGTGATCGATTGCAGTCGTTTATCTGGTTCTGTAGCTGCGATCGCGCACGGCTATCGATCTTTTGATCCCCGAATTAAAATAGCTGGGGTAGTATTAAATCGTGTGGGAAGCGATCGCCATCTCTCTCTCCTCAAAGATTCTCTAGAACCCTTACAGTTAAACATTCTCGGCGTAATGCGCCGTCAAGATAATATCACAATTCCTGATCGCCACCTGGGTTTAGTACCCACAGCCGAACTTCCTGAACTCAACGCTTTAATCGATCGCCTCGCCGATTTAGGAGATACTTGCTTTGACTGGCAACGCTTATTACCTTTGTTAAAATCAGAACCTCTTTCTCCCTCTGCTTCAGCCTCCTTATCTCCCTTATCCCCAGTTAGGATTGCAGTAGCCCGCGATCGGGCTTTTAATTTTTACTACCAAGATAATCTCGATTTGCTGCAACAACTTGGTGCAGAATTGGTTTTCTGGAGTCCCTTAGAAGATGCTGGTATACCAAAAGATATCCAGGGAATGTATTTTGGCGGTGGTTTCCCGGAAGTTTTTGCCCAGCAACTCGCAGAAAATACTAGCGTTTGTCATGCTGTGAAAACGGCAATACTTAAAGGAATGCCTACGGTTGCCGAATGCGGAGGATTGATGTATCTGTGTGACCAAATTATCGATTTTGAAGGTAAATCTTGGTCAATGGCGGGAGTGCTACCAACATCTGCTGTGATGGGTGGGCGTTTAACTTTGGGCTATCGTCGTGCAGTCGCTTTGCAAGATAATTTGTTAGTTAAAGCAAATACAACTGTTTACGGACATGAGTTTCATCGTTCCCATTTAACCTTAACTCCCACTCAGCCCCTATTTGAAACTTCTCGCTACGATTGTGAAGAAAATATGGGATGTGAAGGATGGGGTTTACCTGCAAATATTCATGCTTCTTATGTTCATCAGCATTGGGGAGAAAGTAGAGAAATTCCCCAGCAGTTTCTTAAAGAATGTCTAAAAGTAGCATCTTCAGGAATGTGGATTTAAGCAAGCGCAAAACCCAGTAAGGTAAATTACACCAATTTTCAGGGAAATAGCTTAAGACTTCTTCTCTCTGTGTTCTCTGTGCCTCTGCGGTTAAATCAATTACTTTTGAACCACAGAGGCACAGAGAGCGCTGAGAAAAAACAAGAGATTTGACAAGTCACCTTGAAAGGGCTAGTCCTATAGCTATAAAAATTACCTAAAGAGGTACGCATATTTCCGAGGGTATGGGGACGAAGAGACGCAAGGAGGCAGTGAGATAATTCACCGCCTCCTTTTGGATTAACTCATAACTCCATGTTAGTTTTGGACTTCAACCCAACGGCGGTAAAGCTTTTGAATTTGTTTGAGAAGCGCAGTGTGAGCTGGTTGAGTTGACTCATTCGGCTTCACTATATCCTGCAATTCTGTCAGGAGTCTGGCTTCTTCAACGGCAACTTCACCATCGCTATAAATTAAGCCACTGATGGCTTCAATCAGATTTTCGCAATCTTCAAGACTGGGGCGATCGCCTAGATACTCCCGCACCCAGTCGTAGCATTCTTTTGGCTGCACAGGAACTAATTCGTACAGCCAAGGCTTAATTTCTGGATCATTAGCTAAACCTTTTGCTTGAGCTATTTCGCGGAGATATTGCCGTTCTTCTGGCTGGATTCTGCCATCGATCCAGGCGGCTCCAATCAGGATTTTAACTAAGTTTTTTACATTGGAAGGGGAAACCATTGCTGCCTCCTCTGGTAGATTCAGGCCTCCACCAAATCGTACAATCCCAAACAGTATTCATTCGGAATTATTGGTTTTTCTTAAGCGCACCATAAAAAAACCATCCATGTCCTGTCGATGGGGCCAAAGTTTAAACCAACCTTGAGGTGTCCTCTCGGTAGAATCAGGTAACTCAACGCCGCTGGGAAACTCAATTTGCCAATCAGGTGACTCAGCTAAAAATGCCGAAATTACTTCTTCATTTTCCGCTGGATGCAATGTACAGGTGGCATAAACTAGTACACCACCGGGTTTGACAAAAGTTGATGTATGTGTCAACAATTCTCGTTGCAGTACCGAAAGTTCTTGGACGGATTCTGGTGTCTGTCGCCAACGCGCATCAGCATGACGGTGCATGGTTCCCAAACCAGAACATGGAGCATCGAGTAATACTCGGTCTGCGGTGTTTTGAAATTGATTGAAGTGGCGACTGTCGCCAGTGTAAATTTGAATAGATTGTAAATTTAGCCGTTGAGAATTTTCTTGGAGTTTGCGAAGACGAGAAGGAGTGCGATCGCAAGCCCAAATTTTCCCTTTATCTGCCATTAACTCAGCGATGTGGGTTGTTTTCCCCCCTGGTGCAGCACAGGCATCAATTACCACTTCACCTGGTTGGGGGTCGAGCAAATGACCTACCAATTGAGCGCTAGCATCTTGTACAGTCCACCAACCTTCTTTAAAACCCGGTAGTTTTTGAATTGACCCAGTATTACCAATAAATCGTAAAGCTTGAGGTAAATGAGGAATCCGGCTCACCAAAATACCGACAGATTGCAAAGCCGCCTCAACTTCCTCGATGGAAATGCGAAGTGGATTGATGCGTAAGTCAATTGTTGGTGGTTGGTTCATCCATTCACACAGTTTTTCTGTATCGGCTAAACCCAATTGTTCTAACCAAACTTGAATAATCCAGTCAGGAAAACTGTGTAAAATGCCCAAGCGTTCCACCTGACTTTTAAAAGTTAACGCGAAACCTAACCCCCCAGCCCCCTTCCCTACTAGGGAAGGGGGAGAATTCAAAGCCTCTCCCCTTTTAGGGGAGAGGTTTGGAGAGAGGTTTTCCAGATCCGGTGAAAAGTCAGAAAATTCTACTGGATTTTCTGGAAGTTGTAACGGATCGCCCTTTATCTTCTCTGCAAGGCGGATGTATTGTCGTAATAGACCGTTAACAAAACCCGTGAGTCCAGCAAAACCGTTTTCTTTAGCGAGTTGGACTGTGGTATTAACAGCAGCTGAGGCGGGAATACGCTCTTGATAACGCAGTTGATAAAAGCCTAGATGTAAGATGGTACGCAGGTCTTGTGGTTGTTGATGAGATTTCTTTTTAGCGAGTTGATCGATGAGAGTATCGAGGGTGCGTTGCCTTCTGACGCTCCCATAAACCAATTCTGTCACTAAGCGGCGATCGTTATCAGGCAAATTAACTTTTTGTAGTACTCTATCTAGGGCAACATCAGCATAAGCCCCCTTATGAACATCTCGTAGGGCGATAAAAGCTAATTGACGGGGGTTTGTCATGAAAACACGATTCAGGAGTCAGGAGGCTTTTGTATTCTAACTCCCAACTCTGCCAATTTTAGATTTTGAATTTTAGATTTCGGATTGAAGTAAAAATCTAAAATCTAAAATCCAAAATTGAATAACTCCCAACTTTCCTATCAAGTCATATAGGGGTCTACACTGGCAATTTCAAACTCACACGCTCTAGAAACCTGTTCTGCTGGTAATTTTCCAAAGCTGATTAATGGTAAAGAAGTGGGGTCTGCCATCAATTCTTTTGCTAATAAGAACCCAGTGATTGTCCAAGTTTGATATTTCCTAGCTTGTTTCCCAATCAGTCGCCCTTTTTTCCCATCGTAATACTCTGGCCATTCATCTGTACTAAGGCGTCCTTGGGCAGTTTGAATCGCCTTTTGTGCGAGATTTGTTCTATTAGTTTTCACAGCCGCCGCCGCCAACATCCACATTAAAACTGGCCAACTACCAGCATTATGATACGACCAAGGTATATTTTTGGGGTCACATCCAGTCACAATTCTGTATTCTTCATGTTCCAAAGCTGGGAAACAAATTTTCATTGGCATATCTCCCACCAAATCATCCCATCGTTCCTCAATGAGAGTCATAATCGCTTGTGACTGTTCTTCGGTGGCTAAGTCGGAAATGATTGCCATTAAGTTTCCGAGTGAAAAGAAGCGAGTATCTAGCTGTGATGGACCAACATTACCTGCTAGATAACCACCTTTTTTTGGTAGCCACTTATCTAATTCATAATAAGGCACGGAATCTACATATATGTTGAATAGATTAACAGCAGCTTTGCCATATTCTTCACTTTTGAAGCGATAAATTGCATTCAGACGATTAATATCTATCCAATAATGCTGGCGAATATGAGCGCATAAAAGAGGTAAACGGTTATCAATGGCTTCAACAATATCAGAATTACCTTTACAAATTAGCAGTTCACGAGATGCACGCAATGCCGTGTAAAAGAGGACTTGCAATTCTAAAGGATGCCCATAAATGCCCATACGACGGTCAATCATACAAGCGCCATCTGGAACCAATAGTGTTGGGTACATATCAAAACGATTCGCCAAGCAGATTTCCATGATTAACCTGATACCATTTTGGAATTCAGGTTGATAGGCGAGAGAAAAATCTTCTGTGGCGACTACATAAGCGCGCAATAGAATAATCCACCATAGGCAAGAATCTACAGGTGTAACTCTAGCGATCGCATGTTCACCAAAGTCTGCTTCTAAATATTCTTTTCCATTGTCTGATACCACTTTAAAGCTAGCTGGTATTAATCCTCTTCCCGGCTTATAGGCATCTAATGCCTTTTCTTTAGGCTGTAACTTTAAGGTTTCTTCTAAGAAATTACGAACAATATCGGTTCTACCTTTGATCAGAAAAATTAGAGCAGAAGAAACAAAATCCCGAACAAAGCACTGATCGTAATTGAGCGCCTCTACAGAGGCATCATAAGCGGCTACTGTCCCAACAGGGCGACCTTGATAATAGAGAATTGATTTTTCTAGTGCTAGCCATGCTTCTTCCACTTCTTTTAAATTCTCAGTAGTTTCCAATTCGTTTAGGTGCATTGACAGAATAACTCCATAAGGATTGTGAATTTGTGGTAGATGTGTGTTCATTTATTATTTTTGCTATTCTCAGCATAACAAAAACGATTCTTTGAATAGCAAACATAATTAGGCAAAAAAATAATCAACAATTGCTAACATTTATGCAAATTTATTGTTAGTTCATTGCTTGTAATCTATTACTATTTTGGTGAATTATAGTTATTGTTCTCCACCATAAGTAGTAACATGATTGCTAAAAACAGTCACCTAAGATATATTTTTAGATTATTTATTGTTCCGTTGTCTGTCCAGAATCTTTGCTTTACCAAATAAAAACATATCTTCAGTGGTGTTTAGGATCTGTGTGAAATTAAAACTGGTTGCAGTATATTTACTTGAGCAGGATTAGTTTTTGACACTAAGAAGTCAGATTTTCCCCTATTATCTAATAATTTATAACGTTTTTTCTGAATATGCAAGATGAAGGCTAGAAAATTTTAATATGTCAATACTTCTCAAGGGTTAAATATCTTACCCTGCTGACAGATGATATGGGATGTTTATCGGAGTGCATTAAAAATAATCAAGAGTGCTGAGTTGAAATACCGCCTATTCTATTGATTGTTTATGCCCAAAAAACATACCAAACCGCATTATCTGCTTTTGTATTGGAGCTTGTTTGGGCTATGAAAAAGTTACAATTACACGGCTTTCTGATACATCAGATGGTAATTCTGAAAGTTATATATTACCGTTCTTGTACACTCCTTCAATCGATTGCAACATTAGTATTTACCAAATTTGTACTAATGTAAATTATAAAGTTAATACTAAAAAGATGCTGATTTTCTTAAAAACATCAAATTTTTAGGCTGCACTGACGCTAGCTGCTACCGTACCTTACTTCCCCATGTTCGAGCTTATCTGCCAAAACACGCAGAGCTTTAAACCTACAAGCCGTAGCTCTGCTAAAAAACTCTGTAGCGATCGCCAACTTTTCTATACACGCTATATCCATTATGTCAATCAAACCTGCGCTTTTATTAATCAGCAAATAGGCGAACTTGAACCAAAACCCATACGCAATCAGGGAATTATCAACAACCCTGATGAAATCTACAGAAAAGATGGAATAACATTTGTGTGTGCTTCAACAAATTGTGTATAAGAGTTGAAAATGACGATATGGCAACATCTGATATCCTCAAAGAACCATTGCTTTTGCGCTTGAGTCGCTTGTTTGGTGGACTGCGTGGCGATTTGACGGGAGGACTAACAGCAGCAGTGGTAGCATTGCCTTTGGCTTTAGCCTTTGCGGTAGCCAGTGGTGTGGAACCAAAGGCGGGACTTTACACCGCGATTGTGGCGGGAATTGTCGCCGCAATTTTTGGTGGTTCCTCAGTACAGATTACAGGGCCAACAGGTGCAATGGCTGTGGTTTTGGTGGGAATTGTCGCCAAGTACGGCCTTGAGAAAGTTTGGATTGCTGGGGTAATGGCTGGGATTATCCAGATTGCCTTGGGGGTTGCCAAACTTGGACAGTTAGTAAAGTTTATTCCCTATCCGGTGACGGCAGGTTTTACTAATGGTATTGCCGTCATTATTTTTTGCGGTCAGTTAAATAATTTCTTTGGTTTAAAATTACCACGTAGCGAACATTTTTTGCCGGGACTGTGGCAAAGTCTAACTCATGTGGAAGCTCTAAATTGGGCAGCAGTTGCCTTAGCAGTTGTGGTGATTGCAACTAATGTTTTATGGCCCAGAATCAATACGACAATACCAGGTTCTTTAGTGGGACTGGTGTTAGCTACTGCGATCGCTTCTGCTTTCCATCTGAATGTACCAACAATTGGCACGATTCCTCAATCTTTACCGATGCCTCAAGGTATTCCCCACTGGAATGATTTTAGTGTGATTCGGGAACTAATTAACCCGGCTTTGGCTTTAGCTGCACTGGGGAGTATTGAATCGTTGCTATCGGCGGTGGTGGCTGATGGTATGACTGTCAGCGAGAAACATAATAGCGATCGCGAATTAATTGGTCAAGGCTTGGCTAATATGATTGTGCCATTTTTTGGTGGTATCCCTGCCACTGGTGCGATCGCTCGAACTGCTGTAAATGTCCGTTCTGGCGGCAAAACCCGACTATCTGGGGTAATTCACGGTCTTGCTTTAGCCATCATCGTTTTAACTTTAGCACCCCTAGCAGCGCAGATTCCTTTAGCAGCACTTGCTGGAATTTTGATGGTGGTTAGTCTGCGGATGATTGAGTGGGAAGCCATTGGTTTATTAATGCGTGCTACCTACTCCGACTTTGCTGTGATGATTCTCACCTGGTTGGTGACAATCTTGTTTGACTTAGTTCTCGCTGTCGAAGTGGGATTGATTGCAGCCGGAGCCTTGTTCATCAAACGGATGAGCGATTTAAGCTTAGTTAAAATACCTGAAACTGAAGTATTTCCCCCTGGTACTCCTCTGGAATTAGGTAAGGAAATTGCCGTTTATCGGGTAGATGGCCCCGTATTTTTTGGTGCTGCTGAACGATTTGCTACCTTCCTCCGCGATGAACCGGAAGTGAAATATTTAATTTTGCGGTTGCGGTTTGTGCCAAATATGGACACAACTGGATTAGTAGCCTTAGAAGATATTTATCATGACTTGGAACGGCACAATTGCCGCTTAATTCTCACAGGTTTACAACCCGAAGTCCAACAACTACTAGAACGTACAGGATTGTTAAATACAATTGGCTTATCAAATTGTTTTGAAACAACTACAGAGGCGATTTGCTCTATCTCTCCTCAGATTGCATGTTCTCAACCGATAGCAGCTGATTTGAAAACAAAAGAATTGATGGAATTAATTGACTAACAATATTTGGCCAATTCAATACCCAAAGAACCAAAGAGGATTTCTTAAAAGTCGCAAAGTATACTAAAAACTAAAGCCTGATTCAGCAATGAATACAGGCTTTTGATGTTTTTGATTAAATTTGCACAAAGAACTTTAGTAAATAGACCACGCGATAGGGGCGCAAGGCCTTACACCCCTACAACAGATGTCACTGAATAGCGAATCCTTCCGGTCTGATTGCATCTTCCAAATCAACGCCCATCAGGTTAGCTCCCTGGATGTTTGCATTTGTCAGATTTGTATTTTCCAAGTCTGCGTTCTGTAGGTTAGCGGTTTGCAGGTTTGCTCCCAGGAGATTGGCTTTCTCTAAATCTGCATCGAAAAGGTTCGCTCCCGTCAGATTTGCTCCCAAAAGGTTTACTTTGCCTAAATCTGCTCCTTGAAAGTTAGCCCCTTGTAAGTTTGTTTGCTGTAAGTTAGCCCTTTCTAAGTCTGCATTTTGTAAGTTAGCACCCTCCAAGTTTGCCGCTTGCAGGTTTGTGTCCTTTAACAATGCCCCAGTTAGGTTACAACCAACACATTCATTGGTTTGTAATAAACGTCTAACGTTGTCTGCTACAGACACTATTGGCGATACAACCGGAGATATTACTGGTGCTGTCACAGGCTCCATTGGCAATTCAACTGGAGATATTACTGGAGCTAGTTCGGATTCTGTAGTTATAGATGGTGTTAGTGTTTGCGCTCTAGCGCTAGGCTGGATAAGCAGAGTAAATCCCGCGACAAATACCAGAAACACTGCTTTTGCGAGCCACTGAGTTAATTTTTTAGAGTTTGATTGATTCATTATTTCCTTCATAATCTGATTCCTATTAGTGGGCTTGCTTTTATAAGAGCCATCGATAATGTGCTTTATTCTCACTTTAGATAACTGGATTGATAAGAGCAAATATTATTGTTATTCATATTGATAAATTCAAGTGATTACAAAATCTTTTTCGATGGGAAACGATCGCTGATTTTTTTGCTTACATTCAAGAATTGCGATCGCGTGGAGCGTCCACTGGAGGGGGGCGATCGCCTCATACTTAGTTCCCAAGCATTGCCAGACTAGGTAAAAGTCGATATGTTTCACTTTTAATTAAGATAGAGAGTCCTAAGTAAATTAAGATAAAGGGGAAGATTTTTCGACCATAGCGAGTTAGAACGGGAGTCATCAGAGGATTACGAGTCAGGTTGTAAGAGAGTAAGCACCACATCCCAATACTGCAATAGCAAACACAGACAATTACGCCCAAACTTGGAAGATTGCTACTGGCAAACAACGGTACATAAATTCCAATGTTGTTTCCTCCATTGGCAATGGTGACAGCAGAAACACGGTAAGTTTGAGGATCGCGGATGATTGCGAATAGTGATTTCTTCTGGCGTCCAGATTTGACAGGAGAGTTTAAGTCAACAGACACAGCTTGCACCGTCTCTTCTTCCTCTTGTCGACTGATGAGATTACTGATCCCAATGGTGATGGGAAGTAAACCTAGTAAACCAATCCAGCTGCTAGGGATGAGCAGACCGCCGAAGAAACCAGGTAGACTGGCGCATACTAAGGTAGTAAATCCCAGAAATTCACCGATAACAATATGCTTAGGACGAAAGTTACGATTGACTTTCCCGAAGAAAGCCGTCAAATATAAGTTGTCGTCAAAGGTGGTTGCAAAAGCGACAGAGATTCCAATCAATAATGTACTAATTAGCCAAGCCATAATTGTTGCTCACAGTAATTCAATGCTGTTTGTCTTAGTCCTCTCTGCTATCTCAATGTGAGGGCAGTTTAGGAGATTTTGTGACTGTTTTTTAACGACAACCGGTCGATATTCGTTATTTATCAGCCAATTACCCAATTTTTAGAGGCATCGCCTCCAATTAAATTGGTGATTTTTTTCTCAGCAAGGTACCTTGGGAGCTCATGAAGTCAATATTATGGCTTTAAGCCCAATAAGAGCAAATACTCTTGTTTTTTAAAATGATAAATAAAAGTGATTGACAATTTTACTAGATGTTTTGGGCTTTGTACCCATTGACACTGACCAGGGGAAAAGGGAAAGAAAAAACCTTTAACCTTTCCCCTAAACCAAATTCTGAGTTCAAAATGCCCAAAACGAGTAGTATTGAATACTGAGCTATTGTTTGAGAAACTTCTATGCAATCGCTCTTATTGAAGAGAACCCTTGTCAGATAGTAAAGCCTCAGATATCCTTGACGGCTAGCATTCAACATCGGTAATATGACTAATCGCCCTCTGACTTCAGTTTTGAGATGTTCAGTAATGTTGGATTTTTAACTTGTAATTATGTTAACCAGTGTTGACCGTTTATTATTTGTCCGGCGAGTCCCGATTTTTAAGGAATTGCGGGATGATTTTATTGTGCGGCTCACTTCAGTGATGAACGAATTGTCATTCCCAGCTAATTACACCATCTTTCGACAGGGAGAAGAAGGGCGATCGCTCTATATTGTCGTGTCCGGTCGAGTTAAAGTTCACATTGGGAACAAACAGTTGGCAGAGGTGGAACAAGGAAAATACTTTGGTGAGATGGCAGTATTTGATACTCAACCTCGCTCCGCCACCGCAACGACTCTCGAACCTTGTGAATTTTTAGAACTGACGCAAGAGCAACTGTATGATGCGATCGAAGAAACTCCCGAAATTGCGGTGAATATTATTCGTGAGTTATCCCGTCTAATTCGCAGATTGAACGACGATATGAATGTAACTTCTTTGCGGAGTTAATAGACAATTGCAGAGACGTAGTACTGCTACGTCTCTACAAAGTTTCTGGATAATGTAAAATGTGGTTCAAAATAAATCAAAACTGCTGTAAGTTTGATTATTAAACTCAGCACTCATCACTGATTATTACTTAGGGTCGCCCAGACCTGGAGTTTCTTCTTTATCAACTTTAGGCACAAAATCAGGACGTTCTTTGCTTTCCCAACCTGCGGGGCGTTTCGAATTGTACCAAGCTATTGACCCAATGGTGACAGCAGCAATAAAACCAACGACATACACCAAGGTAAAAGCAACTGGAAAATGAGGCGCAGCATCTATAGCTGGTGCTGCTGTTTGCATAAATAATAAATTCATGAGTATATTCTCCACAGTTAGGTGACACTATTTAACACACTATAAGATGAGCGTATCACTTAACATCCCTCTGTAGTTTAGTTTGAGCAACTTCATATTGCATAAAAAAGGGCAGAGGGGCGGGGGAAGTAGCTGATATGTGTAGGTTTATTGCACCTAATTGTAAAATACCTACAACCGTCAGCCTGCCCCCTGCCTCTTGTTCAGCATTTATATCTTTGCCATGCAGACTCGACTATTTGAGCAATGATTTCTGTGTATGTCATACCACCTAAACGCCCCATAATTGGCAAGTCTGAGCGGACATGATGTAATCCTGGCAATGGGTTAAGCTCCATAAACTGCAACACACCGCTAAGATCGCAGCGCAGATCCACGCGGGCAGCGTCACGGCAACCAAGAGTATGGTAAGCATCCAGCGCCAGTTGTCTTGCCTGTGCTGCCAGTGGTTCAGGATCTATGAGCAAACGATAAGATACCCGTTCCAAATACTCATCTTTGTTGAGGGTGGTGTAGGCAAAAGCTTCCACTTGTCCTGTAAAAATTACTTCCATCACACCTACTACCCGTGAGTTGCTATTATTGCCAATAATGCCTACTGTTACTTCTCTACCAGGAAGAAAGGTTTCCACAAGTATTGGTTGCTGAAAAAGTTCGTGTAACGCTTGATAAGCATTTACTAGCTCCTCGCGTTCTTTGACAAGAGAACGCCCAGTTACGCCTTTAGAACTGCCTTCCGCCATAGGCTTAAGGAAAAGTGGCATTGGCAGCGAGACAGATGCTGCTTCTGCGGTAGTATTCACGACCTCAAAGGGAGCTGTCGGCAAACCGCGATCGCGCACTACTCTCTTAGCAAGCGCTTTGTCTAACGTCAGGGCACAGGTAAGCGGATCGGAAAAGGTGTAAGGTTGAGTGAATAATTCGCAGACTGCCGGAACTTGAGCTTCACGAGAGCGACCCTTTAAACCCTCAGCAATATTGAAAACCAGATCCCAGCGATCGCCTTTTGCCAAATGCCGAGCAAGTTCTCTACCATTACCAACACGTTCAACCTGATGACCTAACTGCAATAGTGCAGTTTCTAGCCCGATGATAGTTTCTTCATCGTCAAACTCCATCACCTCAGAGGCACTGAAACCAGCCTTAAGGTAGTCTGCCTTCAGGTCATAACACAGACCAATAAATAACCCCATAGCCCGATAATTCCCAGCGAGAAAGCTTTCTCTGTTAGCTTTAATGTACAAATTAGGTATCTTAATTAAGGAATTCCGATTACTATAGCGATTCTCAATTGGGTGAAATACAGACCTAACCCCCAGCCCCTTAAGAGCTAGCGTTGGGGAGTGAGCATCAAAGCCTCTCTCCTTTTAAGAGAGAGGAATGGAAGTGAGGTCAAAATGTATTTTCCATTCGAGAAGTGCTATAAATCCTTAATTAAGCGAAAATATCTCATCAACAACCTCAAACCATATAGGAGATTTATCATCAGGAGAACCGTTGTAGTTAGCAGTAATTTCTTCTCCCACTTCTATATCTCGGTAGGCAATCAGATCCAACTCTCGGTCAGCGAATTTTTTCACATAATAAGTATTGGGATTGTAGGAATGGTTGATCAAGGAAGATAAACCTAGAGCGATCGCCGCAGCTTTATCTTCCCAATCGTAGTAATAGTTGCCCAAAATTGTTTTATCTAGGAATTCAACCTGTGCTGCGGGTATAACAACAACTGGCACTCTCTCAACGAGTTCTCCTTTCAAAAAGCGCTTCTGTGCGAAGACACCTCGATCTTTTAGGTTTGTATTACCAACAATCAACATTCCAACTAATCTCCTGCTATTACTTAGTTTTTTGCTTTGCCAAGAACTCAATAGAAACATTTCAATCGGCTCTTTTAGATGATGGCGATCAACTCGTGTACAAATATATAGTGTTATATCAAGTCCGGTTAATCACTTATAATTACCGCATCTGTGCAAAAATCCCAAAAGCCTATTTCCCCAACAAGAATTGCGGTCTATAATGATAAGTCTTTAACCGGAAACGATATTACCCCTGCTCAACTGGATCTATATATGTATACGTCTTACCTGCCCAATTTTGCACTGTAGCTGTACCATTCTCATAAGCAACTAGAGTCTCGGCTTGAATTGGGACTTTGCCACCACCACCGGGGGCATCAATTACATAGGTTGGTACAGCATAGCCAGTAGTATGACCACGTAATTTAGAAATTAAATCAAGCCCAGTTTGCACACTCGTTCGCAGATGTGCAGTACCAACAACTGGATCGCATTGATAAAGATAATAGGGTCGTACACGCAGCTTGAGAAGACCGTGAAACAGATTCTTCAGGGCTTTTTCCGAATCATTCACACCTTTTAATAGCACGGTTTGACTGCCTAGAGGAATGCCGCCATCAGCGAGGCGATCGCAAGCTTGTGCGACTTCTGGGGTCAGTTCTCGCACATGACAAAAGTGCAAAGATAGCCACACGCGATGTTTACGAAGTAAGGCAACCAGTTCCGGTGTAATTCGCTGCGGTAAAAAACTCGGCACACGAGAACCAATGCGGATAAATTCAATATGCTTAATGGCACGCAGCCGCCTAAGCAAATTGTCTAAAGGTTCATCAGCTATCAATAGAGGATCGCCACCGGAAATTAGCACATCACGGATCTCGGTGTGTTCCTCCAGGTAAGCAGCGATCGCATCCAACCGCCGTGTTACTGGATACATCTCACCTTGGCTCACCAAACGAGAGCGGGTGCAGTAACGACAATAAGCGGCGCAACTATCTAGGGCAAGCAGCAACACTCGGTCAGGATAGCGGTGTACGAGTCCTGGTACTGGAGTATCGCCATCCTCACCGCATGGATCTACCATGTCTGCTGGACTAACTATTAGTTCTTCTTCCCGTGGTATCACTTGTAACCGTAGCGGACAAAGGGGATCTTCTGGATCAAGAAGTGATGCAAAGTATGGGGTTACGGCTACAGCAAACTTCTCTGGTGCAATTAAAAGTCCCTGTTCTTCTGTAGCACTAAGCCTTAATAACTTCTGAAAGTGTTCCAGCTTAGTCAACCGATGCCGCATTTGCCAGCGCCAATCGTTCCAGCGTTCTTGGTTGTAAGTCTCTCCCAAAATCTGACAAATTTCTTCACACCGAATATCAGTTACTAAAGGATCTAGAGTAGTGTTTTTGATCATGATTTAGAACTAAATTAAACTAAGAATAATAAACCAATCACAGCCTAGTAGAGTGCGACGCAAATCCAGCTACCATCTCAATTAAGCATACAAGTAAGTAGGAGCAATTCATAAATTGCCCTACTCAAACCCCTTGTTAAGGGTAAGCAAATTTCAGTTACAGTGTATTAGTATGTTTACTTATGTTTTTAGGTAAAATAAAAAACTATTTCAAGTTTAGTAATATACTTATGCTGTGATAATAGCGATCGCTCTTACAGTGCCTTTGTTAACTTGAGACGGTCAGACTTTCCGTTTGGTTGTCCCGTATTAATACATAAACAAATGTCGCATATTTAATTATGTAATGATTTTTTGGGGTGCGATCGCACTCAGAATCTGCACCAAAGCGATCGCTAGTCCTGAGTTGGCAACAGCTTTTAGTACGGAGATTGAGCTTTCCGGCTTTTTTCCTTTTCTCCTGGTGCTATTTTGAGCCGAACCTGCTTGGACTGGCGCGACACGTAAGGCAGGTCATTTTCTTGGCAGTGATTTTCTAAGTAGGCACACAGTCGCTCGATTAAATCCTCATGATTTGCATTTGGTTCTGATAATGGCACGGGAATCCCATCTGATAGCTCAAACTCTCTACCTGAACCATCGTCCCAGGCAAGAAACTCTTCAAAAGTCAGTGGTTGTGTGACGGTTGCGTACATCGCCCTCGCTCCCTTGCTGACGGGTACTTCACTCAATGCTACCAAGATGTACAGCTTTGTCTATGAGTCCTGGCTGATTTTTCTGCCGTAGTTCTGAAACAACAGATTGAGGTTGGTTAATGGAAGGTGATCGCGCATCACACTAGTGGCAAGCAATAAATAAATGGTGTTGCGATCAATATACGTACAATCATAAAAATTTTAACCAATCTAATAGTTAATCACGTAAAATTACGTAAGCTATTCAGCTTGTTTCCGATTATAAATAAATAGTGAAAATACTCAAATCTAGCTACACATTAACTAAATAAAACTGAAATTTATTGGAACTGTACAGAAAGTAAAAGTTCTGTAGTTAGGGACTTCCAAAGAATAAATTATTCCAAGAAAAACAAGAAATATGTTTTCTCAA
>NZ_JABXKN010000100.1:0-142515 GCF_017115065.1 Nostoc sp. JL23
CAGACATCGTGCTTCCTTTGTCGGTAATGTTAAGGAATATTTCGCCAACAGCATCCTAAAATAAACATATTTTTATGAATTGTCTTAGTATGTTTAGCTACCGTTAGTCCCCGTAAAGACTAGTTCGAATTGCTGCCACCTAGCCTCCATCACATTAGGCTCATTGCTGATAGGCTGGTGTAAAAAGGCGATGTCTATCCATGTTTTTGCTCTGCTGAAAGAGCGAAAAAGTCCTTCGCCCATGCCAACGATTTCTCCATACAAATACACTACAGGAATTTTACTTCCCGTCTGCGATCTACCAACAGTCTGATGTAGCTAGTACAAACAGGTTTAAGGGGTGTAAATATGACCAAAATAGCCAGGGCAACTCTAGCAATACAAATTGTTTTCCCAAACAGCGTCCAGAAAGGGCGCTCGCTCATACCGATCGATAAAGTCCAAGATATGAATAGCACTAAGAAAAGATACAGCCCTTGCTCTGACTGGTTCCCTGCCTAGAGCCAGGGAACCCATTCTGGGAGGGCTGCCGCCTCCAGTAGCTTGACAAGAGGCAGAAGCCCACTTTAAATACATTCCCAGCCTCCAGGCTGGGAACAAGACGACACAAGCCTTTGGGCTTTTCTTAGCGCCATTCGTCCAAGCAAGATATAAAGTGTATTTGTATCTTTACACAAAATGTTACAAAAAATAATATTATATTTAAATCGCTCAGTATTTAAGCCAAAGCCTTTTATTTAGCGAGCAAAGCCAATAAAACTAATGTAGCTTTATCGCTTAAATTTTTAGAAAGTACATATTCATACGGAAAAGTGCAAAATATAACTATAATTATCAAAATAAAATCTTTACAACTGTCTATTATTAAATTGCTTGAAATCATTTATACATCTTTTCTCGATTTCAGTATCTAGCTTTTGAATAAGGTGACAGGCAAGGTAAACCAGAATGTAGTACCCTCACCGACAGTACTTTCCACGTTGATAGTGCCTTTGTGAGCTTCCACAATTTGAAGGCATAAGTAGAGACCTAACTTATCTATGTGATTCCGTCCACGTCCTTGAATAAAGCTGTTAAAAAGGTTTTTATTGTCTAAAGGTGTAATTCCCAAGCCATTGTATCGCACTGATATTTTTACTTTCTCAACTCCAAATAATGCTACCTCAAGGGTAATTTCTTGGTCTGGATTATTGACTTTTACAGCATTATCAAGTAATGTCTGCACAACTTGTTGAATCTCAAGAGCATCACCATACACAATCGGCAGAAAAGAAGCAATTTTATATCTAATTGGATATTTTTGTTTCCGAGTCGCATTGCTGCGGATAATGGTTTCGGTAAAAATGTTTTTCCAGTTAATAATTTCGGACTTCGAGCTTTTAGAAACTTCGGTTTTGTAGCGAGATACATTTAACAGAGCTTCGACAAACTTCAACAGGTCTTCGTTAGCTTGGCGGCAATCTTCTAGCACATCTCTCCAAGTGTCGCTCACAGAACCAAAAGCTCCACCTAGCATCGCATACAGAGTGCCACGAGTAGCTAGTAAAGGAGTACGTAGATCGTGGGAAAGGGCAGAAATTAGGTATTCAATCTTTTTGTTTTCATTACTAGTTATACGTTCTAGTTTATATAAATTACGCTTTAACTCCATTTGAGTCATGACTTGGCGACTCAACGCTTGCAATGCTTCCAGTTGTTCTGAGTTCATCTGTCGTGGTACATGGTCTATCACACAGAGTGTTCCTAAAGCATATCCTTCCGGTGTTATTAGCGGCGCACCAGCATAAAACCGAATATAAGGGTCGGAAGTTACTAATGGGTTGGTAGCAAAACGCTGATCGAGTAGTGTATCTGAAATAATCAAGGTGTCATGGGGCTGCAAAATCGCGTGGGCACAGAATGCCAGATCGCGGGAGGTTGATTCACTGTCTAATCCGACTTTCGATTTGAACCACTGACGGGACTCATCAATTAAGCTGATTAAAGCTATGGGAGTACGACAAATTTGTGCCGCTAAACGGGTGAGATCATCGAAGGCAGTTTCACAAATAGTGTCTAAAATCTGATATTGGCGCAGGGCTTGGAGCCTGAGGGTTTCATTCTCAGTTAATATAATTTCATTCATTAGAAGAGTCTGAAGCATGATCTGCGTATAGAATAAAGATAAATCCTAAGATTTACTTTTGTCATCTTTCTATCGCAATAAATCTACTATTCTTAGCATATTGCCAAGGATTTATGCTGTAGGAAGTAAATATTAGAAATCACATACAACTAGGTGGATAGCTGAGTGGATAATTTTATTTCACCCTAGAGGATGCTGTTTGCATTGATGCAATCTTAAGCACTGTTTGTGATAAACCCTCAGCACTCAGGTTTAATAGGGTTTTATCTTGTTCACGAGTCAGAAATATCCTTAAATGAGTGTCCATATCTCAGTTAGCTCGGTAGATGCATTCTCCCTATTTATTTATCTTTGCATGGTTTGGTTTTTTGGTGCTGACTTACTTAGTATAAAACTGAGAGTGTACTTGGGCGATCGCAAAAGCCTACCTAGACTTTGTAATTCTGCAACTAGTTCCCAACTTTAGAGGATTTTTAATGGCCAATTATATAGAAATCTCTGGATACTTTGGCAAATCAGTAGGAAAGCGACAAGCCTTGACAACTTTACTCATTTCTAGCTCTAGCTACTAATCTAGCTTTCTGGGTCTTAGCCTTAACAGTTCTTCAGTTATTAATTTACCAGGAGCGGCGTCAAACGCCAATGTTAAGCTTAATGCCACAAGTTGTATTAGCTCCAACTGATGATACTAAATATTTAACCTTAGTAAGCCAACCATTGTTATATAGGTAAGTTATAATACCCAAGCGGATAACTTGGTGGATAACTATATATTTGTCTAGGACAGTATCTATAGATAGTGTTGCTATTTGAGCTTTCAAGGGATGCTATAGGGGTAAAGATACTTAACTACTTAGTAAAACGCTCAGTATATTTTGGACGTAAAAATACAAGCTTAATTAGCCAAGATTTTTACATAGTATAAAGTTACAAAAACCGTGGGGAGATATACGGGGATTCATAGAAGTCATGCATAAACCTGTTTTGACTATTTTTTACCAGTTTAATCCTTGGCACTCTACCATTGGAGGAATACAGACACTCATAAATACATTTATTAAATACGCTCCGAGTGAATTTGAGGTGCGACTAGTAGGGACAGGAAGCGATCGCACTCAAACAATCGGTAAGTGGCAAGAAGCAGAATTAGCAGGTAGAGAAATTAGTTTTTTACCGCTATTTACCTTGGAAAATGATAACTTCAGAAGTTTGATACCAACAACCCTCAAATACACGGCTGCACTTGTTGGCCGTTCCTTTGAATCAGACTTTATGCACTTTTACAGGCTGGAGCCAACCTTAGCAACTATTCATTGGCAGGGCGAGAAAACACTGTTTATTCAAAACGATATCCAGAAGCAAATTGCCGCGAATGACGATAAAAATGCAATTCTTTGGCGAAGATTTCCAAAAGCATATTTTGCTTTAGAACGCTTGTTAGTAGGCCAATTTCACCAAGTTTTCTCGTGCAATACTAATTCATTAGAACTTTATCGACAGCGTTATCCCAGTTTGCAAGATCGTCTGTTGTACCTAAAAAATACTTTTGATGAGGAGGTTTTCTACCCATTGCCTTTGGCAGAACGTGAGCAGGGTAGACTTGAGCTAGCAACGCATCTGGGTTTGTCAGAGGACACACGTTTCGTCCTGTTTGCTGGACGTCTGCATCCCCAAAAAGATCCCTTACTACTAATACGTTCAATCGCAGCTTTGAACGAACCGAAAATTCACCTGCTAATAGCGGGTGATGGTGAGTTAGCAAATTTGGTACGTTCTGAAATTGGTCAACTTGGTCTATCTGGGCAAATAACTATGTTGGGTGCGCTCCAGCAATCGGAACTTGCCAATTTACACCGCATCTGTAACGCTTTAGTGCTGACTAGCGCTTTTGAAGGTTTACCTTTTGTCGTTTTGGAAGCGCTTGCCTGCGGAACACCAATAGTAACAACAAACTCTGGGGATACCCCACAACTGCTTTCTGTTGATAGTGGATTAGTTTGTGAACAACGTACACCAACTGCCATAGCAGATGGTTTACGCAAGGTAGTACTGCATCCAGAAAATTACCCAAGTACGTCCTGCGTGCGGGCAGCACAGCCTTATGCCGCTCGTACTGTTGTGAGGGATGTTTACAGCGATATGTTTACTCGCTGGGAGAAGCGAAATCTATCAGTTGTTAGCTAATTGGATGAAGTAGCAGTTAAATCCAACACAAAGACTGATTGAAGAAAAGCAGTGATACTGATTTGAACCCATAAAACGAGCGTCTGGATGTATTCAGTATCAGTTTTTATACCTTTTTTGAGCATAAATTTTAACTATGAAAATTGCTGTGATTGGTGCAAAAGGTCTACCTCCCAAGCAGGGCGGAATTGAGCATTATTGTGCAGAAGTTTATCCCCGTATGGTTGCACAGGGACACTCTGTAGATTTATTTGCCCGCTCTTCCTACACTCATAGTTCTTGGCTTGAAAGTTATGACTTTCAGGGCGTTCGAGTTATATCTGTGCCCAGTGTGGATTTTAGAGGGATAGATGCTTTGGTCACCTCTGCACTGGCAGCGATCGCTGCCAGTGGCAAAAGCTATGATATAGTTCATTTCCACGCTCTCGGTCCATCTCTATTTACTTGCTTACCAAGAATTAGCAATGCAAAAATTGTAGTTACCTGCCAGGGGCTAGACTGGCAACGTGCAAAGTGGGGCAATTTTTCTACTCGCTTAATTCACACCGGGGAGAAGGCCGCAGTACGTTTTGCCCACGGAATGATTGTGGTATCAGAAGCACTACAAAAGTACTTTTGGCAAACTTACGGTAAGGAGACAGTCTACATACCTAATGCTCCCGCCAGCTACGGTGAATCAGACCCAAACTTTACCTACGGTAAGCAACTAGGTCTTCAGCAGGGGCGCTATGTTGTGTTTTTGGGCAGACTGGTACCGGAAAAGCGTCCCGATTTGCTCGTTGATGCTTTCTCAGCTTTGAAAGCAACTGGATGGAAACTTGTTCTGGCTGGAGGTGTGAGTGATACTAAATCTTTCACATCCAACCTATTAGAAAAGGTTGCAAATAATCGAGATATCGTATTCGCTGGTGAACTCCGAGGAACTCGTCTTTGGGAGATCGTTCGAGGAGCAGGGTTATTTGTCCTTCCTTCTGATTTAGAAGGGCTACCCCTCGCCATGTTAGAAGCGATGCAAGAAGGTATACCGGTTCTAGCAAGCGACATTCCACCCCACCAGCAATTGATTAATGGGGGACGGGGAATGCTTTTTGAATGTGGAAATTTAGACTCTTGTATTAATTCCTTAGACTGGGCGATTCATCACCCCCAACAATTAGCAGCAATGGCTAAAAATGCACAAAAGTATGTACAGATAAATTACAATTGGGATCGGATTACTGCTGACAACTTGAGACTGTATGGAGAAATTTCTGGCTTACCTTGTGAATTCACTAAAACTCCAAAAGAAGAGTTCTCAGTGAGACAAAGCTAAAAGGTAAAGCACTTTATTAATGGCTACAAGCCATAGCTAAATCACACGAAGGGAATAAACCGAGTATTATGGCAGTAAGTAAACAGCAGTTTAGTGTTTTTCATAGCAATTTATAGAGGAATTCCTGAACAGACGATTTAGCAAAAACCAAAATTCCAAAAAATGATGATTTTGTAGTTGTCTTTAAATAATGGGAATCCCTTAATGTCTGATTTTACAGTAATCCATAATTCTCGTTCCCATTCAACCTGGATGCAAAAAAGCTGGAAACTCTATTTACCAATATGGCTACTAGCTAATGTGATTATATGGAGTGGCGCTTTACTTTATCTCAAAAAAACACTTCCTATTTACTCTAGTGAGTGGAAGATTATTCTCCCTGGAACTAAGTCATCTACAAACATCACTTTACCGGGAATCGGGGAAGCATCTTCTTCCAGCGATTCTCCTTATAGCAGCCAGTCTTCAGACCCCAGACAAAACTATAAATATTTAGCTGAAACTAATGAAGTCTTACAAGCTGCGGCTAATTATCTCAATATGTCTGTAGAAAAGTTCGGTAAACCTCAGATCAAAATCCTCGATAATACCAACCTGATGCAGATCGAGATCAAAGGAGATACACCGGAACAATCTCACAAAAAAGCGTTAGCCCTTAACAGAGCTTTGGAAGAAAAATTAGATCAACTCAGAAAGGAAGAAATTACTCAACAAAACCGTCGGTTACAAACTGTCGTCAGTGGGGCTGAACAAAAATTGCAAGTAGCGCAAAAACGCCTCTCAAACTACAAAGCTCAATCAGGCTTGAATGCAACTGAGCAACTGCGTGATGTATCAGTCAACCTTGAAGGTTTGCGGCGGCAACGATCTGAGACTTTAGCGCAACTAGAACAAGTAAGTGCTCGATTCAGGCAATTGTCAGCTAGTTTAGCCTTATCTTCTCAAGAAGCTGTAGATGCTTTAGTGCTGCAATCAAATCCCTCATGTCAACAGTATTTAGCTCAGTACAGCAAAGCTAGTACAGAGTTAGCGAGTCTAAGCGCTAAATATTTGCCAACCCATCCGGCAGTAATTACCAAGCAGATGGAAAAGGATGCAACTAGTACAGCACTAATTCAAAAAGCTCAGTCGCTGTTGGGTCGGCCCGTCTCTCAAGCAACCATAGAACAATTAACTCTCAGTGGGGGTAACTCATCTAGCTCATCCTCAGAGCGAGCAGCTCTCTTCCAAGAATTAATATCACTCCAAGGACAACAGAAAGGGTTTCAAGCTCAAGCACATGAGTTAGGGAAACAGACTACTGAACTAGAATCAAGGCTCGCAAACCTATCCCAGAAAGAATCACAACTGGACAGCCTACAACGAAATGTCCGCATAGGAGAAGCTGTTTTTTCATCAACTTTAACTAGGCTTGATCTAAGCAATTCCAATATCTCTGCTTCCTATCCGCCAATGTCCGTATTCTCTAACCCTAGCCTGCCAGAAGAACCCAGTTCACCTAAGAGAAAATTTGTATTGCTTGGTACATTTCTTGGTTCTTTTTTCTTAACAACAGGAATAGGATCGCTATGGTTTGTCAGCAGTAAAAGTCGGAAAGTTAAATCAGAAGTCTGAAATCATCTGTACCCTTTATTTTAGCCGCTATTTCTTAAATCACCCGTGAGCAGAATTTCCATCAAGCCACAAAACCTTCCAGAATCTCTAGTTTGGTATTCCATTATTGGCACTTATCCAATTTATTTGTTAGGCGCACAGTATGTTTGTGCAACTTTCTTAGCATCTTTCTTAACATTTTATCTCATTAGAAAGTGGTGGAATCAATCTGAAAAGACACCTCTAGCCGAAAAAATTACTATCTCTCCATCAGCTTGGGTATGGATTATTGCCATGCTGGTTATAGAAGTAGCTTTAATTGTCGGGCACTTAAATTTTGATTTAGAAATAAGTCAAATCCTAAAATCATCATTTATGTGGTATAGAAATTGGGGACTTTTAGCATTATTTCCTCTAATAGGTCACATCAATATACGTTCCAAAATAATTTATCGATCCGTCTGTATCTTCTGCTTCCAAAGCTTAATTATAGTGATTATCTGTACCATAGCTGAGTTATTAAGAATTCCGATTTTTTCTTATGTTTCGCCTCTCAAAGCCTTTGGGGGAGTAATTGATAGTTATAGAGTCTATTTATTCTATGTTTTTGATGAGAATGAACCACGCTTGCAATTATTTGCCCCCTGGCCTCCTGCTTTAGGCTTTGTAGCTAATATTTACTTCTGTCTTGTTCAGCAGGAACTTAACAAAAAGTGGCGATGGTTGGGAATGGTTGGCGCTGTTGCTATGGTTTTTGGCTCAGTATCTAGGTCAGCTATGGTGTGTCTACCATCGGTTATAGTATTGACGTGGATATTAACAAATTTTGCCCGACCTTGGGTACATATATTGGCAGGGTTTGTTAGTACTTTAATAGGAATATTTTCATCAACGTTGATTAGTTATCTAGATAGTTTCAACGATCAGTTTAATAAAGCTCGCTCTGGTTCTTCGGAAATACGGGCTAGATTACGGCGTATGGCACAAGACGCTTGGTGGAATGAGGCTCCAATATGGGGGCATGGACGCATGGAGGCAAGGGGATCGGCATTCTTGGCATACAAACCCATTGGTTCTCACCACGCATGGTTTGGAATTTTGTATGCTCAAGGATTAGTTGGCTGTATCGCTTTAGCAGTAGCTTTCTTATGGAGTTTTATTGATTTGTTGATTAAAGCTCAAACTAACGAACAGGCGAAAGTCGGATTAAGTATCCTTTTAATTATGTTCTTCTTCACTTTTGCCGAAAATATAGAGACTTTAGCTTATATCTGTTGGCCTGGTTTATTGATATTGGGAATCGCATTTAAAAAAGAGTTTATACTACAACAAGATAAATCAGATTCTAGAAAATACGAACCATGTTAACTAATACCTCAAAAATTAAACTCTATCTATTTCACATTTTGTACAATAAATTGTTTTAAATATTACTAAGTTCTTTTTTAGGAGTTAAAAATGCCAAAAGTTTCTGTGCTTATTCCAGCCTATAATGCTATGAATTATCTTCCTGAAACTCTGGAAAATGTTCTTAGCCAGACCTTTAGTGATTTTGAAGTGATAGTTGTTAATGATGGTAGTTCGGATGAAACTGAGCAATGGATTTCTCAGATAAAAGACCCACGAGTTAAACTGATTTCTCAGAAAAATCAAGGTTTAGCAGGAGCGCGCAATACCGGAATCATTAATGCTCAAGGGGAGTATATAGCATTTTTAGATGCTGATGACCTGTGGGAGCCAACCAAGCTAGAAAAACAATTGCGTGTTCTTGAAGAAAATCCAGAAGTTGCCCTGGTATACACCTGGGTTGCATTCATTGATGAGACAGGTAAACCTACCGGCAGGATATTTAAAAATCAGGCTGAGGGTGATGTTTGGAAAAAGCTGAGTGAACACAACATTGTTGAGTCTGGTAGTGTAGGAATGGTTCGTCGCTCCTGCTTTGAGACTGTCGGGCTGTTTGATTGCAACTTAGGCTCATATCTTGAAGATTGGGATATGTGGCTACGTATGGCATCTCGCTATCCTTTCAAGGTGGTGAAGGAACCTTTGGTTTACTATCGGCAATCCTCAAGTAGTGCATCCAGAAATTGGGAAGCAATGGCACGAAGTTTTGAGATCGTGATCGAAAAAGCTTTCTCTGCTGCACCATCGGAGTTGCAGTATTTGAAAAACCGAAGCTATGGTTCTGCTAATCTCTGTTTAGCTTGGAAAGCTTTACAAAGCCGCGCTCAAGATTGGGAAAGTGCAGCTAGTTTTCGTGCAAAAGCTTTGGCTTACTACCCTTGGCTTTGCTTTTCACAAGAATTTGTGCGGTTGAGTATTGCAATTACTCTATTGCGGCAATTTGGGCCTGATGGTTACCAAATATTTTTATCCTATGTTTATACTCTGCGTCAGCGCATAGTTGCGATCGCACGTTGAACCATCATCTCAGCAGTAATTATTGATAGTGAGAATATGCCCAAAATTTCTGTGATTATTCCTGCTTATAATGCCGAAAGAACTATAGCAGAAACAATCCAATCTGTTCAGAAACAAAGTTTCCTTGATTTTGAATTAATTGTAATTAATGACGGCTCAAAAGACAGGACTGTAGAAATAGTTCAAAGTATCAAAGATGAGCGATTGCAGATTTTTTCCTATGAAAATGGCGGGCTTCCAGTAGCTCGTAATCGCGGTATCTCTCATGCCACAGGTGAATTTATTGCCTTTCTTGATGCTGATGATTTGTGGACAGCCGATAAGCTGGAACGACAATTGATGGCCTTGGAACAGAATCCAGAAGCAGGAGTTGCTTATAGCTGGACTTGTTTTATGGATGTGGATGAACAAGGAAAACCTTTATCGTTTCTGCCATCACCTCGATATGCTTTTGCAGGTAATGTTTATGAAAAGTTGTTAGTTAGCGATTTTATTCATAATGGCTCAAATACTCTGATACGTAGGCAAACGCTGGAATCGACTGGAGGTTTTGATCCTGCTTGCCCTGGTTGTGCAGACTGGGACTACTGGCTGCGGCTATCAACCCGTTGGTATTTTGTTGTGATACCTAAGCACCAAATACTTTATCGTCGAACACCTGGAGCAATGTCATCTAACATTGAAAAGATGAAGGAAGATGCCCTCATCGCAATGAAAAAGGCATATCAAGCAGCTCCTCCAGAACTTCAATACCTCAAAAAGTATACAATAGTGAATTTCCATATATATTTTGCTGGTCTGTATTTGCAACATCGTAGTCATAGCAGTGGCGTTAGGCAAGCTCAGCAACACATATGGTCAGCAATTCGCCTCAACCCTAAAGTTTTACTAGATAAAACAACTCAAAAATTAGTCATCAAGCTGCTTTTGAAACTAATTCTCCCAACTAAAGTTGCTAATTACTTGTTGCAGTTGATGAAAAAGCCTCTGACTCTAAGCGATCCGAGGTTAGAAGCATGAACAAGTACTCTGGTTTACAGCTGACTGTGCAACACGATAGGGAATCATTTTCTTTGAGTCAATCCTCTGAGCCAACGATCGCCTTACTGCACTGTTATGATTTAATCGATGATTTTTTAGATAGTATCAACATTTCTTTCGAGACTTTCTGTAAGGAGTTTGTCGGTAGCTGGATGTTTGGCTACATCAATGCTCTCAAACAAGTTGGTGTCCGGACGGTACTATTTTGCATTTCTGCTCGTGTCGAGCAACCATCGCGTTTTACTCATGTGCCGACTGGTGCTTCGATTTGCGTGCTGCCTCCTTCTGGAATTTATCATACCTATCGTGCTGTACGACGTAATTCACTGAATGTTTATGGAGCTAGAGAGGCACAATCTTTTAAAGACATTCAGGATAACAGTACAATCCGCCGTTCCCTGCTTACACCCGTTAAGGATTTGGCCAAGAGTCTGGGAACCTATCTATCTACACCTCTAGGTTTGTTAGCTCGTGAACTGCGGCGTGAGAACTGTCAGGCAATTTTATGTCAAGAGTATGAGTATGCCCGCTTCGACAGTTGCGTGCTACTGGGAAAAATGATGCGTCTACCAGTATTTGCGACTTTCCAGGGAAGCGATCGCACCCAAAGCTTTCTGGAAGCTCTTCCTCGACAGTTGGCGTTTCGTGCTTGCACAGGTGCGATCGTGGCAACGCAAACTGAGATTGGGCGAATTCAATCTCGTTATGAGATAAAGTCTAGTAAAATAGCCCGTATTTTCAACCCTGTAGACATAGTAGCTTGGCAAGCGAGCGATCGCACTGAGGCACGAGCAGCACTCGGAATTCCCGGCAACGCCAAAGTGGTTGTATGGCATGGACGAATTGAGATAGAGCGCAAAGGATTAGATATTTTGTTGGAGGCTTGGCAGCAAATCTGTGGTGAACGTCCCGATCAAGACTTGCGTCTGCTACTAGTGGGAACGGGCAGTGATGCCGAGCAATTTCGCCAGCGCATTGCCACCATGCAGTTAAAGGGCGTGTCATGGCTCAACGAATTTGTGAGCGATCGCAATGTTATTCAGCAATACCTATCAGCAGCTAACGTTTATACTTTACCTTCCAGACAAGAAGGCTTTCCCGTAGCACCAATTGAAGCAATGGCCTGTGAACTGCCTGTCGTAGCTGCTGATGCTCCTGGTGTATCCGACATTCTTGACGGGGGCGAAGTTTCCGGTGGAATAGTTGTGCCACGGGAAGATTCGACAGCACTGGCGCTAGCCCTTGGTCGGATTTTGGATGATGAAGCTTGGGGGCGTGAGTTGGGCAAGCGTGCTAGATGTCGAGTAGAGAGTTGCTTTTCGCCTGAGACTGTTGGTAAGCAACTGCGTGATGTTCTGCTGACTCAGAGCTTGCAGAACAAAGATGTAATTGTAATTTAGCCGTATTCTGATGCTAATAAATAAGCTCAAACAGATATCATCCGATCACTTTATTCGCAATGTTGGCTGGCTGGCAGGAGCAGAGTTAGTAAATCGTATCTTCCGCTTAGGAACAACAGTTACTCTAGCTCGTATATTCAGCCCCCAAGACTACGGGCTGATGGCAATCATTTATACCATTTTTGACTTTGCAACCGTTCTCACCCTCAGAGGTGGAATTGGAGCAAAGATTGTTCAAGCTGATGAACAAGATGTCAAGACTCTATGCAATACATCCTATTGGTTGAACTGGATACTTTGTGGGTCAATTTTTATTATTCAGTGTATTGCTGCCTTTCCAATTGCTCAATTTTACGGAAATAATCAGTTAATTCTTCCTATCTGTACCCAGGCTTTAGTCTACTTAATGTTTCCGATTTTTATGGTTCATTTGGCAATGATTGAACGAGAAAATCGGTTAAAAACAATAGCATTATGCAATGCTACACAGTCAATACTCAGCAATATCATTATTGTAATTCTAGTAATTTTAGGTTTGAGGGTATGGGCAATAGTTTGGTCTATGGTTCTGACAACTCCAGTCTGGATTGTCATCAGCTGGATAAATCATTCTTGGCGACCTCCAAAATCCTTTAAGTTAGAGCGATGGCAGGAGATTCTCAATTTTGGCAAAAATCTACTCGGTGCTGAGTTTTTGGGTAAACTAAGGGGAAACTTAGATTACTTAATTATCGGCAGATTTCTGGGTGTCGACGCATTAGGAATATACTATTTTGCCTTCAATGCTGGATTAGGAATAACTATGAATGTTATCAATACATTTATGGTGGCTTTATTTCCCCATATTTGTGCTTTTCGTGCAGATTACATCCAGTTAAAAAAGAGCTATTTTAGCAGTCTGAAAAAAGTTTCATTAGTTGTAATACCTTTGATTCTTTTACAATCTCTTTTGGCTCCAGTTTATGTTCCAATCATATTTGGTCAAAAGTGGATAACAGCAGTCCCAATTTTAATCATGGTCTGTCTTTCGGTTTTACCTCGAACCTATAACTGGGCTTCTTCTATATTACTAAATGCTGTAGATAAAACTCATATTACGCTTTATCTAGACTTAATATTTACCACAATATTTGCAGTTTCCATACTCATAGCAGTTAATTGGGGAATATTTTGGGTAGCCGCAGCAGTTTTGATTTCTCATTTACTAATATTACCTGCTTTTACGATTTGGACTTACCGATATGTATTTAATAAATACGGAACTTCTGCTACTTTTATGGAGAATTAATAGTTAAATACCAATTTAATAGACTGCGTAATCGGAAATTATGAGAGCCATATCCAAGTCTTTTTATTAACTTTCTCTTGTCTAATTCATGCAACAAAGCTATGGCGAACAATATTTTGGTTACTGGCACAGCGGGTTTTATCGGTCGCTATGTTGTGCGGCATTTTTCAGAATTAGGTTGGTCGGTGATTGGTATTGATAGTTCTCAGTCTGAGAACGCACCCCTGGCGAGTTTGGCAGCTTACTATACAGTAAAATTGCCCGATCCACTGTTGAGTGAGATTATGCAAAAGCACCGCCCTGATGTGTGTATTCACTGTGCGGGTCGTGCTGCACCAAGCTTATCCATGTCGGAGCCAACGCCTGATTTCTATGCTAATACTGTTGTCACTTATGAAGTTTTGAATGCTCTCCGTTTAGCCGTACCGGGTTGTCGGTTCATTTACCTTTCCAGTGCAGCAGTTTATGGGAATCCGGGGTTACTTCCAATCAGCGAAACTCAAATTCCAGCGCCGCTTTCTCCCTATGGCTTTCACAAGTTACAAGGTGAGATGCTATGCAAGGAATTTTCACAGATATATGGGTTGCCAACTGCTAGTGTGAGAATATTTTCAGCTTATGGCCCAGGGCTGCGTCGTCAGGTTTTATGGGATATTTGCCAGAAAATAATAAGTGCAAGAACATTGGTTCTTCAGGGTACAGGATATGAAAGCCGTGACTTTGTTCATGCTCTAGACATTGCTAAGGCCTTTAGAGTGATTGCTTGTGATGCGCCGATGCAAGGTGAGGTTTATAACCTAGCTAGCGGGCAAGAGGTAACAATTAGAGAACTTGTCACCTTAATTTCAAACTCTCTAGAGTCTAATTGCATACCTCAGTTTGATGGCGTAGTTCCCTCTGGAACACCGTTGAATTGGAAGGCAGATATCTCAAAGCTAGAAGAATTGGGATTTACCACTTCTGTTGCATTGGAACGTGGTGTTAAAACGTTTGCAAATTGGTGTCTTGCAGAGTTAGTGGGTGTATGACAGAGATTGCTTATTTCCCCATAACTACAAATACATAGATATAGCAGTTGACAGGGCAGTTAGGACATTGAGGATTCATGTAAGTCTTAATAATTAAGCATCCTCTCTCTGAATTCTGACTTCGGCTATAGATTATTTCTGAACTAGGAACCTAAATTTTATGAACCAGGCAAGAAAGAAAATACTATTTCATCTACCAGTACCACTTACGCCTTTACATTATGGTTCTCAGCGCAGGGTGTTAGGTATACTGAAATATTTTAATAATCGAAAAGATTCTATAAGTGTAGATGTTGTTGCAGCCAATCAGTTTAGAGACACATGGGTTAATCCAAGATGGGGCGCAGAACAAACACAAGAAGCTTTAAAATTTGTAGATAATGTATTCGTATACGAAGGCAGATACAATTTGTACGATCAGTTATCGAGTCGCAGCAAGTCTTTGTACTATAACAAATTACTACGTGAAGAAATACCTGTTGATTCAGATTACTATGCTCCTCCAGGCTATGTAAAATTTGTTAATAATTTAGTTACTCAGAACGCATATGATTTTATATGGATCAATACCTTAAATTTTGCTCATTTGGCAGCAGATATTAAATCACCTTCAACTACTCACACCATAATTGATACTCATGATATTTGCTGTAGACTACATGCGATGATGAAAGACCGTAATCCTTTTGATGGTTTGAAGTTTGATTATGAATCGAATTTTCTGAAAGAAGTAATTTTGCTGAACAAATTTCATACTATTATCTCTGATTCTAATTATGAATTCTCTGTTCTTGCGGCACACTTGCCATCCCACAAACTGCAATCAATTCCCCATCCAGTTGATAGCCTGATATATAATTCAGAACAGGTTTCATATCAAGATAGAACTTTCAAATATGACTTATTATTTGTTGGTCATCATAATCCACCTAATGAAGATGGAATTAAATTCTTTCTAGATTCTATTTTTCCACATGTTGTACACGCTAGACCAAACACTCAGCTAGCAATAGCAGGTAAAATTTGTGAGTATATTCAAGTTGATGCACACTACAATAAAAATATTAAACTATTAGGATATGTTCCAGATCTTTCGGAACTTCATTTGCAGTCCAAGTTATTCATTTGCCCTCTAATAACTGGATCTGGAACAAAAGTCAAGCTTATAGAAGCAATGTCTTACTCATTACCTATTGTAACTACCCAGGTCTGTGCTTCTGCTCTATTTTTGCAGGATGGTATTAATGCTTTAATTAATGACAATCCAGTCCAATTTGCAAATCATATTCTAAGTTTACTAACAGATTTTCACTTCGCTACTAAACTTTCGCAGGAAGTAAAAAATACCTTTGAGCAGGAATACTCAACGCCAGCGATTTATTTAAAGCTTGATGAAATGTTTGGCATTAAAAATTTTTTGTAGTTTAAAAGCAAGACATCATTTAAGGATTTTAAGCAGGGAAAAATTCTGAACAGAATGGAATTCGCTGAATTCATTTTTTCAGATTAACGCCTATCTCTCAAATTTCAATTTTACTCTTAAGTCTATGCCTCAAATACTCAAACATAATGAAATAGTTAGTCAGGAGTTGTCACTTACGGACGCTAAACCGCAGCCAACAATTGCCTTACTGCCCTGTTGTGACCTATTCGAGGACTTTTTCGACACGATCGGAATGTCGCTTGAGACATATTGCAATGAGTTGACTGGCGGCTGGCAGTTTAACTACATCGAGTCTCTTCAACTAGTTGGTGTGCGAACAGTTATCTTCTTCTTCTCAGCCCGTGTTTCTGAAACAACGCGCTTCTTGCACGTACCAACTGGCGCTACGATTTGTGTATTGCCTCCTTCGAGGATTTATAGAGCCTACCGTACTGTTCGACGACAAGCAGGCAACATCTGGAAGAGACTGAAAGGAAAGCCAACTGAGGTCAACGCTGCTGGGAGTATTCAGGTCAACAGCCTTCAAACTACCCGCCCTTCCCTGCTTGGAGCCTTAAAGAATGGAGTCATGAGCTTCGGCTCTTACTTATCTACACCGCTGGGGTTGCTCATTCACGAATTACGGAGCGAAAACTGCGATGCTATTTTGTGTCAGGATTACGAGTACGCCCGCTTCGATGTTTGCGTGCTTTTGGGAAAATTCATGCGCCTGCCAGTGTTCGCTACTTTCCAAGGAGGTGACAAGCTACCCAGTCTATTTGAGTACCCTTTCCGTTGGTTGTCGTTGCGAGCTAGTTCGGGCTTAATTATTGCTTCGCAAATTGAAAGGCAGCGGGTACTAGCCTTTTATAGAGTTCCACCGACTAAACTAGTACCTATTTTCAACCCGATGGACGTGACGACATGGCGTGCTAGGGATCGCGACGAAGCACGAGCAGAACTAGGTATTCCAAGCGATGCTCAGGTAGTGGCGTATCATGGGCGCATCCAAATATGGCAGAAGGGACTGGATATCCTCCTACAGGCTTGGGATCAGATATGCCGCGAACGTCCTGGTAAAGACTTGCGATTGCTACTGGTGGGGACGGGTAGCGATGCGGATGAATTGCATCGGCGCATTGCCGCTATGCAGCTCAAGGGTGTGGTATGGATAGATGAATATGTACGCGATCGCAGCGCTATTCAGCGATACCTTTCATCTGCCGATGTTTATACTTTGCCGTCCCGAAAAGAAGGCTTTCCAGTAGCACCCATCGAGGCAATGGCTTGTAATCTGCCTGTAGTGGCAGCAGATGTTGCAGGTATATCTGACATTCTCCAAAACGGTGAGGCATCAGGTGGGCTAATCGTACCTCGTGAGAACGCAAAAGCCCTGGCATTAGCGCTTGGGTGTGTTTTAGACGATGAAGCTTGGGGGCGCGAGTTGGGCAAACGTGCTCGGCTTCGAGCAGAAGAGTGCTTTTCATTTGAGGTTATTGGCAAGCAACTCCGTGACACGCTCTTAAACTAGAAGACGCTGAACCGGGAATATTCTGGATGGGTATAGTGGTTCTTAATTTCTCATCAGGTAGTTAGTGATAACCAATTTTACAGTTTGTGTGCAATTTATTGAAAAGCCAATTTATGCCAACTATATCTGTTATTATTCCTGCATATAATGCTGAACATACAATTTTTGAAACTATCAAATCCGTTCAAGAACAAACATTTGCGGATTTTGAAATAGTTATCATAAATGATGGCTCGACAGACAATACTCTTGCCCTAGTTCAGAGTGTTCAAGATCAGCGTCTCAAAGTTTTTTCTTATGAAAATGGTGGACTTTCAGTCGCTCGTAATCGCGGTTTCTCTCATGCTATTGGAAAATTTATTGCATTTCTTGATGCTGATGATTTGTGGACTCCAGATAAGTTAGAGCTACAGCTAGCAGCCCTGAAACACCATCCAGATGCAGGAGTTGCTTATAGCTGGACTTATTTTATGGATGAGCAAGGAAAATCTTCAATTCCTGGTGTTTCCATATTCTTTGAGGGTGATGTCCAGCCTAATTTATTAGTTAATAACTTTCTGGCTAGCGGTTCCAACCCATTAATTCGCCGACAAGCAATTGAATCTGTGGGAGGCTTTGATCCTGTCTGTGCAGGTTGTGCCGACTGGGATTATTGGCTGCGGTTATCAGTTTCTTGGAATTTTGTTGTAGTCCCGAAACATCAAATTTTTTATCGTCAATCTTCAAATTCAATGTCATTTACCAAAGTCAAACACATGGAGGACGATGGTATTCTGGTCATAAAAAAAACATTTCAAACAGCTCCAGCAGAGCTTAAACATCTAAAAAAGCAAAGTTTAGCCTGGATCTATCAATATGTTACACAACAATATTTAAAGCAAAATAGTAATAGTATCGATACGGTCAATCAGGCTGGTCAAAAGCTATGGACAGCAATCCGCCTGCATCCGCAAATTTTATTACAAGATTACGCTCAAAGTCTTATTAGGTGGTTGATCAAGAAGTGGATAATAACAGTGCTACAACAGGTACGACTTGCAAAGAGTAAAATGCTACTGTTGAGTAGCAAGGAGTAGTGATATGTGTGTCAAAAAAATAGCCTTCTTGCTCTGGCTTTTTGCCATAGTACTTGGCTGCGCTTAAGCAAAGGGGTACAAGGAATTCGCTCATTTAAAATTGAAGACCCCACAGATAAATCTGGGGGCTTAAATCTTGAATAATGTTGGTTTGCATTTTTGATTCTCCATAAATAAATTAAGTCGCGGCTCAATCCTTTTCTTTTTGGTCATATTTTTCTCTTGCCAATGTAAAATAGCGATTGAGGAAAGCGCTCGTCGATGAATGGCTAGTTTGAAAGCGCTGAGTACCAAGCCTTTCAGCAGTACAAATGTACTATATGTTACGCAGATATCTCATTTGCGTAATTACTATTCTAAATTGCCATTTAAAAAATACAGTGTTATCAAAGTGACTGCAAGCTTACTAAATTTAGGGATTAAACCTTGAAAAAAACAGTGTTTATGCTTACGTATAGTGTTTTCAACTCTAAAACTTTACTTTTTTTATTATGTATATTTACTGCGATAATTACTAGCGGTTTTCCCTACAAAGTAGATTCACTGGCGCCCAAACCAATTAACTCTATTGAAACCATCGTTTATGATATGCAACCACCTCATGAGGGCATACCCCGTGGGATTCCTTTGCACTGGAGTTGGGCTACCAAGCCACGTTTAGGTAATACTGATCCAGGTACTTTTACAGCCATGACAGCATGGGGACAATTATATGAAGCGTCTGAAGGTAATCCTGCAACTAACACCCGTGTGCAAATAAAAAATATTAAGGCTTACTATCTCAGTAAGAAAGATAAAAAGTGGCATATTCTCCAAAGTTCTGTGAGAGTTGAAGGTTCTGCCTATAGGGAAAATTTCGTAGGGGACATCAATAAACCAGCCAATATTAGATATGAGCCTGACGGAAGTATCTCTGTCAAAGCAGGTAATGGTTACAACTTCCACTTTTGGCCACCTGGTCGGGCATCTATTAATCCCATTGATGTAATGGGGATGTTTACCACAGTTGAAGCTCGACTTGTGGTAGATGATTTTAACAAACCTGACGATCGCTCTAAAGCTCGCTATGTTCTTAGTGAAGGGGGAGATTACTGGTTTAATTTAAATACACGGTGGAAAAACTGGGCTACTAATAAAGACTTTGGTATTGGTAAATTTAAGTACGTTACAACCAAATGGCAAGCTTTCAATGTGATTACTCTGCCAAAAGACCAAATTCGTCGCAACCCACCACCAATCTGAATTTTCACGGGATATTTTTCTCTAATCCCAAAACGACATTTTCTAAGTTGACTCAACTTGGGTTTAGCAAAAAATATCATTGAAACAGCTTGGCATTTTATTCCCCATCGGGATACTCTTCTAAAAGATAGTAGCAAACGTTATCAATGGACATTGAGTTTAAGGCTATATAAAGTAATAACAATCACAGATGGCTACAAGCTCAATGAGCTTTAACGCGGCTTTTGGATCGAATCACTCACTTGAGTCCCTGTATAATTTGGAATCCAACCTTCTGCGTTGGCGCAGCCCGCCGCAGACATCGCAAAATAGCGTATCCCTTTGAATTTCAACGATGCAGTTGGGCTGCACCAATGCTCAACGCCGGCGGGGATATAAAGATAGTCTTGTGCCTGAACTAAAAGCTGTACTTGGCTGCCATCATGTCTCACGAAGCCATAAATCATTTCTCCTGCCAACACATAGAGGGGTTCAGCCGCAGGATGAGTATGGTAACGGCCGTAGGTTGCGATCAGGTGGTGAAGATTGAACGAACCTGGATGCACATTTAGTAAATCACACCAGAGAGCGCCATTTTCTTGCTGAAGAAATTCAAAGACGCTGTTATGGAGTTCTACACAATAACGTTTCTCGGACTCAGTTAAAACGTCCTGGTCTAGCAGATTAGGGAAGAGTAGCGATGTTCCTGGGTCGTAGTGTTTGAGTTGAATGCCAAGAGGCGCAAGTTCACGAGCTATTTCGCCTAAATCGCTCTCAATTGTACCGTCGTCAAGTAGTAGGTTAGCCATGACAAAAAGACTAATTAACTGTTAAGAAGAGTATACTCAATTTTGAGATGAAAAGCCACTATTCCCGATTGATAAACCGGGGAATGGGGAATAGGGAATGGGGCATAGGGCATGGGGAATGGCGAGAATTATTGAACAAATTCCTTCCTTGTCTCTTCCCAATGCCCCTCAGGAGTGCTGAGTGCTGAGTTGTGAATCTCACTTATTACTCGAAACTAAGAACGGGCTAAACGCCCTGCTATCCATGTACGGAACTCGGAACTGTTTCGCCCAATGCCCATCAAAAGAATAAATTTATCGCCAGAATGATGCTTATTGGTACCACTAGCATCTAAGCTAGTACGGGTGAACTATATCCAGCATGGAATGTCTGACTTAATTCTGTTTTGGCATCGGCGCGATTTACGCATTTCTGATAATACGGGACTGGCTGCGGCAAAACAGCGGAGTCCGAAAGTGGTGGGCGTGTTTTGCCTTGATCCGAATCTTCTAGAACGGGATGATGTTGCTTCTGTGAAAGTAACTTATATGATTGGCTGTTTGCAGAAACTCCAAGAACGATATGCTCAAGTTGGTAGCCAGTTGTTAATACTCCACGCCGATCCTGTACAAGCGATACCAGCTTTAGCAGAGGCAATAAATGCCAAAGCTGTTTTTTGGAATTGGGATGTAGAGCCTTATTCACAAGAACGCGATCGCACTATTATAAATGCCCTCAAAGAAAAAGGTATTGAGTTTCTTAACCAAAACTGGGATCAAATCCTCAACTCCCCAGAGGAGTTACGCACGGGTAGTAACAGTCCTTACACGGTTTACACCCCCTTCTGGAAAAATTGGATTACTAAACCGAAGGCTCAACCAGTAGAAACACTGCAAAATGTTGAGGGATTAACGGAAGCCGAACAGGAAATTGCCAAACTTGCAGGAGCCTTGGCACTACCTTCAGCTAAAGATTTAGGATTCATCTGGGATGAACAATTAATTATTTCACCAGGAGAAGCGGCGGCACAAGAACGGCTAGAGGAATTTACTGCTAAAGCTATTACTGAATATCAAGAACAGCGTAATTTCCCCGCAGTTGACGGTACATCACAACTGAGTGCAGCTTTAAAATTTGGCGTAATTGGCATTCGCACCGTTTGGCAAGCCACGATAGAAGCAATGGAAAACAGCCGCAGTGAAGAAACAGCTGTTAATATCCGCACATGGCAACAGGAATTAGCTTGGCGGGAGTTTTATCAACACGCAATGTATAACTTCCCCGAATTAGCTGATGGTGCTTTCCGCGACAGCTTTAAGAACTTTCCTTGGGAAACTAACGAAGAACACTTTCAAGCTTGGTGTGAGGGGAGAACAGGCTACCCCATTGTGGATGCAGCAATGCGCCAGATGAATCAAAGTGGCTGGATGCATAACCGCTGTCGGATGATTGTTGCCAGTTTCCTCACTAAAGACTTGCTAATTAATCCCCAATTGGGAGAAAAATACTTTATGCAGAAGTTGATTGATGGTGATTTATCTGCCAATAATGGCGGTTGGCAATGGAGTGCTTCTAGCGGCATGGACCCCAAACCTGTGCGGATTTTCAACCCAGCCAGTCAAACACAAAAATTCGATCCAGATGGGGAATATATTCGGCAATGGGTGTCAGAATTGCGGTCTGTAGATACAGAATATTTAGTTACTGGTAAAATTCCACCTTTAGAACGTCATGCTGTTGGTTATCCCGATCCAATTGTGGATCATAAAATACAACAACAGCAGTTTAAATTGCGTTATCAACAGCAAAAAATCCTTAGTAGTGGTCAGTAAAATTGCTAATTTTTTAATGTTTATTTATACTATGTTTGGTTAATCAAGGTTCCTTCAAAAGTGTTTGTAGTCAGGACTTAAATCCTGATTTTGTTTGTATAGTGCTTCGGACAAAGGACTAAAGTCTTTACTACAAACGTATAGGCATTTTGACAAACATCATATTACGTCTTTACAGGTAAATGAGAAATTGTCCATAAGATGAGCAGGAAGATTAAGTAAATTGCGCCAACTAATCCAAACTCAATCAGAGGAATATAGGTTACTTCGTAAATTCTGCCCAAGCCGCGTTCAGTCAATCCATAAACGGCAAGTACACTCACTAAAAAGGCTCCGTAGATAGTGCGTTTAGTCAAGATACCCACAGGTAAACCGTGGAGTTGAGTAAGCACCAGAATGCCAAGAAAACCAAAGAGAAATGTGGGCCACTTGCTTTGTCCTAGCATCAATGAAACAATAACACTATGTAAAAAAACTGAAATTTCTAAAGTGAATGTCCACCAACGGTTTATATGGGTGCGGTTAAAAATCAACGAAGATTGGAGCAGAAGCAAGAACATATAAAGAAAACCGATTAAGTGCCCCAAAGTTGCTTCCATTGGATGGTACCAAAAGGTGTAGATAGCGGCGAAAGAGAAAAAATAGCCGTGGTACAGTTTGATAATTTGCAAAAACTGTTGATGAAATGGAACAGAATTGCCAAAAAACAAACCGCGTCGAGGTGTTTCTAAAATCAGTACAAACACTAGGAGAAGTACAACTGCACCTTGAGAAGCCCAAATTGAAGTATCTTGAGCTAGAGCATCATACCAAATATATGTTTGCAGAAAGTGTAAAGCAATGAATACACCATTAATGGCAAGCATGAGGTAATTTATCGGATGCAACGCTGATTTGTATTTCAACTGCGATCGCTGCGCCCACAAGATACACGCCCAGATGCTAAACTGATGCCCAAGATACATTCCCCAAGCCGTCGCTCGACTCCAAAATGTTGGTTGGGGAAGCTTCCAGTAGTACCAGTTTAATCCTTGGTCAGGAAGTTTGATGATGCTTGCAGGAATGCTCCCACCGATCCAAATTGCATAGGTGAGGAGGATGCTTACAAAGATGCCTAAAAATAATACTCGGCGACCTGTCATAATAATTCGTAATACTCGCCAAAGGCGAGAAGCAAGCTACGTAATTCGTAATTCGTAATTTTTAATTTAGACCTAGATTTTTAGGCTACACGTTCTGTTTTTGATTCAGATGCCCTTTTAGTTACTCGCAAACTAAGAGTCAAAGCTACTACCATTACTAAAGTTCCACTCAAAAAAGGTGCAGAACTCCCAAATTTCATAAAACTAACCCCTGCCCACGTTGGCCCAGCGATGCGTGCTAATGCAGAGCAAGAACTGGCAATTCCTAATATTTGTCCTTGTTCTTCTGGGGGTGTCATCTGGGAAATCAAGCTGTTCAATATTGGTTGGCTGACACTAATTCCCCATGCCATAAGTGTGGCGGCGACTAATAATAAAATTAAGCTTTGTGAGAATCCAATTAACAGTAATCCTAAACCTAGTCCTAATATTCCTAAGATAAGTAACTTGATTTCACCTAATTGTTTTTTGAGAAATCCGATTAATCCTCCTTGAATGATTGTGCTGACAATCCCCATGAAAGCAAAAAGATAACTAGCTTGCTGAGGGCCCCAATTTAATTGCTGCTTAGACCATAAAGCCAACGTAGAGTCCATAGCTGCAACAGCAAAGGTGACTAAAAAGTAGATGCCAACAAGCACACAAAACTGTGGACGCTGTGACAGCTGTAGCAAGTTTAGCCAACGCTGACGGTGGCGATAAACTTGGATTTTGGCTTTAGTCTCAGAATTTAGAGATTCTGGAAGTAATATCAAAGCACAAAGAAATGCTAATAAAGATAATCCGGCTGCAAACAACGACGGTAGATGAAAGTTAGCGTTGTTCGGATCTGACCCGATTAGAAGACCTCCAATCGCTGGGCCGAGAATGAAGCCAAGACCAAAAGCTGCTCCGATTACACCCATGCCACGAGCTCGATTACTTGGCGTGGTAATATCTGCTATGTACGCCTGAGCAGTGGCAATATTCCCTGACATAATCCCGGCAAGACTACGAGCAATAAACAAAATCCATAGGGAGTTGGCAAAACCTAAGCCTGCGTATGCAATTACCGAACCGAATAAAGTGAGTAATAAAATCGGACGGCGACCGTAGCGATCGCTAAATCTGCCCCATAATGGTGCAAATAAGAACTGCATTAAAGAATAAATAGCTACAAGTAAAGTCGCTTCATTAGGTTTTGCACCAAATTGTTCAGCATACAAAGGTAGTATCGGCAGAATAATTCCGAAGCCGAGCAAGTCTATAAATACAGTCAAAAATAAGACGAATATAGCCCTGTTATTATTTTTACTCTCCATCTGTACAATTCCATTTTATAAAAAAGATGTCTAACTTGGATTAGTTTTAAGGACATCAGGGAACGCTTGATTGTCAAGAGCTATTGATTATAAACAGTCATCAGTACAAACAAAATGTTTGAATTTCAGTGTGGTTAAGCAAAATAGCATGGAACAAACCCATGATAAAAATCAAGCCAATAATACTACTAATGAAAGCAACTATAATTTCGTGCTTCCGTATGGCTTTTTGTATCTTAGCGTCTATGATGTTTTCTAATTCTTTGTATAACATTGACTTAAATTTGGTTAAAGACAAGAATTATCTGGAACTTACGTTACGTACTTACATAAGTTTGAGTATGTCCGAAATCTCTAACTTATTAAATGAAAACTATTTCGATGCTGTGGGAGTATCAAGTATGTTTACGTCGTTTCAAAACAGCACTTGAAACTCCAAAAGCTAATATCGCTAAGGTATAAGTTGGTTCGGGAACTGCAAGAATGCTTACCTGATTAATAGCCAAGCCATATTGTGGAGCAGAACTGCTAAAAACAAGTCGTGAGATGTTTGGAGTATCACTACGAATCCCCAAGAATACTGCCGAATTATCTAATGCTAAAGACGAAAAATTTGGAACGGAGAAAGTACCCAATAGGTTATTGGCGTTATCAAAAGCGGCGATCGAATTTTCAATTTTCAATTTACCAGTGTCTACAGCTATCTGAGTTCCAGCGCCAAAAACTGGCTGGGCAAAACTAATCGAAAAAGGCTCGCCGTTCCCCTTAGTTCCAGGATCGGGAGTACCAGGAGGAAGAGGGATAAAACCTGTTGGATCTATACCTCCGAAGAGAATAAAATCACCTAGACCGAAGTTACTCCGAATGCCAGGTGAAGGTAAAGTTTGAAAAACAAATGGTGGAGTAATTTGAGGCTTATTAGTTGGAGTTATATTTATATCCAAGCCTAAACCACGTTGCGATGTCGCTGAAAAAGAGTTAGGTAGAAAAGCAGAAAAATCAGGAGCAGAGGGATTAAAGACTTTACCTAAACTTTCCCAATTAACTTGATCATTGCCTCCTAAAGCAGCGCGCTCAGTTACTAAAAATGTAGCGGCTTTAACTGGTAATGGGAGAACCGTTATTATGGCTGTGATTGCTGAAAAATATTTTACAGATAACTTAAATAATTGATTGATCGCAATTCCCACAAGGTTTTCTCCTTAATTTTTTAAAATAGTATCATCAAAATGCAACAATTAAATATTCACAATGTAAACAATGCCTTGCTCAACTCGAAAGAGTTAAAGCAACTGCTGCGAGCGCACCAACTCACCTGAGATTTTTCATTACGGTCATTATCAGCCTGTCTTCTCCACCATCAATTAGGTTATTCCAGACTGGCGGAGATATTGTTATTGCCTCCACAAGCACAAATCCGGTCGTCATTACTAGTACCCAGCAATAAGTTGTTGTTAGGAGTACCAACAATAATAGATGTAAAATATTTCTTGATAGTTTTATATGTCAAATGTAGTTAACATTCGTAATACTGGCATAATACAAATATCAAAATTATAAATTTCTGATGAAATCTACCTCAAAACAGTTAATTCTATTTTATATCTCTGATGGAATAAAAATGCGATTATTTATTTTTTGAAATTATTTAATTTCTTCAAGGTTATCAAAAATGGGGGCGCTATCGTGTTGAAAATATAGGCAAGCAATAAAATATAGGACTCATACAGCAGATTTCAACTTCTCTAGGAACGCGAACAGTATGTCGGAGACAGAGGCTACATCAACGTCAGGTAAAGAAATATCTCACCCACGCGATCGCGCACACCCAAACTCAACTCTTAGCGCACTGATTAGGCAGGCAATGCCCGACGTGTTCGCTTCCCACGATGAAAGCAAGGGTGGTGAGGGTTGAGTTCGGGTATACTTCCAACAAATAGATTATGCAATATTGTGGGGTATTTTTTTTATTTGTCAGTCCCCTATGGCAATTTATAGCTACCAACACGTAGATTTAACTGACCTTGGCGCGGGTTATGGCTGAATATAAATGCGCCTTCTTCGCTTTCCCCACTAGATAAAAAGTCGATCTGTTGCTCTCCTGTTTCTGTAACTTTGCCGTTAATCAGTAACTCAGCCATAATCTGAACTGACTCAGCTGTATCTCCTCCACTATTCACAACTTCAAAAGGAACATAAAACTGGCCATTAATTTCTCGAATTGTTTGTTTTTTAGTAACAGAAAGGATCGGAGGTTGATTTTTTTCGTTCAGCCAAGTGTAGCCTACTAGACTCACAATGATTGCTAGGATGAATGAGGCGATGCTGAATGTTATCCACTCAGCTCTTGAGCGCTTTGGTTGTTGTTCTGTTTCAGTCATATTGCTAACCTTCCGGCTGCACCACCAATAGTTGCAGGTAAACCCAGTATCAATGTGTGATCTAACCACATTGTCCAAGGGTCGCTAAGAGTTAGTTTTTGAAAGAACCACAGCATGAAAGCGCCTGCTAGCAATGATACTAAGTAGGACATAATGGTTTCGCTTGATGGTCGTTGAAAAATTCCCTTTTGCTCTTTACGTTTTTGCTGGTTAGAAAAACCTGCCTGAAATACAATGCCATAAGAAATCAGCAAAGATGCGGCGATCATTGCCAACTCCCAAGGTGGAGAGGTTGCGGCTGCAAGCATAGGAATTTCATCTGTGGGAGCAATGTTAAATGCAATTATGGTTGCGCCAATTAGGGTTCCACCTACATCAGCAAAGGTAGCGTGTAACTCATCCCCTTTGTTCTTGGTTGTGCTATTTTCCCGATCGCTTGCTTGTCCTTTTCCATTACTGTTTTCAGTATCTCCTAACAACTGATTCGCTAATGCTACACCAAGAGCAAAGGGCACACTTTCAAAGATGATTTTACCTAAAGATTCCTTTAGAGAGGTTTCTGGTGTCAATTCTCGCAATAGTAACAGCACAAAGGTAGAACAAGCTAGTCCGATCGCGATCGCTTCGACGGTATCCATTGCGGCTTGATAAGAGAGCCAGCTATATCTGCGTTTCCGAAAGCCTTCTATCTGATTGAGTAAGTAAACCACAATAAACATTAATGCGATCGCCGTCATTATCAGTTGTGCTTTTGCCAGCGAGCCAATCCACCAAACCTCCATTGTGTACAGTAAAGGTATGCCAAATAAAAAACCTCCACAAGCACCTCGAATGATGTCATTAATCTCATTCTTCCAGACATTTTTTTGACTTTTTGTTGGCACTCCTTTATTTTCCTTTTGTTGAAAATTTGCTTTAACTTATACTAATTTTCTATGAAGGTGCATATAGCAGCCCTAAATTCTTCGTGAAAAGTTAGATCCCCGGCTTTTCAGATCCCCGGCTTTTTGAGAAGCCGGGGATCTGGACACCGCGAATTTATAATCTTTTCAGATTTTTGAAGGAGCGTGTTCTGTCGCACCCCGTATCTATCTTAAGATACATAATCTAAAAAATTCTTCTCTCGGTTGATGGAAGTCCAAAATAATACACTATTGTTAGTTTATGTAATAGGTCAATCAACTACAAGCTGGAAATAAAAACCATGAGTGCCGAAAAAAGAGTAGAAGCTACTGCAAAAAATATTGAAGGGAAAATTCAAGAGGTTGTGGGTGAAATAACCGGTAATCCACAAGATAAAGCTGAAGGACAAGCGAAGCAAGCTGAAGCACAAGTTAGTCACACTGTAGAAAATATTAAAGACGAACTTAAGAAAGCTTTAGATTAATTTACGTTTTTGGACTAGAAATAAAAATACTAGATTAGCGATGATTCGTTAACCATAGTTTAACATTAATTACTCCACTTACTTTGAGAAAGTGGAGTTTTTGTATTGTTAGTGTAATATTTGAAAGGGTAAATTACTAAAAAATTGGTTTTAGATTGGAAGTCTTGGCTACACGGGTACATACGCGCTAGCGGCTTCCTTTAAAATACGTTTAAGATGGAAAAATATCAATAATCATTGGGAGGAATCAATCGTCATGACTGTTATTGTTGCTAAGTGGACGATTGACGAATATCACCGCATGATTGATGCTGGCATTTTGAGCGATCGCAAAGTAGAACTACTTAAGGGAGAAATTGTTGAAATGTCGCCGGAAGGGGAACCCCATGCTTATTGTAGTCATGAATCGGCAGAGTATCTAGCGGATTTGTTAGGTAAACGTGCTGCAATCCGACAAGCCAAGCCTATCACCTTACCCAACGACTCGGAACCAGAACCAGATATTGCCATTGTCCAGCGTTTAGGACGCGAGTATCGAGAGCATCATCCCTATCCAGAAAATATTTTCTGGTTGATTGAGTATGCTAACTCCAGTTTAGAAAAAGATTTAGAGAGAAAAAGTAAAATCTATGCAGAAGCAGGTATTTTAGAGTATTGGGTTGTAAATCTCAAAAAGCTTCATTTAGTGGTGTTTCGAGAAATCTTAGATGGAGAGTACGCCACAAAATTGACATTGACTGCGGGAACAATTCAACCTCTGGCATTTCCAGATATTTCTATTGCGGTGGAACAGATTATTAACAGTTAAGGTAATTACAATATCTTTTGATGAAACCATATTCAATTGCTCTTCGCAAAAAAATAATATAGCGATCGCAGAGGCTTTAGAGACAGTAGGGACAATTCTGCCAGAGTTGTCCAGGAACTATGATGATGAAGATTATGGTACTGATGATTATGATGATAAAATTCGTAAAAACTGTAAAGTAGTAGGAGAAATAGCTCAAAAGTATGGTTCACCAAGGGGAATAATTCTTACTAATTAAGCATTTGATACTAAACAATAATGACTACTTAATCTTCTGGCAGTTCGCCAAATTGCTGACGATAACGCTCAAGTTGTTTTTGCGCTAATTCAAGCTGTTCTTCTGGAGTTTGATAGCGCTTTCCTTGTTGGTCATACCAATACAAAACCTGACGCTGGATATTACCAGATACGTATTGCCCTCTACCAATTCCTAAACCAATTTCTGGCATCCAAAAGGGTTCACCAATTTGCAATTGATAGCTACCATCTACTAAGCGATAAACTTCAAAAGGTTGGTGGCGATCGCGTTGCCAATACTCTGCATTATAAATAATGTAGTACAGTACCCCTAGCTTGGCATAGGTGTCTAATTTTTTGTCGTATTCTCCACCCGGAGTTAAGGAGACAATTTCTAAAGCCAGGATAGGTACAATGTTATTTTCTTCCCAAACAACATAGCTTTTACGAGATTTACCTTCCTTGCGGCGTTCTACACCTAAGCTCAAAAATCCGTCTGGTACAATCGGCACAAGTGGACTAACCCCTGTGGTATGGTAAACGCCCATATCCACGCTGAAAAACCAGTCATTACGGTTTGCCCAAATATATTGCAGCAAGAAGAGAAGCAGGTTGGGAATAAAGTTCTGATCTTCGTTATCCACAGGGGTATCGTCTGAACAAGGAAGTTCAGCACTACTAGGCAATTGATGGGGGTCTGATTTCACCATAAGTAATGATGGTGCTGGAGTGACCTAATGAGTTTTATTTTATCAAGAAAGGCAGAGGGCAGAATGCGATCGCCGAGGATTAAATTTATCTCAAAGAGTTTAGGCGTTGGTTGATCAAATATCGCCATTAATATAACGCTGATATATTTCCTCGCATATTCTTGAAACTGCTGCTCCTTTTTGGGTAATTGAATTTGCGAGATAATCTTTTGCCATATACTTGACATCAAGCAGACAGTTCATTTCTTCATTTATAATATCCCAAGCATTTTCTTTCTCCACAAAGTAAGCTGCTTCATACCAATCTGCTCCATGCAAAATTAGGTTAGTCAAATTGTCGTAACGCAGTGAATAGTCATTACATTCTGAGTCGTATATGCGTATAATGTTATTTCTCTGTGCATTAGGCACAACTGTATACAAAACTCCGCCGTTACACCAAAGCTGGAAAATAGGGAAACTATGTTCAAACCAGTATGCTTCTTCACGCTCGTGATAGCGAATTTCACCCATTTGCTCATGGTAAGCACTTACAGCTGCATTCAAAGACATGAATTCATAATTTTCAAATAGGAAATTATATCCTGATGAACCATTACGCCATTGATACAGTTCGTAAACCTCTTCAGGTAATTTAAATGGCAGAAATCTAGTACTTTGTTCAATATCTTCACGCGAAAGTCCTGGAGCTAGACAAGAAATTTGCTCAGGTCTATTTTTGGTAAACCATGTATGAATTCGTTTCAGTCCTTCAGTTAGTTCTGACATTTTACGCTCAAACTTTCCCAAACTAAAGAATCTAGTTTATATGCAGAACAATTTGGTAGGTTTTTCAACACCAATTGTGCAATTTATTTCCCATTTTGGCACGGTGACACTTAGAATAGTTTCGCTAGAGGCTTCCAGCCAATGTTGGAAAAGTCGGGAAAAAAGTCGGATTTACAGAATCTTATCCGAAAACTCCAGCAATATAACTGTAGAGTAATTTATAGTTGTCCCTAAAATCTGAACTACCCTTGTCGTTACACAATGGACGCTGAAGCAGCATTAGCATGGTTAGATGCCATAATTCCCCCGCAGACCGGGGAACGGTTGAGCGATTTGCAAAAAGTGATTCTTGTGCAAGTTTGGTTGGGTAGAAAATACTTGGATATCGCTCATTCTTACGGTTGTACGGAAGGACACGCTAAGGATGCTGGTTCGCAGTTATGGAAGTTGCTTTCTAAAGTATTGCGAGAAAAGATTACCAAAAGTAATTGTCGTGCTACTTTGGAACGGGTTTTGAGAAAAACGACTGCAATATCATCCAGTCTGATTGATTACTCGCGATCGCCACATCCCACCCCAAAATTAGAGGATACCAATTTTATTGGACGAACAGAAGCGATCGCTCACCTGAATACTTTGGTAAATCAAGGATCAAAAGTCATTGTTATCCAAGGTGAGGGAGGCTTAGGCAAAACTACTTTAGCGCAGCAATATCTCCATCAAGAATTTGACTTGGTTTTGGAACTACTGATGGCGAAGGAAACGCAAAATATCACCCCCGCCGAACGAGTTGTAGAGGAATGGCTCAAACAAGATTTTGATCAAGAACCTGGGGTAGAATTTGGTGTTACATTGGGACGACTCAAGCGCCAACTCCACAATCGGCGGATTGGGGTGTTAATTGACAATCTGGAACCTGCATTAGATCAACAAGGTAGGTTGATTGCTTCTCACCGCAACTATGTAGAACTATTGCGGGTGTTGGCTGATGCCAGGGTGCAATCTGTTACCTTGATTACTAGTCGCGATCGCCTTTGTGAACCGGGGCTAAATGTGAATCACTATCGGCTTCCTGGTTTGGATCAAAGCGCATGGCTACAGTTTTTTAGCAACCAAGGATTAGCCATCGACTCGCCAACCTTGCAAATCATGCATCGCACTTATGGTGGTAATGCTAAAGCAATGGGAATTCTCTGCGGTTCGATTCAGGAGGATTTTGGCGGTGACATGCTTCTTTATTGGCAAGAAAATCATGCCGATCCTTTAGCAGCAACAGACTTAAAAAATTTAGCGGTTAGTCAAATTAATCGTCTGCAAGCCCTCGATCCCCAAGCATATCGCTTACTTTGCCGTTTGGGATGTTATCGTTACCAAGATATACCCAGAATTTCATCACAAGGGTTGTTTTGTTTGCTGTGGGATGTCCCACCTACTGAACATCGGCAAATCATCGCCTCCTTGAGAAATCGGTCTTTGGTGGAGTGCGAAAAAGGCGAATATTGGTTGCATCCGGTGATTCGTAAAGAAGCGATCGCACGTTTACGCCCCAGCGATGAATGGGAAACTGCCAATCACAAAGCCGCAGAGTTTTGGACAACTAGTGTTAAACAAATTGAAACCTTTAAAGATGCTTTGCAAGCTCTGGAAGCATATTATCATTATATAGAAATTAATGAGTTTGAGTTAGCCGGTAAGGTAATTTTAAAAAGCAGAAATAATCAATGGCAGCAATTTTTGCCTCTTGGGAGTACGTTGTATCGGATGGGTTTAATTCAACCGATACTGGCGGCAATTAATCAAGTTGTTAACAATCTGGAAAATAACCAAAATATCAGCGAACTCTATAATATATTGGGCGATCTGTATTGGATAACAGGTAAAATTAGTCAAGCGATCGCTTGTCAAGAAAAGACTATTACACTGGCAACCCAATCGCTCAAATCACTTGTAACTCAGCCAGAAAATAAACATACAGTTTACTATCTGAGAATGCTAGAAGTAGATTCTTTATTAAGTATTGGTCTTTACAAAATAGATTTGTGGGAACTAGAGGCAGCCGCAAAGTTATTTCAACAAGTAATTTATCTGGCTCAAAATACCGAACATCATCGCTGGGCAGAGAAAGCTTCAGTCTGTTTAGCTTTGGTATATTCTTATTTAGGTTTGCGTGATGCCTCATTTGCATTAGCAGATGTAGCTTATCAAAATATTACGAACGAAAAACTAGTAGAACAAACTGGAAGATTTGTCTATTTCATGCAAATTTTAGGTCAAACCTACGTCAATTTAGGCGAATTTTCCCAGGCAAATCAGATATTCCAGCAAGCTTTGACTTTTGCTGAAGAAAGTCACTATATGCAGGTAAAAGCAAAAACACTCAATGGTTTAGCAGAAATCCATCGACAACAAACAGATTTTGCATTAGCCTTTGCTAATCATACAGAAGCAATCGAACTTCTTGACAAAATAGGTGCAAAGTGTGACCTAGCTGAAGCTTATTTTCAATTGGGTTTAACTAATCAAAAGATGGCAAAGCCTGATGAAAACCAAATGAATTTCACTCAGGCGATTCAGCTATTTACTGAAATCAAAGCACCCAAACAAGTTGAAAAAGTTTTAAACTGCGCTGCTCAAATCTGTGTCACCAGTCGGAGATTGGAAACGATGTAAAAATATTTGATTTAGTAGACGGCTCTGCAAACAAATCAAAGTAAATAATTAAAAGTTGACTCATGGACTTGGTGCAGTCCATTGAGAAGCGGTTTGATCGTACTTCCCTCGTATGGTTGCAGCGCGAGGACGAGCTGCTGCTAAAGCCGCTAGTTCATCGTCTTCCGAGGTATAGTCTCCAAAATCTACACCTAATAAACCACCATTACCTAAAATCCCGATACTCTTCAAATGATCCTCAATATTATCTAAATCAAGAATGTCAGAGTCATCATTACTTAAAGTTCCCATCCACATAATCCAAATATCTTTTTCTATTTGATCGACTCCAGGTTTAGTAGGGTCATAAGCCAAAATAGAATTACCAAACGCACTCATCGCAGTTGATTTTTGTCTCAATTCGCTAAAGACACTTGCCATTCCATTAATGCGATCGTTCATGGTATTAGTTGCTGTTAGTATATCTGCTGGCGAATATGACGATGCACCACCAGCAATTTGTACCCTGATTTCTGCAATTAATCGCTCAAGAATAACGGTATTTTTATGTAAATTTGCTAATACTTTATTGGTTTGCAATGCACCACGATACATTGATGCAACGTGTTGCCAAATATTACTTCGCAGCATATCAGGTGAAAGACCACCAGGTTGTAAATCACTGCCTCGCGTTGTGATGGCATCTGATAAAGCAAGAGCTATTGTGGAAGATGCAGCTGCTTGTAAAAATGAAGAACCAGCTGCTGTACCTGCATCCGCTAGAGTGAGAGCAAACCATGCACCTGCGGTAGAAGGAGCAATATAGGCGGCAGCAAGACCTGCTAAAACACCCGTTCCTATTCCTAAAAATATTCCTCTCCAAAGAGTTTGATTTTGTGCTTCTGCTCTTCCTTGACCAATTACTCTTGAGTAATTGCTGTAAGCCATATCGTAATTTATGGAGAAAATTCTTAATTTTGTACTGATTAAATCAGTATTTACTACAGATAAATCCACATAAATACTACCTAAATTATGACAAGCATCAATTAATCTTGCATTAGCTTCCGTCAGTGGTAGTTTTGTGGAAAGTTCTGTAACTACTGGGTTTTTTGGCGCTCTCTGCAACACATCTCTCTGCAATACTCCACCTTTCTGTTGTCCTACATGAGTCAACTCATTATTTCCTAGCGATTTCCTTTGCCCAAAGTAAACATCGAGAGGCTTCGTTTGCACTTCTTCCTCTTGAGTCTGTTCTTCTTGTTTCATCTGCGGTTGCATCGCAGTATTAGGCATTGACATGACTCGATTAGCCACTCTATCGGCTTCCTGCTCATACTCGTCTCCTGGTTCTCCAACCGTCAGTTTTGCTTGTGGACGACGCAACGCTATGCTACTAATGTCGTGAACTGGCTTTTTTTTGATAGCTTGTGGTTCTAAGGATTGTTCGCCAGCAGATTGTGCAGCTTGCAGGTCGGTTGATACCTCAGAGGATGCTTGGATTGGAGCTTTATTTGCGGTGTCAAAGCCGCGCACTGGATTCGCCAGCGTTGGAGTTGTTGCTGAGATCAGCGACGGATTTGAAGTGGATGTACCTACTTTCTTAGACCCAAATATGCGTAGGCGTAGCCCGTCGTAGACATTGCTCATCTCACATCCTCAATGCATATTTTTGAATCAGATTATACAATTTCTTTAGTGGCGATCGCTATCGACTTAAGTATAAATTATTCTTTGCCGGCTGTGGCTCTGTGTGAGCGAGACTTGTAATTCTTAGAAAGCTGGGATGAAAAGCTGGGGCGATCGCTTTTGCAGGTGAATGAATCTGGGTTAAGTTAGATTTATCTTGTCAAACTAGAAATTATTATGTCTTCTGCTCAAGATTTAGGAATAATTTTAGAAGACACACTAGAAGATGTTATATTTCCTCCTGGTGATTTATACAGTGATGAACCACCTTTGGAAACAGAACTTCACTTGCGGCAAATACTGCTGTTGATTCAGTGTTTGGAATGGTTGTGGCAGGAACGTCAAGATTTTTACGCTTGCGGTAACATGACGATTTATTACAGTCCGCGTCAGCGTAAGTCTGAGCAATTTAGAGGTCCCGACTTCTTTGTAGTTTTAAATACCCAACGCAAAATACGCAAAAGCTGGGTAGTTTGGGAAGAAGATGGCAAATACCCAAATGTGATTGTAGAGATTCTTTCTGACAAAACAGCTGCTACTGATAGAGGGCTGAAAAAGGAAATCTATCAAGATATTTGGCGGACTCCTGATTATTTTTGGTTTGACCCGGTAAGTTTAGAATTTAAAGGATTTCATTTATTAGATGGCCGTTATCAAGAACTGCAAGCAAATGAGGCTGGTTTGTTATGGAGTCAGCAATTGCAGTTATATTTGGGAGTTTATCAATCGAAGTTGCGCTTTTTCACTCCCGATGGACAACTGACACCCACACCAGAAGAAGTAGCACACCAAGAACAGCAACAGCGTCAACAAGCCGAACAGCAACTTGCCCAAATGGAGTCCATGCTTGCTCGCTATCGGGAAAGATTTGGTGAATTACCAGAGTAATTTTGTTTGCTATGGTAGTTGGCGTAAATACAGCCTGTCCTAGAAATCGTTCACAAATTTTACAACCTATCAAGCTATAGGAATCCGGTTTGATTCCTGAATTTACTTGCGTGGGCAGGGAACAGGAAAGAAGGCATAGATCCGTACTGAGTCTTGTTCAAAAATCAAATAGGAGTCCTATACAAGCATTTGCTATTAAGGCATCATGTAAAATCACATCCAGCCGCCAACTTCCGCATCAGTCAAGGGTTTCTCCAACTTACTATATTCTGTTTGAGCCGCCCGTAATACGTGTTTCATCTGCACTGCTTCCCCGGCATCGGCAGCCAGGAAAGCTGCATTTAAAGCAATGTTACGGATATTACCCCCAGCGACATTGAGCCGTGCTAGTTGCAGAGCATCTAAATCTGCGGTTGGGGTTTCGGCTGGAAAGACACGCCGCCAAATTTCGGCTCGTTGGGTTGTATCGGGGAAGGGGAACTGCACTACAAAGCGAATCCGCCGCAGAAATGCTGTATCAATTGCACTCTTCAAGTTCGTAGTCAAGACTGCTAGACCTGGGTAGTTTTCCATACGTTGCAATAGATAGCTAACTTCTATATTGGCATAGCGATCGCGCGCATCTTTAACTTCACTCCGTTTGCCAAATAAAGCGTCGGCTTCATCAAATAACAAAATCACTCCGCCTTGTTCCGCGGCATCAAATACCCGGCGCAAATTCTTCTCTGTCTCGCCAATATATTTGCTGACTACCGATGATAGGTCAATCCGATAGAGGTCGAGGCGCAATTTATGGGCCAGTACTTCTGCCCCCAAGGTTTTACCAGTGCCGCTACTACCTGCAAATAGAGCGCTGATTCCCAATCCCCTAGCACTCTTGCCCCCAAAACCCCAATTGTTATATACAGTACTACGTTGCCGTACATGAGCCGCAATTTCCCGGAGAACTTGTTTCTGTGCTTCTGGCAATACTAAATCATCCCAATCACCAGATGGCTCAATCCGTTGGGCGAGTTCATCTAAGCGCGGACGTGCTTGCACGCGGCAGGCATCCCATAAAATGCTAGTGATATCGCTTTCTGGTGTTTGTGCTAACTGTCCTGCGGCTTCTGCACAAGCAGCGCGAATGGTTGCGGCACTGAGGTTAAACTGATCCACTAGGGTTTTGACTTGCCCATTCATTTGCGATGCACTCGCCCCTAATGCATCTTGCCAAACTGCACCTTGTTCTTTGCTAGTTGGTTGATGTACATCAAAATTAACTACTAGGCGTTGTGATAAGCCGATGCGTTCCCGACTTGTGACTATTAAAAAGCCGTTTATGCGTTCGATGAAACGAGCGATCGCATTCAGCCGTGCTGTATCATTAGTATCCAGTTCGTTGCAGTCTATAAGTAAGGCACTCTTACTTAAAATCGTCTCGCGAGTCCACAGGCGGATGAGATTATCCAACTCGCCAGGTGCTAAAGGAATGACTTGTGCAGGCATTACCCACAAGCTTAAACCCTGAAGTTGACAAATTGTGGCGGCAATGTCACGTTTACTGGCAGTTTCACCACTAGATAACTGGACGATAGGCAAGCTATTAACCTTGTAAGCTTGTGACCAAACTGCTGCGATTCGCTCTGCTAAATCTTGATGCGAGGGTACTAAATCGCTAACCTCTTGTAATGGCTCAATAATACCAGCTAGCCGTTCGTCAAGATATTGAATACCCGTGAGATAATGTAAAATTCGCTCGTCAATTCTCAAGGGACTAAGAGTCAGGGAATGACCATCACCAATTTGAATTAACCGCCAATAACGTAAGGGAGCATTTGGAGCGATCGCATCCCAGTGGACGTTAGGTAAAGCTGCTAAAGCTAAACCCAAAGTTGGGTAAGCTCGTTGTGAATCGTCGTGAACTATAGCACACAATTTGGCAAAATATCCATTTAATTCCATACCCGCACACAACAGCAACAAATCACGTTCAAAGGATGAGAGGTTAAACATTTTGCAGACTCTCTCCAATGCCGATGGTGCAGGCATAGCAGCAGCGGCTTCCTGTAATGCCTGTTGTAAAGGCTCTTGGTTGTTCTCTTCAGGTTGATTTTGCTCTTTTGCCGTGTGATTTTCTAAAATACCACGCACCACGGCTAGGGCTGCTGATAAGTAATGGTAGTTTGCCTCATCCCAATTGTGATTAATTGTCGTAGCATTCATAAAATTGTCACCTGTGGCGAATCATATTCCCCAAACTGATTCTTTTGCAGTGGACTTTCGGCGCCATCTACCCGCGCCCGGACAATATAAGTTCCTGGCTTGACATTTTTGACTGGAATCGTGATTGCATCTGTGTCTTGAGTCGGTGGTATAACCAAGAAAGAATAACCTACCGGACTATCACCTGATACCTCATTGAGTAGCAAAACTACCCGCTGTGCCTTACCTACTTTGGGCTGGAATTTAACGGTAATTTCTGCTGCACGTAAATTGTCGCCGCTATTTTCCACTTGAGCGACGAATGCTGTAATTGTTGGATGTAAGACAAAAGCCGCAACGTTTGATTCAACTAGATGATTCGTTTGCCCTGCATTGCCCATTGTTAGATGTACAACTTGGACACCCTGTACCCTTGCGTATAAATCTGGTGGGACTAACAAGCTGATTTGCGTTTCTTTTACTTCTTGAGGTACTAGTAATGTCTCCGTATTGCCGAAACGAACTCGTGTGATTTCACCGCGTAACCGTTTACCACGAATTACTAGTGTTGTACCTGTAACAATCATTTGTTCAGTCTTGGCCGGAGCTATAACTTGCTCTATATTCGGTTGAGACAAGGGCATCATGTAAAAATTTTCAGACTTGTCATTGGCACTTTCAATCAATACCATTGACGCCAAATAGGTAGCTGAAGGTCGATAGTGTGTTTGTAAAGCAGACCATAACTTAGAAGTTTCTTCCATGTTAAAAAACTCTGGAGTCAATTTGATCTGCCCAATTTGTTCAGCTAAATCAGATACAGACACACTTGCTACAGCTTGCGAAAAAGCACTTGAAGTATTGGTTGTAGATGCATTTATCAAAGTATTTTCAATAATATCAGATGTGATCGCTGGTGTTTTGTGTAATAAATGCATTGCATAGCCAAGTAAAAGCTCTGCCTGAAAATCCTTGGCTCCATAGGCTGTTAGTAAGTAGTGGAGGTCAAGAGCCAGCGGCGGAGTCCGAGAGCGCGAGTTTCCATTAATAGGTGAGTGCCTGCTGCGAAATTCTTGAGATACCCAATCGACATTCCGATTTTGCGTTACTTGATAGAGAAAGAGATTGATTTGAGCGCGCTCGTCAGCTTCAACTGAAATTCGATCGGGCGGTAGGGCAGTTACAATCACATCACCAACACTAGCAGCGATCGGATCGCTGACTAAGGCATTTTCCAGCAAGACTTTTAGTACTGCTGTCACTGCGGCTATAGAGAGCACATTACTCATCCTCATTCCTCATGGCAATAGCACATATTAATCATGTACGCCATAGCACATTGACAGAATATATTTTGCAAAACTTTAAATATTCTGTGACGCGGATTGTCGTCGAATTTGCGTTAACTTAACATTAGAAACAAATTTCAACTGCCATAAGTCTTAATTTTAAACATTTCATCAAATTTCTAGTATTACTTTTATGTTAAGCTGAGTATAATTAGAGAATTGCTTAGTAGCATATATTACTAATAATTATCTAAGTTACTAAGCAACCACTTATATTTATTTGTAATACTAGTACTATCTCGGACTAAAGTTAACATTTTAAAGTAACTAGGATGGGTTCCCCCAGATGAAATCCCCACCTTCTTCAAATTCTTGGAATGGTCGCTTTGTAGGTGATAACCAGCGATACCGTTTAGACAGACGGTTAGGCGGGGGTGGCATGGGAGAAGTCTTCCTAGCAACAGATACCCGTGTTGGTCAGCAGGTAGCGTTGAAGTTGCTCAAAGATACGCTAGTGGCATCGCTCGAAATGAGAAAGCGTTTTGAGCGGGAGGTGGCAGTTTGTGCTGCTTTGCAAAGCGACCACATTGTTAAGATTAGTGATTGTGGTGTAACCCCGGAAGGTTTTCCATTTTATGTAATGGAATATTTACGGGGGCAAACTCTCAGGCAATTACTGCTGCGCGAAAAGCGGCTGTCTGTTGAGCGGACGGTGAAGATTATGGCGCAAGTTTGTAAAGGTCTACAGCTTGCCCATCAAGGAGTTACTCTCCAACGAGATGGTGGCAAAACCACTGAACATATTCAGGTAGTTCACCGCGACCTGAAGCCAGATAATATATTTTTGATCCCGACAGATTTGGGAGAGTGGGTGAAGGTTTTGGATTTTGGTGTTGCCAAAATTCGTAGTGAATCTTCTGAAAATTCCAATATTACAAATATAACTAGTACATTTATCGGTACATTTCGTTACGCACCTCCTGAACAAATCCAAAGCGATCAAAACCTGGATGCTAGAGGTGATATTTACAGCTTAGGGATTATCCTTTATGAAATGCTGAGTGCCGCCGACCCATTTGGAATCAGCATTAAGGGTAGTCATGTTAGTGAGGCTTCTTGGGTATTAGCTCATGCTTATGAGCCACCAAAACCACTGCGATCGCAACCAGGGTGCGAGAATTTACCCGTACAATTAGAAGCCGTGGTAATGAAATGCCTCCAGAAGAACCCAGCCAACCGATTTGCAACGGTAGAAGAACTAAATCAGGCTTTGCAAGCTGCTGCCAAATTTGCCACAGAATCTAGTGTACCCGGACAAATTACTGGGCGATCGCAACCTTCTTCCAATCAAGGTTCAAATCACGAAACTATTCCCAGACAATCGAACGACGACACGATTCTGCGTCCTCCATCTCCATCCAATCAAGGCTCAAATCACGAAACTGTTCCCAGACAATCAAACGACGACACGATTCTGCGTCCTCCATCTCCATCCAATCAAGGCTCAAATCACGAAACTGTTCCCAGACAATCAAACGACGACACGATTCTGCGTCCTCCATCTCCATCCAATCAAGGCTCAAATCACGAAACTGTTCCCAGGCAATCAAACGACGACACGATTCTGCGTCCTCTATCTCCATCCAATCAAGGTTCAAATCACGAAACTGTTCCCAGACCATTTAACCCGATCGATAGAAATCAACAGAGTCCTGTGAATAATACCAACGCCAGCAAACCTGATGTGACGTTATATCAACCACGACCAGCATCTACTCAAGGTGGGCAACAAGTACCACCAGATAAGACATTGTTTCAACCACGACCAGCATCTAATCAAGGTGGACAACAAGTACCACCAGATAAGACGTTGTTTCAACCGCGACCAGCAGCTAATCAAAATAGACCACCAGTGTCACCAGATAAGACGTTGTTTCAGCCGCGACCAGGATCTAATCAAGGCGGGCAACAAGTGCCACCAGATGTGACGTTATATCAGCCACGACGTGCGTCTAATCAAAGCAGACCACAAGCACGAACGGATGACACTATTTACCAACCAAGGCTAAGTGAGCAGCTAACTACGAGAATTACTCCCAATTTCTTGCGAATTGTAGGGGTGGTGTTGGCTATTGGGGTGACTTTAGCAGTAGTAACCTATATATATACTCAATTCCAATCTGGTAAACAGCCAAGCAATCAGCAAAATTTACCTAATAGCGATCACATTCAGAACTAATCACCTAAAGGGACTTTTCCGATTTTTGCACAGATGCGGTAATCATAATTTTATAGCGGTTCTCAATCAATACGGTTCGGTTAAGGTTCTTTGATGAAAATTCTAGACCGCAAAGACGCGATTTATCGCGTCTTTTGCCTTAACCGAAGTGTTCCCCTATAATTCATCCCAAACCACGGGAAAGGAATAATCTGAAAACGCCGAGAAATCACGGTTGTCGCTACGGGTTTCTTCATCCAGAACTTTGACAACTTTGTTATAAATATCTTGTGCTTGTTGCGGAGAATCACCGATGCTGGTTAATCCCACCTTGCCAAACTGCGAAAGGCAACCCATAAGATGAAACACTGTACCCGTTTCTGTACCACTGTCAAACTGCAATCTGTGGTGAGCGATGATATCCATCAAATCATTAGGCAATAATCCCTGATAGCGCTCTTTTTGGAGATTATCAGTGGCAACGTAGTATTTTGGACGACCTTGTTGACTATAAAATAAACCCGTGGAAAGGTCATAGCGACCGTTTGTTAATAATTTCAGGGTCATGAATGGATGAGTTGTACCACCTTTACGTAGGTTAATTTCGATCGCCTGAATATCCCACTCTCCGTTACCCTTGTCAACAGCGATAAAATCTACCCCAAACCGCTCTAAAGTACCTTTGTCTGCTAGTTTTCTGCCAACTTGAAGTCCCAATTGCTGTAATTGCAATCGATATCTTTCATCAGCAGGAAAGCTACAACCAAGATAAATCTGACCGTCTGGTCCTCCGAGAATTTGGTCGTGAGTTGAAAGGATTTCCACTTCGCCTTGGGGTGTGATCCGTCCTTGGACGCTGGGCGATCGCTTAATTTCCCCTTCCACAAATGCTTCCGTAATTGCCCCTAATTCCGGGATTCTTCCCGAAAAATTATCCCACGTCTCAAGTTTTGCTTGAAAGCGCATCGTTGCCAAACGATCGCTAATTGCAGCTACCCTTTCGGCATGAGTACCAATGTTTGGTGCTAAATTCTCAATCGGTCTGAGATCCAACAATGCATTCCCCTCGCCAGAAATGCCCTCGTTGAGTTTTACTACTACCCGTTTTAATGTTGGTTGGCGTTCCCACAAATCAACGGTAGCTTCTGCCAAATCTGTGGGGTTCCAAATTTTTTCGCTGCCATCTGGATGCGGTACTCCGCTTTCCTTGAAAATTTGCCGACTGCCACTTTTTGTTCCCCAAATCTGTAAATCTGGTGCAGCAGCATACAGTGGTACACCTAATTGTAAAGACAATTCGCCTTCCCAGTGCGAAGAGTTATAGCAGATCATAAATGATTTGTCTAGCCTCAAAGATTGCTGAATCCGCTCTAGCAACCGGGGGCGTTCTAAAATCTTTTGGCTCAGAGGCTTAAGGGAGGAATCGTAAGTAGAAAGTAACAGCAAGCGATTGCGAGCATGAGAAAAAGGAATACCCGGCAAGAGCTGCAAATAATAATCAATGATACTTGGATGCAGCGGTACTGATGTTACATAAATCAGCCGAGTTTGGGGATTCCGCAACCGAATTAAGGAAAATAGTAATCTTTCTTCATAATGTTCGCAGCCTTCAATCTTTTGGAGTTCGCGCTGGTCGAGACTCAAGGAGGGAATAATTAAAATATCCGCTTCGCTATTGTCAAATAGTTCGCTCGTTTTCCAGCGATCGCGCAGGGTTAATTGTAAGTGGCGAAACTTTTCAACCTGTTCTAACTCGGAAATATTTAATGTTGCCATAGCCCCTGCCCTCTAATGATCTCAATGTAGCGCACCACGCACCCTTTTGGACGATGTATAGTCACCGTGTCAAGATTCAGGTAGTTTTGTAAAAATTTTCTGGAAGTCAGCAAGGATCAATCAAACTATAGCAACCTGCAAATCGCCGACTTCTTTAATTCTCTTCCCTCTTAAGGTTGACCTAATTGCTGCTTACTTTACCTCTAGGGGGCGATAAAGTACAGCAATATAATAGTTAACTTGAAAGCAGATGAAAAAGATAAATTCTTCATCACATTAGAGTTGTGTATTTATTTCCATGGTCAGGCGTAAGGATAAATAATGTAAGTTGCGTAGAGTTGCTGGAATAAGTAAGTTTGGCAAACATCGAGGATATAAATGCCTAAAATTGCAAATGGCTAGTGAGAGTCAAAGCAAAAAATAAACCTTGGGTTGAATTTTCGATCCAAGGTTTAGTTATGAAATAGGGAATAGGAGAAAGATGGAGTATAACTAGTGCCCAATTCCCCTTTTCCAATACCCATTCAATATTCAATTACCAAGGTAAAACAGATGGCTAAATCAAAAGAGAAAAAAGAGCAAAAATTACAACCGCCACAGCAACAAGAAACACCAGGTGTTGAATCAGAAATGACACCAAAACCCAAAGCAGATGATGCTCAGTATCGGGGTAGTGGTAAGTTACAAGATAAAGTAGCATTAATTACGGGTGCAGATAGTGGGATTGGTCGTGCTGTTGCGATCGCATTTGCAAAAGAAGGTGCAGATGTGGCAATTCTTTACCTTAATGAACACGATGATGCCAAAGAAACAAAACATTTGGTAGAAAAACAAGGGCGTCGTGCAGTAACTATTGCAGGTGATATTGGCAATGAAAGTTTTTGTCAGCAAGCCATACAACAAACAGTTGGTGAGTTTGGCAAACTCGATATTCTGATCAACAACGCCGCCGAACAACATCCGAAAGAAAGTATTGAAGAAATCACCGAAGAACAACTAGAGCGAACTTTCCGCACTAATATCTTCTCGATGTTTTTCATGACTAAGGCTGCACTCAAGCATCTACAAGCGGGCAGTTCTATCATCAATACCACATCAGTAACAGCTTATAAAGGTAATGCACAACTACTAGATTACTCCTCTACAAAAGGTGCGATCGTTGCTTTTACTCGTTCATTATCAAAAAATTTGGTATCAAAAGGAATTCGGGTTAATGCTGTCGCGCCAGGGCCAATTTGGACACCTTTAATTCCCTCAACTTTTCCCGAAGAGAAAGTTGAAACTTTTGGTAAACAAGTACCAATGGAACGAGCCGGACAACCAGAAGAAGTTGCTCCTAGCTACGTATATTTAGCTTCTGATGATAGTTCTTATGTCTCTGGACAAGTGTTACATGTCAATGGTGGAGATGTTGTAAACGGGTAATTAAAATAGTTAGGAGTTATGAGTGAGGAGTTAGGAATTAAGAGTTATAAACGATATATTTTAAACTTACAAATTTTAATTTTTAACTCCTAATTCTAAACTTATAACTCTACCCTCATGGTCATCCATTGGAGGGATGATTTCATGTAGAAATATTGATAATCTGGCTAACAGCGTACATTTAAAGAATAATAACAAGGTTTATGGCATCTCTTACACCACTGCATGGCACAGAATTAGTAGATTGTGCTAGAGCAAATGCCAAGCAAGGGATTGAAACCGCTGCTTATCAATGTGGCTATGGTCAAGACCTCAATAAATTTGCCCAAGAACTCAGACAAGCTTGTGAAGAAATGAATTTACAAGTGAAGGAACTCAGCGGCTTGATTACTGAGCAGGACTTGATACTGCAATTAGGTACTGGCGAAATTGTTGCTCCAGATACGGAATCAGAATTATAAAAGTTAAGTTAGTCATTTGTCCTTTGTCATTTGTAGTGTGTTATTCACTAATGACTAATGACTAATGACTTTTTTCATAACTTTAAAATTACCCGCGCCAAATTGAAATAAATCAAAACACCTACAACATCAACTGCTGTGGTAATGAATGGTGCAGACATTAATGCCGGATCTAAACGAAGATAGCGAAATAGAAATGGCAGTGCTGAACCGGAGATCGAAGCCAAAATAGAAATAGCTACCAAACTAGTGCCTACAGCGATCGCTACTTCTAATCGTCCTTGCAGAAAATAAGCCCAGACAGTAGCGATCGTACCTAACATTCCTCCCAATAGTGCCCCAGCGATCGCTTCCCGGCCGATTACCTGCAATGCACCAAGCGATCGGATTTCATCGGTATTCATCCCACGAATCACCACTGTGGAAGATTGAGCGCCTACATTACCCCCAGTACCAGTCAACAAGGGGATAAAGGCTGTTAGTGCCACCACTTTTGCTAAAAGATCCTCTTGCGACTTAATAATCGTGCCTGTGACGGTATTGGTTACAAGTAAGACCAATAACCAGACTACCCGCTTCCGAGCGATTTCCAGCAAATTCATTTGAAAATAATTGTCGCCCCCCGACTGCACACCACCACCCAAGGCATAAATATCCTCGGTGGTTTCTTGTTGCAGAATATCAATCACATCATCCACCGTAACAATACCTACTAGAAGCTGTTCTCGATCTACCACGGGCACAGCCAAAAAATCATATCTTTGGATTAATCTTGCAACTTCTTCCTGGTCTGTATCAGTGTAAACAAACACCACATCACGGGTCATAATTTCGCCAATAATTTGCTCAGGCTGAGACGTTACTAATTCCCGCAACGATACAATCCCCGTTAAGCGCCTTGCCGCATCCATGACATAAAGATAATAAATCATCTCACTGGCATTAGCTAAGTTGCGAATTCGCTCTAGAGCTTGAGATACTGTAAAGTTTTCTTTCAGCGAGATTAACTCTAGCGTCATAATTCGTCCAGCTGTATCAGCTTCATAACCCAATAGTTGGGCTGTAGCTTGACGTTCTGCTGGACTCAGTTGTTCTAGCAGGTGATTGACGACTTTTGCCGGTAATTCATCAAATAACCTAGCTCGGTCATCCGGCGACATTTGATCGACAATATCGCGGACTTCCTGGCTTTTAAGTTCTTCAATTAACCGTTCTTGAACACTGTAGTCGAGATATTCATAAACTTCTATAGCTTCATCCTTAGAAAGCAAGCGAAAAGCCAAAGCGTGCATCGCTTCTGGCAAACCCTCAATCGCCTCGGCGATATCCGCAGGCTGCACGGGTACGAGAATAGCTTTTGCTCCCTGCAAGTCTCCTGCTTCTAGGAGCATTTGCAGCTGAGTCCGCACTAAATCTCGCAATTCCCTGCGTGAGAGATTCTGGATGGTAGAGTTTAAATTGTTTGTCTCAGTCAAAGTCCACTTTCCTCAGCCAGTTTGAACAAGGTTGCTGCCCCTAGTCTAGGGGAAAGTGGGATGTGCAAGGTCAAACTGATTATTTTTTAATTCCAGTAAATTGTGTTCTCTAGCTTAAATGCATGACTGGTGAGGCTTTTGCAAAGTTTTTTTCCACTGATTTTAGGTTATTACTATATTTCTGCTGGTTCTGGTAACAAAGAGATAAAGTAATATTCAAATGAAATATAGATAAATATTAGTTTTTTAAATCTTTAAATATTAAAATTTTTCTTTATCAAATTTTTATATAGTTAATAAATCTGTAGATAAAATACATTAAATTATCCGGTACTTTGGCAATTTTTACTTAAACATTATCAAAACTTTTATATTCCTTTAAAAAAGAATATGCCAATGTGAATATTTAAACAAAGTTCCATAAACAAGATAGACATAACACCGCTATCTATTGTCAAATATGTAGAAGTAAAAGGATACTTAAGTAATCTATGTAAAGTTATTACATTTGACTAATTACGCATGTATTTGCTTTCTTGAGCATTGCTTGCCTTACTGAATATGCATCTGCACATCAGTGAAATTTAGAAGGTCTCAAAAACTCAGTAATTTTTTGAAAGCAAACAAAGACTAATATGTTCTTCAAGTAATTATTCATAATTAGTAATTAATAAAGATATATTTATAAGCCAATCAATGATTAGCCGATCAATATATTTATATCAAGCTTTATGATGCATTCTTGGTTGAAATATTCATCAATGCAAAACTAATCCTGCAACATTAATTATGGCATCAAATCAAAACTTATCAACATCTGTAAGCCCAGTAATTACAACTAAATCATCTCTAGAAAGCATTGACCAAGGGCAAACCAGCATTTCTGCTCGCTCTAGCCTACTCTCTCAAGGAGATGGACTCAAGGCAGAGTATTACGACAACATCGACTTCACTAACCTGAAGGTAACTCGCACAGATTCGACGGTGAACTTTAACTGGGGTGCTGGTTCCCCCAATGCATCGATTGATGCAGATAGCTTCTCAGCGCGGTGGACAGGTCAGGTAGAAGCCAAGTACAGCGAAACTTACAAGTTCTACACCACTGCTGATGATGGTGTGCGACTGTGGGTGAATGGTCAACAAATCATCAATCAGTTTATCGATCAACCTGCCACCGAATCCAGTGGCTCGATCGCATTGGTTGCAGGTCAGAAGTACGATATTAAACTTGAGTACTACGAAAATAAAAACAATGCCGTTTCTCAACTGCGTTGGTCAAGCACCTCTCAGGCGAAGGAAATCATTCCTCAGTCGCAACTGTATAGTAATGTCAGCACATCTAGTAATGTTAGTAATGTCAGTAATGCTAGTAATGGCAACGGACTAAAAGCAGAGTATTACGACAACATTGACTTCACCAACCTGAAGGTAACTCGCACAGATTCGACGGTGAACTTTAACTGGGGCGCTGGTTCCCCCAATGCGTCGATTGATGCAGATAGCTTCTCAGCGCGGTGGACAGGTCAGGTAGAAGCCAAGTACAGCGAAACTTACAAGTTCTACACCACTGCTGATGATGGTGTGCGACTGTGGGTGAATGGTCAACAAATCATCAATCAGTTTATCGATCAACCTGCCACCGAATCCAGTGGCTCGATCGCATTGGTTGCAGGTCAGAAGTACGATATTAAACTTGAGTACTACGAAAATAAAAACAATGCCGTTTCTCAACTGCGTTGGTCAAGCACCTCTCAGGCGAAGGAAATCATTCCTCAGTCCCAACTGTATAGTAATGTCAGCACACCTAGTAGTGGTGGTAGTGGCAATGGACTCAAAGGAGAGTACTACGACAACATCGACTTCACTAACCTGAAAGTAACTACTACAAATCCGACGGTGAACTTTAATTGGGGCGCTGATTCTCCCGCTCCGTCGATTGATGCAGATAGCTTCTCAGCGCGGTGGACAGGTCAGGTAGCAGCCAAGTACAGCGAAACTTACAAGTTCTACACCACTGCTGATGATGGTGTGCGGCTGTGGGTGAATGGTCAACAAATCATCAATCAGTTTATCAATCAATCTGCCACCGAATCCAGTGGCTCGATCGCATTGGTTGCAGGTCAGAAATACGATATTAAACTTGAGTACTACGAAAATAAAGGCAATGCTGTTTCTCAACTGCGTTGGTCAAGCGCCTCTCAGGCGAAGGAAATCATTCCTCAGTCTCAACTTTATTCACCATTTCTTCAGACCACTATCACATTAGGATCGTCTTCGACGACTGTGAACGAAGGCAGTGATAGTGTTACCGTTAAAATACTTAGAACTGGAGATTTAAGTGGTACATCTTCAATCAAATATGCGACTATAGGTAATACTGCTACAAAAGGAGTTGACTATGGGAGTGAAGGTATTGAAAGTGCTGGAACACTGACTTTTGCGGCGGGACAAAGCAGTGCGCAGGTATCCATTCCGATCAATGATGATTCCTCGATAGAAGCAGATGAAACCTTTAATTTTGTCATCGATCAGGCAGAGGGAGCAACACTCGGAGTCCAAAGAACTCTCGCAATTACGATTCAAGACAACGATCGCTCCGGCCTCGATTTCAGTCAGCCAGTAGTTAGTGAGGGTGACGGTACTGCTAAGGTGACAGTTACACGGGGCAATGCTTCGGCGGCTGCTAGCGTCAACTACATAACCCAAGATGGGACTGCTAAAGCTGGATCTGATTACCAGGCTGTATCTGGAAGCTTGAGTTTTGCAGTCGGACAAACCAGCAACACAATTGTTATCCCCATTCTTAATGACAACGTTGGGGAATCAAATGAAACATTTGCTTTGAAGTTCAGTAACCCAGTTGGAGTGCAGTTAACTAATCAACAGACAAGTATCACTATTATTGATAATGATTCTGGTAACTTTGCTTTAGATACGGTAGCTTCTGGTTTGAATCAACCTACAGCTTTTGAATGGGCACCTGATGGTAACAGTATGTTCATTGCCCAGAAAAATGGGGTAGTGCGAGTCATGAAAAACGGTACCTTATTATCAACACCATTTACTGATATTCGCGGAGAGGTAAATGATACGCGCGATCGCGGTCTGTTAGGCATTGCTGTACATCCAGATTTTGGCAAAAGTCCAAACGGCAACAACTATGTTTACCTGTTGTATACCTACGATCCACCAGAAACTAATACAAGCAATTCTAAGAACAATCCCAATAGTACATTGGACGATCCCGATCAGAATGGGAATCGTACTGCACGGCTAAGTCGCTTTACAGCCGACCCCAAGACTAATTACACTACTGCGATCGCTGGCAGCGAAGTTGTACTACTCGGCACAAATGGCACTTGGGCGAATATTGTCAAGCCTGATGGAAATAGTACAAATGTCACACTTGGCTATGCACCATCAGGAATTCTCAACAAAGATACTGGTAAGCCGTTTACCAGCTTGCAGGATTATCTCAATAATCTCGATAAAGTCCAAAATGTCCAGAATTTTATAGCCAATGATAGTGAATCTCACTCAGTTGGTTCTGTACATTTTGGTACTGATGGTTCTCTGTTTGTTAGCTTAGGAGATGGTACTTCCTACAATGGAGTAGACCCCAGAGCAATTCGCGTCCAGGATAAGAATAATCTATCCGGCAAGATTCTGCGGATTGACCCGATTACTGGTAAAGGCTTATCAAGCAATCCTTTCTACAACGGTGACGCCAATAGCAATATTTCCAAAGTTTATGACTTAGGTCTGCGTAATCCCTTCCGTTTCACAATTGATAAAAAGACCAATACCCCCGTAATTGGTGATGTTGGCTTAGGTACTTACGAAGAGGTCAATATCGGAAAACCAGGAGCTAACTTTGGCTGGCCATTCTATGAAGGTGGCCTTGATGCAAATGGTAATGTCGTCAGTCTGAAACAACCAGCCTACGCTAATTTAGATGCAGCAAAAGCCTTCTATAATAGTGGCTCATCTGTAACAGAACCACTGTACACTTACAAGCATTCTGGTTCTAATTCGATTCTCGTGGGTGATTTTTACACAGGTAATACTTTCCCTTCAATCTATCAAGGTGCCTTATTCATTGGTGATTTCAGTCAAGGAACTATCGATGCTTTGATATTAAATAGTCAAGGTAAAGTTACCTCAGTTAAGCGGTTTGCTTCCCAAACAGACAGGCCTAATCTAGGACTGCCTACACAAATCACCACTGGCCCTGATGGTAATTTGTATTACGCAAACTTGACCGGAGGTGAGATCGATCGCTTCCGACCTGTTTAGAGATAAATACAGTTTAGAATGAGCAACAAAACCCTGATGTAGAGACGCGATTTATCGCGTCTTGAAAGACCAATAATTATCTACGCCAATAACCCTTAACCCAAGCGTATTGGTTTAGAGATGACATAAAAGTTATCAGTTATCAGTGAACAGTTATCCGACTGTTCACTGATTTTGGTTAAGATAACTTTGTCAGGAATCCCAACAGTTTTTTGGTATTTGATGTTAAGAGTGTTCGGCGATAAGCATCAGCTGCTTTTTTAATCGCTTCGGCTTGAGTGGGATAAGGATGAATTACACTGCTTAACTTGCTCAAACCGATTTTATTCACCATTGCCGTAGTCACTTCTGAAATCATCTCACCCGCGTGACTGGCGACAATAGTTGCACCGATAATTTCATCAGACCCCTTTTTATGGTGGATTTTGAGAAATCCTAACTCTTCACCATCTGCGATCGCTCGGTCTACACTATTAAAAGGTATGTTGATTGTCGTCACCTCAATACCCAATTTCTGCGCCTCGTGTTCGGATAACCCTACGTGAGCAATTTCTGGGTCAGTATAAGTTACCCAAGGCATTACCAGACTACTGAGTTTCGAGCGTCCTATGCCAAAGGGAGAAAATAGGGTATTTTTAATTACAATTCGCGCCGCGGCATCAGCAGCATGGGTAAACTTCCAGTTCATGCAGATATCGCCAGCTGCATAGATTTTGGGATTGGTCGTCTGGAGATAATCATTTACCTTCACGCCTTGGTGCTTGTCGTATTCTACACCCACAGCTTCTAAATTTAGATTTTCTACATTTGGCGATCGCCCCGCACCAACTAAAATTTCATCGACTGTCACTGAATCTCGATGACCATTAGAGGAAAAGTAAAGCCGTTTCCCTTCGGTGACAGTTACTACTTCTTCTAACTTGGAATTTAGTACCAGGCGAATTCCTTCTTTAATCAAAACCTTTCGGAGAATTTCAGCACCCTCAGCATCTTCTTTATTAAGGATGTGAGAACCGCTATGGAAAAGTACCACCTCACAACCCAACCGCCGGAAAGCTTGCGCCAATTCGCAACCAATAGGGCCGCCACCAATCACCGCCAAACGTTCCGGTCGTTGAATTAGAGAAAAAACCGTTTCATTGGTTAGATAACCTGCCTTTTCAATTCCCGGAATCGACAGTTGTGCAGCTCTTGCGCCAGTCGCAATTACAGCTTTTTTAAATCGGAGGGTTTTATCGCCAACTTCCACCGTATTTTTACTTGCAAATCGACCGCTACCCAAAAAGACATCGACACCCAACTTTTGAAACCGTTCCGCCGAGTCGTTAGGGCTGATATCAGCTCTTATCCGCCGCATCCTGGCCATAACTTTGGGAAAATCAACATCAATATTATGTTGGGGAATATTAACTCCCAAGTCTTTAGCATCCCAGATTTCGCCAACGACGCGGGCAGAACGAATAATAGTTTTAGATGGTACACAACCAACATTTAAGCAATCTCCACCCATGAGATGCTTTTCAATTAACGCCACCTTTAAACCCAAATCTAGACCCGCAGCACCCGCAGCCACTACTAATCCCGCCGTACCAGCCCCAATTACTACCAAGTCGTAAACATCGGCGGGTTGAGGATTAACCCAATTTGGCGGATGGACGTAAGATACCAACTTTTGGTTATACTCGTCTATTGGGCGAACTGTGACTCTCTCTAAATCTGAATTGGTCATTGGCAAAACCTCTTTTAAAATTAAGAATCCCGATTAATTTAGGCAGATCAGTCTTTTATTTTTTATGCTTGTTTATAGCGTCGATTGAGTTAGCTACAAGAACACCAACCCCGCCAAAGCTACGCTTTGTCTCTCCTGCCCTTAGCAACTATGGCGTACACACAAGTCTGAAGTAGTTTACGAATTTGGTTTTTACCCCACCCTAACCCTCCCCTTATAAAGGGGAGGGAATTAGATTTCTTGTTTCCCCCCTTTATAAGGGGGGATTAAGGGGGGTAATTTGACTTGTATATACACCGTAGCCCCTCTTAGCAAGGGGATTAAGGGGGGTGCAATGACTATGGGAATCATAACTAATTATGCGGACATGATATTACAGCAATTAGCAGTTGACATAGATTTGTACAGTGGTGCTACCCTACAATTCCTCTTCTAAAGCTTTCCGCGCAATCCGGGTTACATAAACTGTAACGGCAACTGTCGCAATCAAACCCAAGATGCGAATTGCCCATTGTAAAGTCGGGTTGGTAGGTTGAGTCTCAGTCCCAATCATGGCCAGATTACCTGCAAGGGAACCAATATAAACATACATGATGGTTCCGGGAATCATGCCTAGAGAGCCGATGAAGTAATCTTGAAGTGAAACTCCCGTGATGCCAAAGGCATAGTTAAGTAAATTGAAAGGGAATATGGGGGATAGTCGCGTTAACAGGACAATTTTTAATCCTTCTTTACCCACTGCTTGGTCAATGGCGGCAAATTTTTTGTTATCTGCGATTTTACCAGCAACCCAACCCCTTGCTAAATAACGTCCGACGAGAAAAGCAGCAGTAGCCCCAAGGGTTGCACCGATAAACACGTAGAGAGAACCCCAAACTGCACCAAAAATCACACCAGCTCCCAAGGTGAGAATAGAACCTGGGAAAAAAGCAACGGTAGCGATAATATAAAGGGCAATAAAAGCTATGGCTCCTAACGCACCCAGGCTATCAATCCACTGCAAGGCTTCGCGTAAAATTGCTTGGGGATTGAAAGAATTTGAATTTGTCAATTCTTGTGCCAAAGCCAAGTCTGTGTTTAATGAGAAACTACTTGCCAATATTAGTAATATTAATACACTGAGGCTAAAAAGCTTCTGCAAGTTTCTGGCATCAATACTTTTAAATATCTGAATGATTGTTAGTTTTTTCATGGGTTGTGATTTCTTCTATTGCCACACTTTGAGCTAATGCTTTCTGAGCAATTTTTGTGATATACACAGTCACAGCAACGGTAGCAATCAACCCAATTACTTGCATTACCCATTGCCAGACTTGAGTTTCTGGAGTAATTGGTTGATGAGAGGTGTTAATCATGGCAAGATTACCAGCTAAAGAACCAATATAAACGTACATCACAGTACCGGGAATAATGCCGAAGGAACCTAATATATAGTCTTTGAGAGAAACCTGTGTTACTCCAAAAGCATAATTTAATAAATTGAAGGGAAAAATAGGTGAAAGACGAGTTAGCAAAACAATTTTCCATCCCTCTTTAGCAACTGCTAAATCAATTGCTTTAAATTTAGGATGTTTTTCTATTTGTCGAGAAACCCAATCCCGCGACAGGTAGCGTCCAATGAGAAAAGCCAAGGTTGCTCCGATTGTTGCAGCAATTAGCACATATATTGATCCCCAAAATACACCAAACAGACAACCACCTTTAAGGGTTAGAAGAGAACCCGGTATAAATAGTAATGTTGCTAAGTTGAAAATAACTATGTAGGCAATAGGCCCTAAAGTACCAAGACTGTGAACCCAAATGACTAAGGTCTGTAAAAGTCCCTGAAAATTTAACTGTTTAGCAGCAATTATTAGAGTGATAATCAGGCAACTTAGAAGTAGTAGTTTGAGTTTGGAATTGAATAAACGCTTGTTCATTTTTATAAGTTTCACCCTCAGAGGCTCAATGTTGACCTTTTGAAGCTCAATGTTGACCTTTTGAGGCTCGACGTTGACCTTCTGAGGCTCGACGTTGACCTTCTGAGGCTCAACTTTGACCTTTTGAGGCTCAATGTTGACCTTCTGAGGCTCGACGTTGACCTTTTGAGGCTCAATGTTGACCTTCTGAGGCTCAACTTTGACCTTTTGAAGCTCAATGTTGACCTTCTGAGGCTCAACTTTAAAATTTACACCTCAAATCCAATTCCCCTAAGATATACTACCCACATGAGAAACAGCTTAAAGCCTCTTAAATTTTTCTCGGCGATACCAGCTACAAATTCGCTCAGGTGAAACGCCGAGCAAATAAGCAATAATTACTATTTGATTAAGTAGCGTAGTTTTCAATACTCCCTTTTGCAACCATCTACGGGCTGAGGTGACAACTGGTGTGGGAATAATTACAACGCGTCCGATGCGTTTTAAACGACGCATGAGTTCAAAGTCTTCCATGATAGGCAATTCGGGAAAACTGCCTATTTGCTGAAATACTTCCTTTGTTAAAAAAATTGCTTGGTCGCCATAAGGCATTTGGTAAAAATGCGATCGCACATTTACTCCCCACTCTACCCATCGTAAACTTAAACGTGACGCATCAATCCGCAACTTAAAAGCACCAGCTACAGTCCCAGGTTGTTGTAGTGCTGTGCAAATCATCTCATCAAACCCAGTTGGCAAACGGGTATCTGCGTGGAGAAATAACAGAATCTCACCGCTAGCCGCTACAGCACCCGCGTTCATTTGCACAGCACGACCGGGAGATGATGAGATAACTTTGACATTTAAAAACTGAGCGATCGCTACAGTATCATCACTAGAGCCACCATCGACTACAATGACTTCTATATTTAGATTGGCTTGAGTAGTAGCAATGGCTTTTTTAATATTCCCCGCTTCATTAATAGCCGGAATAATAATTGAAATTTTGGCAGCGCTAATACTTTGACTCATGATTGCTGAGTTTTCTTTTCCGGTTGGTCAGGAAATGAACACTCTACAGTTACCTTCAGATTGCTTTCAGCCGTGCCTTTAGTCACGTAAGGTATACCTGCTTCACCGCCAACTTTGATGCCAAATTCAAGAGTGAGAGTGACTTTATCAATATTAGCAACAGGGATTTTCTTAAAAGCATTGAGTGAATAAACAGTGTAAGCCCGAATTGTACCTTCAATTGCTTGGAAATTTTGCACTATCTGTTTTTGTGCAGCATCAGCATCCCATCCCTTATCAATTAGCGCTTCTTCTTCTCCCTCTGGAGAAACTTCGATGCTGACTGGCGGAGCATCTACATTATTTGTAGCCTCAATGTAAATAATAGTGCCATCTTTTAATTGAATAGGTGTGAGTTGAGTCATGGATAATCTCGCCTAAAAGAATTGCGTCTAGGGTAGCCCAGCTTTAATTTCTACTTTTTATCTAGAAATTTTAGTTTCTGTTATGAAATAAAACCTCAAACCTCGATTAAATCAAAGTCTCAGAATTTGCCTAAGATTATTGTTTTCCGAGAGTGACAAAAAAGGGCTATTTAGGCTAAAAATAGGTGGTCGCAGAGATACCTGCACAAAAGCCACGTTGTAAATAAATATTGCAAACAATGTCCCAACTTCCTCCCAACAACGTAACCCTATCACAATCCTTTGAGAATCTGAGCAAAGATTCTCGACTAAAGAGATTATTCAGCCCAAACGATGCTGATACCTGCGCCCTTTATCTATGGCTGCTCGAAATCAAAATGGGCAAGAATAACAGAGAATACCGTTTATTGTATGGGTGGGTAATTCCTCGTTCTTCAGAGATACCAAGCCAGTGGAGGTCATTCAACTCCCTTACTGAATGGAAAGTAACGCCACACCAATTTCGTATTCATAGACTAAATTTTTATCACAACGGCAATGTAATCTTTAATTTAACTAAGCATTTATGCGAAGGAATGACTTTAGGTCAGGCGTGTGAACAAATTGGTATTCCTCAACCAAATGAACAGTTTAAACAGTTCCGTTTGGCAATATCAGTACAGAAAATTTATCAATCTTTTACAATTCGTCCAGTAATTTTTTTGGAAACATCTTTCAGTACTTTGCCTATCATTGCTCAACTCAAACCTCCAACAAGTTCAATTGATGGGGTTTCTGCCTTTGTAGGTTCTTTATTCCGACTTGATAAACTAGAGCTATTTTGCCAATCCAACGGCGAGAAATTACCCAAGGTAGACGAACTAGCTACGACTTGTCTAACTCATCTTAAAGAGGAAACCGGACTAGACTTTTGTAATGCAGATAGTCAACGATTGGGCAATTTAGAATGGCTATGCTTTCCGGCGGCAAATCAAGAAGAACAATCACAAGTTTACATCAAAACTAATTCTGCACCTAATCAAGTAGAATTGGAAATTTCGCCAAATGTTCTGCCAACGGGGATGAGTATTTTGATTCGATGCCGTGCCAAAAACGGTGGAGTTATTGTTTTAGATGAATGTCAAGTAAGTCAAATTTCTGACCAAGCCAGTACTTCAGTCTCATTTCAGGCACAAGAACAGATTAACTCAGTTATCGTCACGATATGGATTCAAAAATTCGACTCTGCTAACTGGGAAATCTGGTATGAACATTCAACACCAACGCAGTGGCAGTTAAATCTGAATTTAGGTCAGTCAAGTTCTCAAATTAACTTACCATCCAACTGGCTAACAGAATTTGCAAAATCGAGAATCAAAAAGCGAGTTGAGAAGGCTCAAAAATTTAATCAAGTGAATTATGAATGGTTACAAATTGGTGGAAAAAATGTTGAAGCCTGGGTATTAGCTTCTCAAAAGATTCGCTACTTTTCCCAGAAATTATTTCCAGCACAATCTGATGGATATTTCTTCAAAAATGGATGGGTAGAAAATGAGCATGAATCTGGTCGTTTGAGTTTCTTTGAATGGTTACAGAAACTCAGTAGTGATCCTACTGCCAGTAAAGTTTTAATCATTGATCCAGGTTTGTGCTTGGGCAATTGCTCATGCAAGTCTAGATTGTCGCAAAGAATGGTTACAAACAATTGAGACGCTTAAGTTTATTGCTCAAGGAGTAATTTCCCGGCCATTTCTACGTTCTCAGAACCCTGAAGCTTGGAATAAAGCTAATATTTGCTTGTCGTGCTTGCAACAGCTAACTCAAGTGTTAGGAAGTTAGTATAATTTTTGACTAAAAATATTTTTTTAATAGTTGTTTTGCGGTTTTCTTTGCGTCTATGGGCAAAACAAAAAGATTTATTCAAAGCGATCGCTGTTTTCAGAGATTGCTTCGCTGGCAATGAGTTTTTATAATTAAGCGATCGCACCAAACAAAGATGAACTCTGCATCTAGTCTGAAAAAATGGTATTTAAGAGCGATCGCTCTTTTCATGGAGTGCTTTGCTGGCAATGAGTTTTTATAATTAAGCGATCGTACTAAACAAAGACGAACCCTGCATCTAGTTTGAAAAAATGGTGTTCAAAAGCGATCGCACTTTTCAGAGATTGCTTTACTGGCAATGAGTTTTTATAATTAAGCGATCGCACCAAACAAAGACGAACCCTGCATCTAGTTTGAAAAAATGGTGTTCAAGAGCGATCGCACTTTTCAGAGATTGCTTTGCTGGCCATGAGTTTTTATAATTAAGCGATCGCACCAAACAAAGATGAACTCTGCATCTAGTCTGAAAAAATGGTGTTCAAGAGCGATCGCACTTTTCGGAGATTGCTTTGCTGGTAATCAGTTTTTATAATTAAGTGATCGCAACAAACAAAAACGAACTCTGGAGTCACTACCGTCAACCCTGAAGTCACTACCGTCAACTCTGAAGCCACTACCGTCAACCCTGGAGTTACTACCGTCAACTCTGAAGCCACTACCGTCAACTCTGAAGCCACTACCGTCAACCCTGGAGTTACTACCGTCAACTCTGAAGCCACTACCGTCAACCCTGGAGTCACTAACGTCAACCCTGGAGTTACTAACGTCAACTCTGAAGCCACTACCGTCAACCCTGGAGTTACTAACGTCAACCCTGGAGTCACTAACGTCAACTCTGAAGCCACTACCGTGAACCCTGCATCTAATCTGAGAAAATGGCATCAAAGAGCGATGCCTGCGGCGGGCTACGCCAACGCTTGACTCTGAAATTCATTGCCAGAATGTCTTGATACAATTGGTCTGTGCTACTGATGGTGATTTTGCCATCTACCTGAAGTTTCTTGATGACTGCTAAGGTTCCCTTAACATTTAATCCCAGTCGAGTTGCTTCTTTTCTGGCTGCGAAGTCATCTAAAATTATGTAGTCTGTTTGTAATTCAGTGCCTAAAGCAATAGCCTCTGATTCTCCTCTCCTTAGTCGCATATTTAGGCGATTGACTAAGGAAAATAATTGAATTTCTTTAACTAATATTTTGTCGGCATCAATTAAAGCTTTTACCTGCTGACTAGCTGCATCAGATTTAGCACTGATTTCTTCTGCAACAAAATTTGGCAAATAAAAATCATCGGCAGAATCTAGAAAAATATCGAGAAATTTCAGACGCGATAAAAAGATTCATGGAGAAGAGTTAAAAACAACCTTCAAACACCCTACCAATCCTTTTCTATAGCGATATCTTGTTCAGTCAAGTAGGAAAATTCCAGTCCGATTACATCTAATAGTTTAAGAAATACATCAGGTTCTATTTCCATGATTTCTGCGGCTTTTTTCAAACTAATAACTCTCGAAAATAACGCCCCAATCACAAACAAAAATGTTTTTTTTTGCTCAATATTATTAAATAATGGAAATTCTGAGGCAACACTTCTTAATTCTTCCTTACTAGTCATAGGTATTTCAAGCTACCGACTGAATATCCTCTAGATTCTCCCAAACTTCTGCAAGCAATGTCTAGGAGATTGTGAAAACGTTTCAGGTATTCCAAATAGTTGGCTTATTTACGCCCTGCTGTACTAGCGTGGCTGAAAGCGGCTTATTAGAGCATCTAATCTGAAAAAATGGTATCAAAGAGCGATCGCTTTGCTCAGAGATTGCTTTGCTCGCAGTAAGTTTTTATAATTAAGCGATCGCAGAACCCTGAAGTCACTTCCGGGAATTCTGCATCTAGTCTGAAAAAATGGTGTTAACTGATAACTGTCAACCACCAAGTATTATGTATAACTACAATCCCTTAGACTGCCTACCTTCATCGGCGGAATTACCAGATTCTGATGATATCCCTGTGGATAACGAACTACAAATATTAATTCCTAATTTATTGTTAGCCATCTTAGCCTCGATTTGGCAAACCCGTGATGACTGGTTTTTCGGTATCAACATGGGAATTTACTATACACCATTACAACCAGCTATAGTCCCCGATGGGTTTTTGAGTTTAGGTGTTGAACGTTTTGTTGGAGAAAACGGACGTTCTAGTTACGTTTTCTGGGAAGAAGAAGGGATTACGCCCATTTTAGCTTTAGAAGTGGTTTCTCAAACCTACAATGGCGAATATGAACAAAAGAAAATAGATTATGCCCAATTAGGCATTTTATATTACGTCATTTATGCACCAACGCGGCTACGTCGTAAGCGTCAACGTTTAGAAGTTTATCGCTTAGTTGAAGGTAAGTATATTTTACAAATCGGCGATCAAATTTGGATGCCAGAAATTGGTTTAGGGATTGGACGAGAACAGGGTATTTATCAAGGAAGAACACGAGAATGGCTGTTTTGGTATGACCAAGATGGTAACAGATACCAAACTCCAGAAGAGGTAAACGCACAACAGCAACAACAGCTAGAACAAACTCAGCAGCAGCTTCAAGAACTTTTAGCCAGATTACAACAACAAGGAATTGACCCAAATTTACTATGAATTACCCCTGGCTCAAACTTTCGCACAGCCAGAGATAGTTCATTATCTTAACTGCGGTTATCTATCTGAGCGCGTTGCAAACTTCCAGAGAAGTCAACATAGACACTTTTCCATTCTGTGAAAACATCCAAAGCAGTAGTTCCAGCTTCGCGGTGTCCGTTACCGGTTTGTTTCACACCACCAAAGGGCAAGTGTACCTCTGCACCAATAGTCGGGCCGTTAATATAGGTGATACCTGCTTCGATGTCGCGCATGGCTGTAAAAGCCCGGTTGATATCGCGGGTATAAACTGAAGAAGAAAGACCATAATTGCTATCGTTGAGAATTGCGATCGCATCCTCAAAGGAACTAACCTCAATCAATACCACCACTGGGCCAAATATCTCTTCACGGGCGACGCGCATATCAGGAGTTACATCATCCAAAATAGTTGGTTGAAAGAAGTAACCGTTTTTTAATGAGCCTTCACTAGCAATTTCTCCACCAATTAAAACCTTCGCCCCTTCCTCACGAGCGATATCCAAATACTTCCTCACCTGCTGGAGTTGCTTTTCATTGACTATCGGCCCAATATCTGTATCTGGGTCACTGCCAGCACCCAAGCGTAATTTACTGGTACGCTCATAAAGCATCGCGGTAAATTTTTCCTTGATATCACGATGCAAAATCAGCCGACTAGTAGCCGTACATCGTTGCCCAGTTGTCCCAAAAGCTCCCCACACTGCACCATCGAGAGCAAGTTCTAAATCCGCATCTTCCATCACCACTTGAGCGTTTTTACCACCCATTTCCAAACAGACACGCTTGTGAGTGCGGCCGCAAGTCGCGCCGACAAAAGCACCTGTTTCTGAGGAACCGGTAAACGACACCAAATCTACATTGGGATGCTCAACTAAAGCTTTCCCCGCCTCCTCTCCCACACCATGCACCAAGTTAATTACTCCTGGTGGTAAACCTGCTTGTTGAAAAATCTCAATCAATTTAGTTGCACAGGCGGAAGTATCTTCAGCAGGTTTGAGAATGACTGTATTGCCACATACCAAGGCTGGCATAGCTTTCCAGCAAGGAATTGCCACAGGGAAATTCCAGGGAGTAATTAAGGCACAGACTCCGATAGGCATCCGCACAGTCATAGCGAATTTGTTGGACATTTCCGAGGGTGTGGTTTGCCCAAATAACCGCCTTCCTTCGCCAGCACTGTAAAAGGCGCAGTCAATACCTTCTTGGACATCTCCCCTAGCTTCTGTCAAGGGTTTACCCATTTCCCGACTGATTAATTGGGCAAGTTCTTCTTTATGCTGAAGTAATATTTCCCCAACGCGAAAGATGTATTCTGCCCTAGCTGGGGCTGGGACTTGGCGCCAACTGCGGTAGGCTTTCCGGGCGGCGGCTACTGCTGTATCTACATCCTTAACTTGGGAACGGGGAAATGTGGCCACGACTTCGGTTTTGTCGGCAGGATTGCGGCGTTCCAGAGTTGCTTCACCGATAGCACTCAACCATTGACCGTCTATATAATTGCGGCAAAATAGCGGAGTTGTCATTTTGAAAATCTCCGATGATCCACTGAAACTTGTGTATTAAGTTTGCTTGCTTTCTAGGTTATCCTCAAGTTTAAGAAATTGGCGCAATAACCAAATATCGATATAAAAGTTAAGGCACTAACGCCAATACTCCTACAGGAGAACCAGAACCACCACGTAATCTTAGAGGTGCGATCGCTAGAGTAGTACCTTTCGGTGGCAGTTGATCCAAATTTGTTAGATTCTCCAACACAATGCGCGGTTTTTCCAATACCAAGCGGTTAATCGCAAAACTGTTATCTTGTCCTGGATCTACACCATGAGTATCAATTGCTACACCAATTATTTGCCGTTTATCAAGTAAAAATTGAGTGGCATCGCTGCCAAATCCTGGAAAGTGGGGAATCCCTTGAGCATCATGATTGAGGAATGCACTTTTATCAAACCACTTTTTCTGCCAACCAGTATTCAATATAACTACGCAGCCACTAGAAACTTCACCATATTCTTCTTCCCAAGCCAAAACATCAGCAATAGTCAGGGCATAATCAGGATTAACTGCTGTGGCTTGGCAAATATTTATAACTACCGCAGGTACAACCAAAGACTGGGCTGGGTATTGGTCAATTCCCACAGCATAACTATGAAAACTGTTAGGGGCGTTGATATGGGTAGCGCTATGTTCCCCCAAGGAAAAACGCCGCAGGTAATAACCATCATTATTTAGTTCAGCCACAGTCTCAAATTCTACTATGGGATCTCCAGACCATTGGGGAATATCTACGTCAATTACATGACTTAGGTGGATAACACGTGTGTAGGTGATACTATTTTGACTTTGGGGTTGTATCATCCCAGCCTTCTATATTATTTTTACTCAGGGATTTTTTTATCAGTTACGTAGGTGCAGATAGTTGTATACATCATCTGGGTTGGACTACGCCTACGCAAACATAGTACTACCATTACAACGTTTTTCCAACCTAATTCCCTATACTAAAAGAGATAATCCCCCCAATTCCTGTAAATTTTAGGCTGTTGAGGGGGTTCAAATGTTGCAGCAAAAAGTGAGTTAATCTTAAGTTAACAACTATTAGGTTAAGTTTAAATTAAGCTTTGATTAAAATTAGACATCTCTAGAAATTAAATATGCGTTATCCAGAACCCTTGTAGAGATGTAGCACTGCTACGTCTCTACGTTTTTTCGCTCATATCTGTATTGTTTGATATCTACGTTGAGGGTTCTTGCTTTAGTGGAATCATCACAACAAACTCGGCACCTTCTTCTGGTGCTGAAATACACTGGATGTTGCCACCGTGTTTTTGGACTATGATTTGGTAGCTAATTGATAATCCCATACCTGTGCCTTTACCCACAGGTTTTGTCGTGAAGAAGGGGTCAAATAAGCGTTTGCGTACTTCCTCACTCATGCCTGAGCCATTGTCAGCAATCCTAATGATTACATGGTCTTCTTGAATGAGGCTGCGAATGCGAATTTGGGGAAAAGTCATTTCTCCTTGATCGTTTGTCCTTTGTTCAGTGTTGTTTACTAATGACATAAACGCTTCGCCTTTCCGCAGCGTATGACTATTGACATAGGCGCAACTCTTGGAGACGCTACGCGAACGCCTTTCCGCAGCGTATGACTCTTCTAAAGCATCGATCGCATTTGTTAACAAATTCATAAACACCTGATTCATCTGTCCAGCGTGACATACTACTGGTGGTAGATTGCCATAGTCTCGGATTACTTGGATTTCGGGATGTCCTGGTTTGGCTTTTAGGCGATTTTGCAATAGCAGCAAAGTGCTATCCATCCCTTCATGAATATCCACTGCTTTTATACCGTCTTCATCAAGGCGAGAGAAATTGCGTAAAGATAGGACAATCTGCCGAATGCGTTCGGCTCCCATCTTCATAGACTCCAGGATTTTGGGTAAATCTTGCTTGAGAAAGTCTAAATCAATGGTATTGATTTGTCGATCGATCTCTGGTGTTGGTGGGCAATAACTCTGTTGATAAAGTTCTACTAAGTGCAGCAAATCTTTGGTATATTCACGGGCGTGGCTAATATTGCCGTAGATGAAATTGACGGGATTATTGATTTCGTGGGCAATACCTGCAACCAATTGTCCTAAACTGGACATTTTTTCAGTTTGAATCAGTTGCATTTGAGTTTGTTGAAGTTCTAGCAGTGCTGCTTCTAGTTGTTGGGCTTTGTCTTGGGCTGTTTGAGCGGTGATGCGACTTTGGCTGTAAAGTTTAGCTTGGTCAATAGCGATCGCTAGTTGAACTGTAACTGCTTGTAGTAACTCTACTTCGTTGTTCAGCCAAGGCCGAAAGCCACTACAATAACCACAGCTAAATGCACCAATTTCGCCAGATTGAGTGTGTACAGGCAGCGCCATAAAGGCAGTGAAACCAAAATCCTGCAAAAATTGCTGTGCTATGGAATCGCCCACAGTCTCAGTATCATCAATGCGGATGATTTCTCCGTTCAAGGTTTTGGCTGCGATTAGTTTGATTTCGGCATGAGTTGCTTCTTGTTGGTTCTGTAGACATGGTAAAAAGGAACTTTTCGCCTCATATACTTTTTCCCAGTATGGTACATCAGCGTCTTGCTGATACCAAAAGAAGACGCAGCGATCGACCTGAAATAAGTTATGAATCTCCTGCACTGCGGTTTCCACAATGTGATTGAGATCCAAAGAAGCTCGAATCTGATTAGAAAGACGATTGAGGAGTGCTTCTCGCTGGGCGCTTTCTCTAAGTGCTATTTCTGTTTCTTTACGGTTAGTAGTGTCATAGCAAATACCAACGAAGTACAAAACATTGCCATTAGCATCTTTAATCGCAGATGAGTTGCTTGTATGCCATCGCCAATTACCATTTTTGTGTTTAACTCGATATTCAATTGCCTCTTGTTTCTTGCCTGTTGTCAAAATTCTTTGGAAATAGTCGGCACAGATATGCACATCGTCAGGATGTATGAAGGGAATAAAAGATTTGCCTTCAACCTCTGCAACCTCATGCCCAAAAATCTCAGTCCAGTTAGGAGAAACGTAAGAAAATATCCCTTCAAGTGTCAGCACAAAAATAATGTTGTTGGCGTTTTCCACAATGCTGCGGAACTTGGCATCACTTTCTATTAAGGCTGCTTGGATGTTGTCGCTGGTGTCGCGGACAAGAACTATGATTTGTTGGTCTGGTAATGGTAATAACCTAGCTTCAAAATTATTGTTTTCTGCTGGTAGCGGTAAGGTATATGCAAAACTGACTTCATGTTGAGTTTCAAGTACTTGATTTATTGCTTGATGGAAGCGATCGCCTACAGCAGTCGGTAAGCATTCTCGCAAACTCTTGCCCTGGCAGTCTCCTGGTGGAATATATAGACTCTCTATCAACCCTTGCTTGTAATCCAGAATACTTCCATCAGCATCAAGACGAAAGTATGAATCAGGAAGTACTTGCAAAATCGCTGCAAATTCTGATGTTTTTTGGCGTAACTGTGATTCAACTGCTTGGCGTTTGGTAATTTCAGCTTGCAGTTGATCTTCTGTAATTTTACGTATACGGCGAGAAAAATTTGTAGATAGCGAGCTGCTTTCTGTTATGGAAGGTTGACTTATCCCTATCGGTACTTCTGTTAGATCGACACAATAACCGATGTAACCGACAAAGCTACCATCTGCTGCAAATCGTGGCGCGGCTGTATCTAAAATCCAGCGATATTCGCCATCAGATCCACGCAGGCGATATTGTCTCTGGAAGGAATTGTGCGTCGCAAATGCTCTCAGGTATATATCTTCGCATCGCTGTCTATCTTCTGGATGGACGCTGCCAGTCCAAATATTGCCTATTTCCTCTTCTCGCGCAGATGCAGACACGGCTGTTGTTAGATGTGTTCCAGTGAATTTCAGCCAATTAGAATTGAAGTAACAGTAAAGTGCATTGCATCCAGACATCCAAATCATTAGAGGAGCAATATCCGCCTGCTGGCAAAATACTTTTTCATCCTGTTGTATTTCTTCTTTTTCAACTATGATTTCTTTAACGTAGCTCTGCACCTTTTTAGAAAACACTTTTGCCTGCCTGCTCTGCCTAAATTATGGAGGTAATATGCTGAAAATATGACTTCTTAATACATGGATATAATCTTGTTTATGCCAACCTTCTAACTATCTTAATACTTTATTTATTTTTATATGCCTAGCAATTCCTCTTTTACTGTAAATAAATTGAAAAAACGCTGAAGTTATCATTAAGATGAACTTCAGCATTTTTTATGAAATTTAAATTATCTATATATCAGGAAGCTTGTTTGACTTTGTTTTTTTGAAGTCATTTATAAATTCATCTTAGCTATGTAATTGCATTGCTCAAAAACCTGATTTAGCTTTACGAAAACTATATGAGTTTCTGTAACACATTTACATCTTTATAAAAAATTCACAATAATCAAGAATTTTATCCAAAATAAATATTGATTTTTTATCAAGAAGAATTCAGCATGAATTAAAATCTGGCTGATGGATCTATCTTGCTTAAAATCAGTGGGTATAAAAGAGTTTGAGAACCACGTCTGTATTAAGCAGTTATTATCTAATTTTTGGTATAAAAATCAACTTTATTTATTTTTAATTTTGGATAATGATGAATGTATTCTTTTTTATTGTTCCCAACAAAACTCAATTTTTCAAAATAGTCTTGACTAGTCAAAATGCCTTATATAGCAATCCTATGTGAGTGATGAGAAATCTAAGTGATGACGAACTATCTCTCTACGAAATACTACAATGTAGCTTGATTACTCGTAGAGTTACGCACAGTATCTTGTAGAGAAGTACGCCAAGAAAAAGAGAACAAATCTTACCAATGATTTAGGATTGCTATAGCAAAATCGCAAATTAAATGAGAGAAATGCTAAATGTGATATCAACTGGTTGCAACAATTGCTGGTAATCGCATTTTATATGTTATAAAGCTCACAGAAATTAATGTTAGGCGGAAACTACTTTATGGAACCAGATAAACTGGGCCGTTTTAAGGAGTACGGCGAATTCATCCTCCGAAAGATAGATTCTGTGCCCCAGTACCCTTCTAAACAAGAAGATTGGGTTCCAGCTAGTCTTGATGACTGTCTTCTTCGTTTGCGATCGGCTGCCCAGAAAACTGTGGACCTGGCAACTTCGCCTGTCAAAATCGGTGTGATGGGAGAATTTAGTAGTGGAAAAACCTTACTTTTAGGCAGTCTAATTGGATATGCAGATGCTTTACCGGTGAGTGAAAACCCCACAACAGGTAATGTTACCGCCATACATATTATTCCGCAAGATGATTTTGCAACGACGCAATTAAGTAACTTTACAGTAGAATATCTTTCTCATGAGGGAGTACATGAGTGTCTACGCTTCATGCTAGGGGAAGCCAATAAACGAACAACAGCAGCAGGGCTTCCTCCAATACCAGTATCGAAACTCAACTCTGGGACAGATATTATTAGCTGGTGTGAAGAAGCGTGGAATAGCAGTAACAATTTAGAGCTACGTTATTTACTCCGGGAGTTGGTATTATTCCTGCGGGCTTATCAAGCTTATGGGGAGGTTATGTGTGGTGGGCACTACCAAATTGATGCTATCACCGCCCGCGAGGGGCTACAGCTCGTTGAACAGCCAATGGCAATCCAAACTCTGAAATTTGAGGATCTACCCCCAGCACATATTAGATTACCAAGTCCACCCCAGAGACTACCAACAAAGTTATTGCAAAATAGCTTCCCACTAATCCGCCGCGTCGATATCGATGTGAAAATCTCACGGGAAATTTGGGATTTTGCAGACGCTGCTAAATTTATTCTCATCGACTTTCCGGGATTGGGGGCTGCTAATTCGGGGGCTAGGGATACCTTTTTGTCACTGCGAGAATTGGCAGAAGTACAGACAATTTTGGTATTGCTCAATGGTAAATCTCCTGGGAGCGATCGCGCCAATAAAATCTTCACGATGATGCAGCAGCAGCGACCGGGCCAAGACCTGAAAGATTTAATTCTTGTCGGTGTGGGTCGCTTCGATCAACTACCCTTAGATAGCGAGGGTGGCGAAAGAGAACTTGACCATCTGATTGAAGATAGCCATTTAGAAGAGGAAACGGTTCTCCAAAAACTCAAAGTTCTGCAAACTACCATTGACGGTGCAGCAGCATTTACAACCCAAAAAGACCGCATCGTTTTACTGTCGCCACTGTTGGGACTGGCTGAATTAGCAAAACGTTCTACTACAGTCAAAGCAGGCTCACCAGAATTTTTAGCTAACCTAGACTATCCTGATTACCTAGACCGGTCTAAACGGCTACAACAGAAATGGGAGCTATTAAGTGAACGGCTGATAGAATCTAACACCCGTAGCTATTTGGGCAGACAGTTGGGTTACTTTAGTCAAGATGGCGGACTTAGTAAGCTGCGGGAATTGATTCAAACCCACGTAGCTACTCATGGTCTGAAGCAACTTCATGAAGATACTAAAAGAGCTGCTGATGTGGTGAGTCAGCAACAAGATCACTTGAAAGACATCATAGATGAAATTCACGAGCAAGGTATCCCCACAGGCGATAATCCCGCTTTTATCGAATTGCGCTTTGTGGTCGAAAGCTTAGATAAAATCTACAGAAATTTCCAAAAAGATATCGGCAAAGAACCACTCAAAGACCGGCGCGGTGTTGTCGTCAGCGATGTAGTAAAAGACGAACTCACCTTTAGAATCCTCAATTGGAACCAGTGGACTTTACTCTTCAACAAAGCTAATAATGGAGCGATCGCTCTGGCAGAATCTAAAGGTGCAGCCGGGAAATTATTCGATCGGGGAAACCGCGTAAATACTTCCCTTCCGACTAAGAGCGATGATTTTTATCCAGTATTTGAGAAAACCGTTAAAGAAGTAGAAGATTTTGCCCGCGATCGCATCCATCAAGCCGTGGTAGATTTGTTGAACCAATTATCAAATTATATAGCCCCAGAACGCGAACAATTGCAGGCATTTTTCCACCCAGAAATGGAACAAGAAATCGAAGAAAAATTTGGTTTTGAAGATGCCGATCTCTTTTACAAATTATTACTAGGATGCGACCCTAACGAATGGAAAGAAGCAATTATCACTGAAATCAGTAGTAAAGACAAAACCGTTGCACCCGAAATTATTTTCCCTTTAGCACGTCAAGACGATAAACACAACGTTGGTCAAATATTTGATTGGGCACCAGAGAAAAGCCAAGGCTTACTCAGATCCAGCAATCACCAACTTTTAGTACTGCGACTGCGAGATGAAATTACTGCTAGCGCCAGCCTCCATCTTGTGCAGTATGTTAGTGAAGTTAATCAACAAATTAATTCCGAACTAGAAGGTATTTTGGATCAAATTATTCCTAGTCTGCAAAACCTTTCAAAAAAAGAAACTTTGCTAAGATATTTGGCAGCTGGGGAATTGCCATCTGAGATCCAAATTCCTACTTGGTTTCAGATTATTTCTGAAATGGCGGCTGTTTCTCCCTCAGACGATTTTGATTTGACATGACGCGATCGCGTCGAGATATTGCAGTTTATAAATTCGCAAACTTAAGCCGTGAAGAGGTAGAAGCAATGTTAGGAGTTAAGTTAGAAGAAACTAGGGTTTATCAAGAAGCTAAACAAGAGAGACGAGAAGAACTAAAACTTGAACTTGTATCTCGGTTCTTAGCTCGTGGTATGTCGATGGAAGAGGTTGCCCAGTTACTTGATTTAACTATCGAACAAGTAAGACTTGCAACTGAGCAAGAGTCTTCAACATCAACTTAGTAACTACCGTAATTTTCATAGCAATACCTAGTTTGAGCTACACCTACGTCCTTTCATATAAAAGCGTAGGCGTAGATATGGTGCCAAATAAAAAAGCCAGTGCTAAAGAGAATCAGTGTTACAAGACCAAAAATTAAAAGTTTTTACCGCAATGATTCTCTAAATTTGTAATTTTATGATAGAACATTACAGTTTTTAGCCAGCTATAAAATAAACAACAGAAAGTGATACTATAATGAACCCTTTTCAATTCAACAAATATAGCGAACAAGAACCAAGCGACAAACAACAAAAAAGATTTCCGGGATGGTTTGCTTTAGATTTTGGTACGTCGAATTCGACAGTCACACTTTTCGATCCAATTGAAGTACCGATCGCAGAAATTTTACCCAAAGAACAAGAGATGCGGTTGCGCGATCGCTTATCGCAATGGCTCAGTTCTCCCGCCTCAGTGGCTTTACCAGATGTCAGCGCTGATGATTGGGCAAAGTTTATCACAGAAATTAGCAAAAATTTAGAGATAGAACCCAGCCGATTGAGTGAAGTATTTGAAAGTGATAATAAAGAGCGATTTTTGGAAGCAATTCGCCAAATTGAACTTTCTTTAGGAAACAGCGAGAGATTCCGCCGGGCTGTCAGCAAAAAACTTTACCAAATTTATCATGAGGTGTTCCGCGTCCCTACCTTAGAGTCGCAAAATCTGATCCCAGTTGTGCTGGATATCGATCGCCGCGATACGGAAATTCCCAGCGAGTCGGAAATTTCGCACTTAGGGGATTTAAAACTGCGGATGGGAAGAGAAGCTAGAGATAACCGAAAAAAAGCGATCGCTCAAGGTACAAGCGGTTCTTTAAAGGAAATTATCAGCAGGTTTCACCATTCACCCAAACGCTATTTTGGTCAGGAGCGATCGTTTTCAGTTATTTTGGATGGCGAAGAAGAAACAATTACTGCAAATCAGCTAATCCAATCTGCTTGGGCGCATTTAATCGAGTTAACTGAAGATTACCGCCAACACGCACGACGCAGATTTTCTGAAGGAGATTTTTTAACAGCAGTTGTCACTTATCCCACTGTCGCACCACCTGTTGTTCGTAAAGAAGTTAGAGAACTGGTTGAGCAGTTGGGGATCGATGATGTACAAACTGCTTATGATGAAGCCGTTTCTGTGGCAATATTCTTTTTATGGCGAGAGTTTGGCGGTAATCTCAACATTGGGATCGAGTCATTTAAAACCCGTTGTCGCCAAGTAGGAAACAAATGGTCACAAAATGTTCTCGTCTTGGATATTGGTGGGGGAACTACAGACTTAGCTTTAATTGAACTGACTTTAGAAGATAAAACCCCAGCTTTTGCTGATTATGAAGACCGGGGTTTAGGAGGACGTTACTATAAACTTACTCCCAAACTATTAGGTTCATCTGGTCATTTACAGCTAGGTGGTGAGTTAATTACACTGCGAATTTTCAGATTATTAAAAGTTGCGATCGCAGACTTTTTATTGGCAGCAGTAACAACAGGTGATATAGAAAACGAAAAGTTAGAAGACTTAATTAACTCTGAGTTAAACGAGCGCTTCTTAGAACAAGGCAAATTCAAAATTGGCAGTCTTTTAAAATGTCTGGATAGAGAAAATCCAGAAGGCGATATTGCTTACAAAGATGCCTTAGATACTGCCGAGAAAGTATTGCCCACCCGTTGGCAACAAGCACCCCAACGTCTGCAATCCTTTTATATTCTCTGGGATCATGCAGAAGCCGCTAAACTGAAACTTGGGCAAAAGCCATCAGCAGAGAATTCTCTATTAACTTTCACACTTTCTGAGCAGCAAATTTCTGAATTGCTTACCCAAAGCGCTGTTAAATTACAAGTTCAAGATCCAAATAACATCTGCATCACCCTAGACAATCAGCAATTTGAACGAGCCGCCGCATCTGGAATTAAAGAAGCGATCGGAATTGCCAAAGGATTAATGGAAAGTCGCTTGCGTCCCGACGATCCCACCAAAGATTCTTGGAATTCCCAAAAAGTTGATTGGTTAATTTTGTCTGGTAAAACTTGTAATTTAGACATAGTGCAGCGCCAAATTTACCAAGAATTTAGTAAGTCTCCATATTTTGTCTGGAATCCAGAACGGATTACTTTTGTGTTGGAATTTACCAAATTAGCCACCTCAGCCGGGGCTTGTTATGCTGAGAAATTGCGAAGATTAAGATTCGATCCAGAAGAGTCTAAAAGCTTGCTGCGTAAGGGAGCCAACCAGCTAGAAATTGATGTCAAAAACCTGTTTTATTATTTGCCCTGCAACTTCAAACGCAAAACCCAAAGCAACGATTTACTAACTATATTCAAAGCTGGACAAGAACTCTATCAACTCGCACCTTGGGAAACTGTTGCTAAAGTTCGTACTCATTGGCAAGGCATACAATTAACTAACATTATCTACCGTCAAGATTACGAGGAAGGAGATTTACGACTATGGGGAAGCTTTGACGGCAAAAACCTCATGAATAAACTGGGGATGCAAGAAGCGGAGTTTCTGAAAAAAATCAAAGTTCAGTTTGAGATTGACCAAACTCTCGAATTTAATGTGTTGCTTTGTCAGGGAAATCCCCATTATTTAATTGATATTTCTGGTATTGATTTAGAATCGGTAGTTTCAGAAACTTCAGCGCTATTTGCTGATGGTAAATTAAACTGGAATATTGCTGTGGAACGCTTCAATAAAGACTTGAATGATGGTGATATTGCCGTCAATGTTATTGAGTCAGCAACCGTAGATCAACCAGATGCCTATCATCTTGTATTTGAAGTAGGAAATGATGGTAGTAAAACGTTTCACAAATTTCACTATCTCCGCGATGGAGTGACGCAACCAGGAATTGGGTTAATTAGTAATCCTTTACCTCCCTTCCCACAAACTGGCCAGCACACCTTCTATGTTTATCAAACAGATGCCCAAACCAACAGCAAAAAATGGATAAGAATTGGCGCACTCAGTAAACCAGATGTAACTACCGATTACCCTTGCCAATATCGTGTAACTCTCGACGATCAAGGTATTCTAAGGATGCACGCTGGTGAAGTCCCTTACTGGACATCACAAAATCAAGAATGTTTGAAGGAAGAAGGATGTATTTATCGTGCTGAATTAGAGTTACAACCTAATGAAGTTGATAAAGAACGCGATCCCTTTTGCGGCATACATTAACTCTTGCATTAAACCTCTGCGTTAAAAAAAATAATATTTTTAAACGCATAGGCGCAACTCTTGGAGACGCTACGCGAACGCTTTCCCGCAGGGTAGGGGCGCGGAGTAAACGCAAAGAGGCGCAGAGGTTTGCCAAGTTTAATTCACTATGAAAATATTTGGAGGTGATATTTATGCAGCACTTGCATCAGCTATTAGAAATAAAAAACTCGGAGTTAGCCCGGTTACTGCGGTTTAGTCTGTATGGGCTAGAGACTACTCTGAATCAGGCTCGCGCAGAATTTCCACTAGATCCAGGAGCCAAGGTATGCGATGATGTGCTGCAAGAACTTCATAACCTGTTGGAACCTTCACCCCCACAGCAAAATACTGGTTGGGAAGATCCGCCAGATGAGTTAAAACTAAATCACCTTCGAGAAGCTTTTAATTCTGACTCAGAACTCAGTTATTATCTGGGTAATTCCCAACTGCAAAGCCAAACAGACTCAGATTTGTGGAATGAGATTCAACGCAAACTGCTGCGAGTCCCAGAGGATTTAGCTGCATCTTGGCAACAGCGTACCTTGGATATGGCTGAACAAGTTGGTGCGATCGCAGATAATTCTAATCTCTTTCAGCTTCCCTTTATCCGCGACGAAATTATCTACCCCGGACTTAGTGGTACTGTTCAAACACAGGGATTGAGCTTGTATCAGCAAGCACTTTCAAATCCTCAAAATCCTCAAGGGAATGCATTCGATTTACCAGCAGCATTCCTATTTTTATATATGAATTTTATCGAAATAGACCCAGATTTACATCACGCTTTAAAGAGCGTTTTTAGCTTCGATGTCGTTTCCTTACACTCTAAACCAGAACAGCGCGATCAATATATTGATGCTTTAAGCGATCGCTTCCAACGCACCCAAAAAGCAGAGAAAAACACCGATCCCTTATCAATTCTCCGTGCCTGGATTGATATGGACGAAGCTATACATTCCCTAATATTCGTACCACCCGCTGAACGCTATTCTTGGTGGGGAAAGCTGCAACATGAATCACGGCGTATCCTGAAGAAAGTCGCTGATGAAGCTATTAATGCGGGTAATGAAGTGCGAATTCGCCAATTATCGGGACTTTATGCAGATATCTGTGCTTTATCCAAGGATGACTTACAACTAGACTGTGGTGGTATTCCTGGCGAAGTCTTAACTTGCCTTCGGGTATACGCGCGAATTAATCAAGAAGAATCTCCAGGGCGTGTAATATTTCGCTCATCACGCTAGATGCTAGCAACTTTTCTAATTCTTGAGATTATGAGGCAAGGCAGACAATTTTACTAATCCCCGCCTTGCCTCATAATCTAATGAAGCTAAAAACGTTTAAATCTAAAGGATGCCCCAGAAGTGTAAAATCCCTTGACCAGAAAACACTTCAAGTGCAACAGCAGATAAAAAGCCAATCATTGCAAAACGACCGTTCCAGTTTTCGCTCTGAGGAGTGAAGCCCCAGCGCAAAGCATTAGGATCTTCTGGAAGCGAAGGCGTAGTCTTCTTAACGTCTGCCATAAATAATACTCCGAGCTTTTATGTTGTAACAGTTATAACTGCCTGTAAAGTAATGTAACAGGTTTTTACAAAATTGCAACATAAACTCCAGACAAAATTTATAGGCAAATATTACGGGTACGTAATTTTATCAAGTACGGTTTGCGATCGCCTACGAGGGAAAGCTACGCTCCAACAGCCAATTACTTCAGAAAATTGTAGCCATTCAAGAGAAAATTAACTCTTACTTGGTCATTTCTATGCTTTAATAACCAATGCTGAACTAAACTATGGCAAAGACAAATATTAAGAAAAATTTCGATATATGGCAGAAGTTCTTCATTTTACAGGACTTATTAAAGGAGTGACCTATAAAACTTACTTGGATGATAATTTAAATAGGATTAGTTTAGATGTATTTGATATCAATAAAGAAAGGGGTTATGGATTAATCAAGTCACCGACAACTGAAATTGCTTATTCAAAATGGGTATCACCTAAGAGAACCAGAAGTTATCCATTTGCCAGAATTTATAATACATATAATTCCTCCAAAGTTATAACTATTATCCCGGTAATTAAAGATGAAGGCAAAGATGGAGATATAGATAAAATTCAATACTCTACAATTTCTTGGATGAATTTGCTTAACATCTATATAGTACTTGCTTATTACGAAACAGCAAAAAAAAGTACTAAAAAGGGGCAAGTTAATAAGAATAAGTTGAGTAATCAGAAATTTGCTAATGATTTTGTTAAATTTCAAATCAGTGAGATATTAGCATATCGCCAAAGCGCACTTCATTGGAATAAGAATCTATTTGAAGAAAGATTTACACAAACTTTTGAAAAAGCTCTAGATTCTTATGATTCTATTTTTTATCAAACTGGAGTAATAATTCACTCACGAGAAGGATTAGATAAATATTTACATAAAATCAGAGAAGAGTTTGAGGAATTTAAGAATATTTCTCTTAAAGGTTCTCAGAGTGCTAGCAAGAGAGAAGCGCTGACTTCTCATAAACTAGAATATTTAGTAGATGGATTAAAAGCAACTTTTAGTATTGAAAACTATCTTGGCGGAATTTACTATTTGACTCCTGATGAAATAATCTTCGACAACAACATGTATATTATACAAGAGTCAAAAAATACTTCAACAGCATCTTTGCCAAAGCTCCCTGATATTCAAGATGGTTTATTCAAGCTAATTTTATTTTCTAATTTAGATTCTTTAATATTGAACGGTGAACCAGTATTATTTGTTACGAAGCTAAAGCTTACAGGTAACAACGTTGTTGGTTCTATTGTTTTTCCCGATGCATCACTAGAAGAACTAGAATGTTTTTTAGAAGTTAATATTAAAAATTTTAATAAAAATCAAAAAATAGTTATTAAAAAATTGGCTTTAGAAGCTCAAAATAATCAGAAACTTAAAATAGAAGTATCCAGCAATTTTTAAAAATTATAATTTTGGGTTATGATTGGAAGTTACTTTTGATATCCTTGTAGGGGATTTTAATTTAGATATTGTGGGTTACGATTAAAAGGTCATGTCAATAAACTAAGCTAATATGACATTGATAGTTACATATAATAGCTGAGGTGTAGTGCGGTGAGTCAGGTTTTAACCTTGGAATTAAGTGATGAAGTCTATGTGGCATTACAGCAACAAGCCGAGGTTTTAGGCATATCTATTGCAGAATTAATAGTTACTTTCATAGAACGGCAATATGGTTCTCTGAGACGTGAAAAGTCGCAAACTAACGCTGAGAAAGAAGCAAATCGCCAACGCTTCCGAAGTCATGCTGGAACCATTAGCCTGGGTTAGGTTACAGGAGCCTACAATGAAAGTATTGATGCTGATTTAGTCAGAGCATACGGCAATATTTTTTAGCAAACAAATTGAGTATTTATATTACTCTAAATATTATAATTTATACAAATTATGATCAAAAGTCCTCTACGATATCCTGGTGGTAAGTCGAAAGCAATAAATCAAATAGTTGAATGTTTACCAGAAAGCTTTTCTGAATTTCGAGAACCTTTTGTAGGTGGTGGTTCTGTATTCATTTATTTAAGACAAAAATTTCCCGATCTCAAGATTTGGATTAACGATTTAAACCGCGAACTCTTCTTATTCTGGAAATTTGCCCAATCTGATATAACTCAGTTAGTTAAAGAAATTCGACATATTAAAGTAAAGTATACAGATGGCAAATTATTGTTTTCAGAATTGACTAGTGTAGATGTCAATAATTTATCTGATTTAGAAAGAGCCGTTCGTTTTTTCGTCCTCAATAGAATTACTTTTTCAGGAACTGTAGAATCAGGCGGTTTTTCTGAACAAGCTTTCCATAAAAGATTTACTGATTCTTCAATAGAACGGCTAGAAAAGTTAGAAAATATTCTATCAGAAAATGTCCAAATTACTAATTTGGATTACAGCCACCTATTAAAGCCAGAAGGGGAAGATGTATTTTTATTTTTAGACCCACCATATTTTAGTGCTACAAAATCAAAACTATATGGTAAGGACGGTGACTTGCATACCTCTTTTGAACATCAGAGATTTGCTGAACTTTTGCAACAATGCGATCATCGCTGGCTAATTACCTACGACAACTCACAGAAAATTCGAGAAAATTTTCAATGGGCTAATATTTCAGAGTGGGAATTACAGTATGGGATGAATAACTATAAGCAGAGTGGTGCGGCTAAAGGAAAAGAGTTATTCATTACTAATTACGAAGTTAAACTTTATTTGGAAAATAAAGCACCAAATCAAAACCTTGCTAATTCAGCCTTGCAATTAAGCCTTGAGATTTAAATCTAACTTTGATAGCTTCCAATTTTCCGGTAGGATAACTCCCATAGCTCTCAATATAGCTACAACACAAAAACCTTAGCTATGACAACTTCCCCAATCCATGCTCAAGAATTCTCTGCTAGCTGGTATATTCTGCTGCAACAATTAATAGATGGACAATCATTGTCTCGTACTCAATCTGCTGAATTGATGCAAGGTTGGCTCAGTGAAGCGGTTCCCCCAGAGTTATCAGGGGCTATATTAACAGCGCTGAACTTTAGAGGCATTTCTGCCGACGAGTTGACCGGCATGGCTGAAGTATTACAATCTCAATGTTCCCCACTCAGCCCTCAGAAATCAACACTTAGCACTGTAATAGATACCTGTGGCACTGGTGGAGATGGGTCATCAACCTTTAATATTTCTACAGCGGTTGCTTTTGTTGCCGCTGCATCTGGCGTACCCGTTGCTAAACACGGCAATCGTTCAGCATCAAGTCTCACAGGAAGTGCAGATGTATTGGAAGCCTTGGGTGTAAACTTGAGTGCCTCTAGTGAAAAAGTACAAGCAGCACTACAAGAAGTCGGGATCACTTTTTTGTTTGCCCCTGGTTGGCATCCAGCGCTCAAGGCGGTTGCGTCATTACGGCGGACTTTGAAAGTGCGAACAATTTTTAATTTGCTTGGGCCGTTAGTAAACCCCTTGCGTCCTACTGGGCAGGTAGTGGGCTTATTTACTCCTAAGCTTTTGGCAACTGTTGCCGAAGCTTTACAAAATTTGGGTAAGGAAAAGGCGATTGTGCTGCATGGGCGAGAAAAACTTGATGAGGCTGGGTTAGGAGATGAAACTGACTTGGCGGTTTTATCAGACGGAGAAGTACAGTTAACTACTATTAATCCCCTAGATTTAGATTTAACGCCTGCTTCCATAGGTATGCTTCAGGGTGGAGATGTTCAAGAGAATGCGGAGATTCTCAAGGCTGTACTCCAAGGTAAGGGAACTCAGGCGCAACAGGATGCTGTAGCGTTGAATGCGTCGTTGGCGCTGCAAGTAGCGGGTACGATCGCACTCCTCGATCACGCCCAAGGCATTAAAATCGCTAAGGATATCCTACAAAGTGGGGCAGCTTGGACGAAATTGGAGCAGTTAGTTGAGTTTCTGGGGAATTGATTTGCGATCGCAATTGCGGGCGAAACTCTACGACATTACGCTTAATGGTGACATCGTAGTTGCCAAAAAAGTCATGTCCTAAAAGTCCAGTTTCTAGTTCCGCACCTGCGATCGCTACTGGTATTTTATTCACTATTACCCCGCCAACTGCCATCGAATTCACATAGCCCACAGGAAATTCTACCGCTCTGGAACTCGCGGTGTTTGCCTTAGCTTTTCCCACTGTGACGATTCCCAAAGCATTAGCCATCTCTTGGGTGATGACAGTGCCACTTGCTCCCGTATCGACAATCATCTCAAATTGTTGCTGGCCATTGAAAGTGACTTCCACAATTGGCGTGCCACCAATTCGCCTTTTTATCGGCGCTGTAAATACTGCTTCATCGGGAATCACCACTGCTGATGACGGCAAACCTGGCTTTGGTGATAACGGTTTTGTTTTTTCTATAGGAGGTAAAGTGAACTTTGGTGTGGTTTCTCTCTGGGGAACAACAACTACTATTTTCTGAGGTTCTCTAACTCCAACAGGACGAGGATTAGCTTGCTGTTGGGCATATTTAACTTGGCGGCGATATTCCGTGATTTTGGTTTGAGCGATCGCAAATTCTGGGCTTTTTCGGCGTATTTGTTGCATCAGCGCGATCGCCTCCTGGTACTGACTCGCCACCAATTTCCAATCATCTGGAGATTGAGCCGATTGGCTGATACTCCAAGCGCCAACAGCTTTGTCTCGTCCGATCTCAAAAAGACTTGGTTCACCTTCAAACGGATCTAGCGGCTGCGCTTCTGTGGTAGCTGCTGGTCTTACTGGTTTAACGCTAGGCTGGACTGGTGCTAGATCCCCAATTGGCGTAGGTTGCTCATCGCCACCAGTAGCGGTGTTCAGTTTGTCTTCACTACAGGCAACGCACAAAACCGCTAGAGTGCTTGATACAAAAATTAGGGTTGCACGGGATAAAAAAGACTGAAGCATAATTAATTTTAACTGCCCAAGCTTTGCCAAATCCACTCCCGCTACTTTAATTCCCTTTTAATTTTAATTAACTATCTTAAAAACTCCCAATTGCTCAACTTATGGGATAATTAACAATCGCAGTATTAAGGAATAGGGAGCAGGGAACAGGGAGAAGAGTTTTCCCCTCCGCACCCCGCCCCTCTGCCTCTTTTCAATGCCCCATGCCCAATCCCCAATCCTATCACCTATGCCCCTGACTGACTCCATACCAGCTTTACTTGTCCTAGCAGATGGAACCACTTATCGCGGTTGGTCTTTCGGTGCGACGGGAACCGCGATCGGAGAAGTGGTGTTCAACACTGGCATGACAGGCTATCAAGAAGTCCTGACCGATCCTAGTTACCGTGGTCAGATAGTCATTTTTACCTATCCTGAATTGGGGAATACTGGCGTTAATCTTGAAGATGAAGAATCAGATGGGCCCCAAGTGCGGGGTGCGATCGCCCGCAATATTTGTCACCGTCCAAGTAACTGGCGATCGACACAATCTTTACCTGACTACCTCAAACAAAACCAAGTACCAGGGATTTACGGCATCGACACCCGCGCCCTCACCCGCAAAATTCGGATGTTCGGAGCGATGAACGGTGGTATTTCCACAGCCATTCTCGATGAAGCGGAATTGTTAGAGCAGGTACAGGCAGCCCCCAACATGGCAGGATTGAATCTGGTTCGTGAAGTCACCACCTCAACGGCTTATGAATGGTCTGATCCCACAATTCCAGCTTGGGAATTTAACTCTGAGGCTGGGGAAAATCTTGGGGAAGCCTTTACCGTTGTTGCCCTTGACTTTGGCGTAAAACGCAATATCTTACGTCGATTAGTAAGTTATGGTTGTCGGGTAATTGTTGTACCTGCTGATACACCATCAGAGGAAATCCTCAATTACAATCCAGATGGTGTGTTTCTTTCTAATGGGCCTGGCGACCCAGCTGCCGTCACTGAAGGGATTGCAACTGCCAAAGCACTCCTGTTAAGTGAAAAACCCATCTTTGGTATTTGTATGGGACACCAAATTTTAGGTCATGCGCTAGGAGCAGAAACCTATAAACTCAAATTTGGTCATCGTGGTTTGAATCAGCCTGCCGGTTTAAAACAACGGGTAGAAATTACTAGCCAAAACCATAGTTTTGCTATTGACCCAGATTCTTTACCTACAGCAGTTGTGGAAATTAGCCACCTAAACTTAAACGATCGCACCATTGCCGGGGTACGGCACAAATCTCTACCTGTGTTCTCCGTACAGTATCACCCAGAAGCTAGTCCTGGCCCACACGATGCGGATTACTTGTTTGAGCAATTTGTTCAAGCTATGCGAACAGCACGTCAAGCCGTGGCAGAGGTGAGGTAAAAATGGAGAATGGGGAAGAAGCAGGGGAGCAGGGAGCAGAGAGCAGGGAGAAAATTCCTCCCCTCTGCACCCTTCCCCCTGCCCCTCTGCCTCTTGTGCCCAATCCCCTATTCCAGCAGATTGTAGACAACTTGCTCAAAAACCATCTATACTTGAGCGTTCACTTTAACTCATGAGGAGGGAATTATTGCTGAGCCACTGAATCTAACCGTTAGCCTGAGGGGCACTCGTGAAGTCCGGGATAACTGTCAGCTATTCCGCCTCACAGGTTTGTTAGATGCTTTTTCTGAGCCGACATTTCGCAAGACACTTGGCAGCAAGATAGACGAGGGTCCTAAGCACATTATTTTGGATCTCTCACAAATTGATTTTGTTGATAGCTCTGGCTTGGGTGCTCTGGTGCAGCTAGCCAAGCAGGCTCAAACTGCCGATGGCACTTTGCAAATTGTTACAAATGCCCGCGTAACTCAAACGGTCAAGCTTGTTCGCCTAGAGAAGTTTCTCTCCCTGCAAAAATCAGTTGAAGACGCTCTAGAAAACGTCAAGTAGTCTTGATTGCTCGATCTGAGAGTTAAATTTTGCTATCCAGATTCAATATCGGATAGCTTAATTTTTAAAAATTCTGGCAGAAAACCTCTCTCCTTGTGGGAGAGGGATCAAGCCAGTTGAGCTATTATGTTTAAAGTTGAGTAATAACTTAAAGATATAGACACCCAATTTTTGGGTATGTAATCGTTGGCTAGAATATTGGATAAATAATCAAGTCTGAGATATTTGTAAGAAATACAAAGCCAGCAGATTTGTTTATAGATAGACTTGACTCGATGCTGTATAGTTAAAAGTTGTCGTTTACTCAGTAAGTATGGCAATGCTACCAAGTACAAGGGTGAATTTGATGTCAAAATATTACCCTATCTTAGGCGCAGACCACAAGAAGTAGACGAAATTTGGTTTATAGATGTTGACATCAGGGTGATTTAAAATGCCAACTCTCAATCAAAAAGATGAAATTAGGAAGTAACTTTGATAGTATTGATTATGCTAAGTATACTATCATGGCATACTTCATAAAAATCAGTCTTTGCGAAGAATGCCTGCCCAATGTAGCCCGTCAAGGAATGATTTATTTGTGAAGTCACAGGAGGAAGAGCTATTAGATGGACAAGATGAAACTCCCAAACAGAGCTTGTCTTGGACTGAAGCACTCTTGGCAACCACAGGGCCATTCCAACAGATTTCCCTCTCACAAGTGCAACAAATTTCTCCTAGTGCTTTAGCATATTTAGGGGATGCAATTTATGAGTTGTATGTTAGAATGTTCTATCTGCTGCCATTGCAGCGGTCAGGAATTTACCATCGTCTGGTAGTGGAGCAGGTAAGAGCAGAAACACAAGCGCTACATTTGCGATCGCTAATTCCTCATCTCAGGGATACCGAATTAGAAATTGTCCGACGGGGTAGAAACGCCGCAACAGGACGCCCTAAGCGACTTAATCCCGAAATTTATCAACAGGCAACTAGTCTAGAAACTTTAATAGGCTACTTATATATCACCGATTACCAACGTCTAACCGAACTGTTGCAAATACTTCATCTAGAAAAAGAGTGAAAACTCAATTTCGCAGTAGCCACAACACTAGATTAGGTTCAAAAAATTGAGGTAATCGGAACAATCAACCATACGCTATATCGATAACTCAAATGCAGGATAAACCCAAAAAAGTCAAGACTTCTAGCGAACCCAATCGGAGACAACCCGTAAAAATTAAAGGTAAGCGTGTTGTAACTAATCCGACTCGCAGTCCCAGAAAAGTAGATAGCAACCCCATCTCTGTTGCGAATCCGACTCGCAATCCCAGAAAAATAGATAGCAACCCCATCTCTGTTGCAAATCCGACTCGCAATCCCAGGAAAGTAGATAGCAACCCCATCTCTGTTGAGAATCCAACTCGCAATCCCAGAAAAGTAGATGGCAACACTATCTCTGTTGTTAATCCGAATCGCAATCCCAGGAAAATAGATAGCAACCCCAGTTATAGCAACTCTCGACAACGAAATAGCAGTTTCTCCCAACCGTCTGTATCTACACAACCGACAGAAGAAGATAACGATCTCATCTACGGTCGTCATCCAGTATTGAGTGCATTGCAAAATCAGCGCAATCTCAACCGTCTCTGGATTACTACCCGTCTGCGATACGATCCCAGCTTTCACCATTTCCTCTTGCAAGCAAAGGAAAATGGCACAGTTATTGATGAGGTTGAACCCAAGCGTTTAGACTATCTCACCAACGGCGCTAATCACCAAGGTGTGGCAGCACAAATTGCTCCCTACGCTTACATCGAATTGCCCGATCTAATTGAGCAGTGCAAATCTGTAACCGATGCTGTCATTGTCGTGGCTGACGGAATTACCGATCCCCACAACTTGGGAGCAATTATTCGCACTGCCGAAGCAATAGGCGCTCAAGGATTGGTGATTCCTCAAAGAAGGGCATCTGGGATCACTTCCACCGTTATGAAAGTGGCAGCAGGTGCTTTAGAAAATTTTGCTGTAGCTAGAGTTGTCAACCTTAGCCGTTCCTTAGAAGAATTAAAAGAAGCTGGCTTTTGGATTTACGGTACTGCCGCAAGTGGCAGCGAACCTTTGCATACAGTCAATTTCACTGGCCCAATCGTTTTGGTAATCGGCTCAGAAGGTGAAGGTCTGGGTATGTTAACTCAACGCTCTTGTGATTTTTTAGTATCGATTCCTCTACAGGGTAAGACTCCCAGCCTGAATGCTTCTGTAGCAGCGGGTATGGCGCTTTATGAGATTTATCGTCAGCGATCGCTAAATACTCTGCACTTAGATAAATTGCAAAAATTCTCTTTGAAAAAATAACAGTAACAGAGTATAAAGAAATGTAAAAGATAATAAAGCAGCATATCGTTTAACACCCTGTAGACGTTTAGAAATCGGCTAAAACCATGAAAACCATTTGGCATAACCTCAAGGAAGTGTTAATTAACACATTCGACTACATCGGCTTGGCTTGGTGGGTAGAGATTGTGACGCAGAATCCCCGTTGCACGTATTACTTCGGGCCATTTCTAAGTTCTTCTGATGCAACATTAGCAAGCAAAGGATACATAGAAGATTTGGAGATCGAAGGAGCGCAGGGAATTATTGTGAATGTCAAGCGCTGCAAACCTAGTAACTTAACAATTGCTGACGACTTGGGGGAAAGATTTGACCGCAAAGTACAGCCTGCCTTTGGCGGTCAAATTTAAGTTAGGCCAGAGAAGAAAAAGGAAGGCTCTGATGCAAAGACGTAAAGACACAGAAAATCCTTTTACGGGGGGTTATTGCGTCTTTTTCACTCATCGCGTCACCACATCTTCCCTCTCCTTTTCTTCTTCGTCAATAGTCTAAATTTTTTTAAATATTTTTTTGTAAATATTAAATATTTAGACTATTGACTACCAATTACCTGCGGATGTTCTTCCAGCCAATGGTCAATATCATTTAGCACCTGCTGGGGGACTTCCCACGGAAAAAGATGGGCGGTGTTGGGATAGCACTGCCACTGAGAATTGTTGAGGTGTTGAGCAGTTTGTAAGCTGGAATCAGATGTGATGTGGCGGTCTTGTTCACCAGCAAGTACTAAACTGGGACATTGTATTTGTTGCAAATCTAAAACTCGATTGTATCCTGATTGAATTGCACTATAGAGAGCGCGAGTAGCAGCAGGAGAAGTTTGTAAATAAGCTGGTACTGCTTCCTTGGCGATGTAATTGTAAGCAATAGATGTATGTTGTTGGATTAAATAGCGGAAAAGTGATCGCTTACCAAAAGTTTCAATATTCCATTGCCAACTCGGTTTTATATAGTTCAATAGGGCAGCAACGCCAGTATATAAATTATCCTGCCAAGCGATGGTCGGATGACTGCCACGGGGTTTTGCAGCTGTGGCCACCAAAATTAGCCCAGTAACGCGCTCTGGCAAACGTAATGCCATCTCCATTGCCAAAATGCCTCCAAGTGACCACCCCAATACTAGGCACTTTTCAATATGAAAACGGTCTAGCAAAGCTTTTAAATCAGTCAAATGGTCATTCATGTCAAAATTGCTGTTATAGCGACTTTTGCCGTATCCGCGTAAATCAGGGGCAAAAGTTTTGTAGCGTTTTGATAAATGATTGGTAAAGACAGAAAGACTACGACCAGTACCAGGATGACCATGTAAGCCCAAAATGGGAAATCCTTGACCTTGGATGTAGACATTGAGACGTGCAGCAGTTATGGTGTGGCGATCGCTCATTACTAGCCGTTCTCCTGTCTACAGAACAAATGTTCTAAAATAAGTTGATTTTTAGTTCTCAACCATCTAATTTCCAATCTGATTTCTCTGAGTTTAGTAACAATCGCTTCAAAGTTACATAGCTGCAACAAGGAATTTACGGTTGAGCGTAGTTGGGCAATCGCGTATCTATCCGCTTCTATAGTGCCCATATTCGCTTTAGCCATTTGTGCTGTCCGTTCTAGGATTGCTTCAATCCGGTTTAGCCTTTCTGTCATAGTAGTTTCATTTTATTCTTCTAATTGTGTCATACGGCTGACGGCGAAGTGTTCTAATGTTCAGTTATAGTCAAGCTTCTGTAGATAATTCACTGAAGTTAGCACTTGGTAATTCGCTACTATAAGATTTACAAACATTAGAGACTCAATATGGGCGATCGCTTTTAAGCAGTTGTCTATTGCTCTCAATATAAGGATCTTGCTAGCGACCCGTTCTTTGGCTTCAACCGTCCAGGTGCAAAAGTCTCGCAAGATCTAATCAACTCTTTCTGGTTACATGGGCTGCAATCAGGACACAAGAATGCACTCGACTGTATAAAAGCGTTCTTTGAATTCTGAAAATAGGATGTGATAAATCGCACAATATAGGTGCTGTTATATACCATTCTTGACAGACTAAGGTCATAAACAATGTGTCAATCAGTAATAGCTGGCAAGAATACACCTTGTTGTGCATTGATAATGTAGGTAGATGTAGAGCCGATTTCTTTGTTAAAGATGACTTTTCTCAGCACTGACACAATTCACACCTTGACAGTACAGCTTGAAATAGACTCTGCAAGAATTGCTATTTGCTGGGTAAATTGGGATATAGATGCGGAAAATTTTTCTGTGTAAACTTGACCAGCAAATGGTAATGAAAAACTATTATCAAGATTTTTTAATTCGTGATTGGGTGAAAAGCGATCGCACAAGAGCCGCTGAAGTCATCAGTTATGTATTATCAGAATACGGTCTGGCTTGGGAACCCAAGGGTGCTGACCAAGATGTGCTGCGAGTAGAGGAATGTTATTTAGCTACTGGGGGAGAGTTTTGGGTAATTGAACACCAAAGCCAATTAGTAGGTACTGGAGCATACTACCCCATACACCGAGGTGAAAAAGCTGTAGAAATCCGTAAAATGTATCTTTTGCCCAGCATCAGGGGTTTAGGATTAGGGAAATATTTGTTACAACAGCTAGAAGCAGCGATCGCAAAGCGTGGTTTTGGGCAAATTTGGATTGAAACCGCCAGCGTTTTGGTGGAAGCAGTCAAATTGTATGAAAGCAATGGCTACACTCCAGCAACGGGAGTAGAAACCATAAGGTGCGATCGCGTGTATGTTAAGTCATTGGTCAATGGTCATTAGTCATTGGTCAAAGACTAATGACCATTGACTAATGACAAAGGACAATTCTAAATGCACGCTTGGATTAAAAACCTCACAGGCTTACTCAATCTTTTTCTCCAATCCCATTGCCCCCTATGTCAACGCGCAACTTCCCAAGAATTCTGTCAGAACTGCACCAGACAACTGCAAAAATGTCAACGTAAAGACCCGATTTCTCTATGGCAAGAGCCTATACCAGTGTTTGGCTGGGGGGAATATGGTGGCCCGGTAAAACGAGCGATCGCAGCAATGAAATACGAAAATCAACCCCAAATAGCTCGTCCTTTGGGTCAATGGTTAGGAGAAGCATGGTTGTTAAATTCACCGATGCGAGATAGCCAGCCTGTAGTAGTTCCTATCCCACTTCACGCTAGCAAACAAAAACAACGTAAATACAATCAAGCCGCACTGATAGCACAAAGCTTCTGCGAAATAACTGGATTGAAATTGAAACGAAACGGTTTAGCAAGAGTGCGAGAAACTGAAGCGCAGTTTGGTTTGTCGGTATCTAAACGAGAAAAAAACTTGAACCAAGCCTTTGCTATTGGGCTAGAATTTCGCCATCGTCCTCCAAATGCCCCAGTGCTGTTAGTGGACGACATTTATACTACTGGTGCTACTACCAGGTCTGCTGTGCAAACACTTCGTCAGTATGGAATTGTGGTCTTAGGATTAGTTGCTGTAGCCACTGCCGTCAAAGACGGATAAATTAAGAAGTAATGGGCAAGCTTTGACAGATAAGTGCATAAATTGACAGAATTACCCTATTTTTGTAGAAAAATTGCTTGAAATCTATGAATAAAGTTTTTGCGGCAGGTTTAAAACAACTCATCATCATTCCTGCCACATTGCTGGCAATAGGCATTAGTACCAGTGTAGCTTTTGCTCAAAATAAATTGTATAGTCCAATACCTTTATCTAACAGCACTGAACTTTCTGATAGCCTGTCAGACAAAGACATTCCCACAGGTCAAGGTGGGTTTGCCCGTGATTACACAGTGAAGTTGCAGAAGGGCGATAATTTAGCAGTTGACCTGTCATCGGAAAACTTTGACAGTATCATCACGCTGCTGGCACCTGATGGTTCGACTCTGGCAGAAAATGATGATGGCCCTGATGGTAGTAGCAATTCCTTACTATTTACTCGCATCGTAGAGACAGGAAATTATGTTATTCGTGTCCGGTCTTTTGGAGAAACTGGGGTTGGGGCTTTTAAACTCAAAGTGACAAAGTTGCAACCGATTAAATGAAGTAGTCATTTGTCATTGGGGATAGGAAGAGGCAAAGATGCAGACGGGAAAGACTTACTGCTCCCCTGCTCCCCATTTCTTAAAAAATGGTCAATACGCAGAGAAATAAGGCTTCAGTCCACTCAACGACTGCGCCGTAAGTATCTCCTGTGTGTCCACCTAGTTTGTAGTTGAACCATGCACCAGTTAAAGTGGCGATCGCACTTCCAACAACTATGATTGTCAATGCGAGAAATAGCTGCTGTTTATCTATTAGCCAAAGTAAACCACTCAAACTAAACAACAACAACAATCCCGGTAACAAATCTTTGTAAGAACGAATGGCTTGTTTGTGAAATGCGCCTTTACCAGTTGCTTTCAGATAAGGATATCGTGCGATCGCTAGTTGTTGTCCCCAACGTCCCCAGCCACAAGCAGCCATCAGCAATAACCAACGGTTTTCTGGCATATCCGTCAAAGCTGTTATTTTGAGTATCACCAAGGCGATCGCAGCCATTGCTCCAAAGGCACCTGTGGCACTATCAGCCATCACCTCCAGTCGCCGATCTGGGTCGCCTACTGCCAAACCATCGGCAGTATCCATTGCCCCATCTAAGTGTAATCCTCCAGTTATGCCAATCCAAACACTTACTACCAAAGCACTACGAGTTAACACGGGCATCCCCAGATAATCCATCCCCGTATCCAGAAACCCTAAAATTCCCCCGATTATCATTCCTACAAGCGAAGCAAGATGTGCTACCCCCCGAAAGTCCAATCCATTTAAATACGGCAGTGGAATACTACTGTAAAATATGATACTAGCTGCCAGCTTTAACAGCAGCTTTTTCCACCACTGTTGCTGTTTCCTCATCTGAATTACATTAATTTTTGGTAAATTGCTGGACAATAGTCATAATTTCGGTACAACCGCCATCAGTAGACTTTAAAACTTTAAATAAGATTTACTTCTATTAAACATTCTCGTTGAAAATTTTGTTATGCTGGTCTAAGTGGTAAATAAATAACTTTGAGTAGTTTTTTATACAAAAAACGAGTAATTAGGAAGCCAAAATTCCATCAGGGAGCAAAATTTGTGTTTTGTATTCGTTAACTAAAAACTTACTCCAAATTATTAGACGATTGCCCCACAAAATTGATATTTTTTTAAATGTAGGGAGTAAACAAGCTATTCAATTATGACAGTTTAGCTATGTTATTGCTCTCCTTAGCTCAATCGCTATTTTCCTATGAGTCACCATCTACCCGACACCAGGATACCAGCTCCGTGCATTATTAACACGGGCATCATTGTGAATAAGCTCGACATCCGGCGATTGCTGGCAGATTTAGGTCGAGTCCACTACATCTACACCCAAGAAGATAAGGTACTGAGCGAGGGTGAAGGGGATGTGATGGAAGTTTTTGCCAATCCGCAAAGGTCTACCTTAGTGGCTAACCGCGCGCTATATCTGAATGTTTGTAGTTTTGATTACTTGGAACTAAAACAGTCGTCGCAACAAGAAACCTACTTCGATTTGATGCAAGAAGGAGTGTGTCTGCGGTTAATTCCCCGTTCGACACCTTTACAAGAGCGACGAGAGCGAAGTTTCAATGTCAGCGCCATAGAAGCGATGATGGAACAAGTACTCTCAGCTAGGTGGGATGCAGAAATTGACGATGACTGTTCTGATTCTTTCTAAATAACAATTATTTAGAGTATATACTCGTAAAGTTGGTAACTAAGTTAGTAATGAATGCTTAAGTGTTCACTAAAACTCAATTACCAGTTTTTATGTTTGTCCATAATTTAGCCAAATAATATTAATTTTGCCCTAATACCATTTGGTTTTATGGCTACTAGTACCGCAAGGCAAAAGTCAAAAAGCTTTCATTTTGGGCTTTCTGGCTGTTTTGAATGATAGGTTTATTTTTGCCGCGTGGTACTAGTTATGGATTTCTGAAACTCTTTACCTATTAGCGTTTCACAATCCAAAATCTAAAATCTAAAATCCAAAATGGCATGAGTGCGAATTTTTCTTTTCAATGTCTTGCTTGCTGTAGCCAAACCAAAGCTAGAGCAGGAGTGTTTTTCACCCCTCACGGTCTTGTAGAAACTCCTAGATTTATGCCAGTAGGAACACTGGCTAATGTCAAAACTATTACCCCAGCGCAGCTACGAGAGACTGGGGCGCAAATGATATTATCCAATACTTATCATCTTCACCTACAACCAGGCGAAGCGATCGTGGCTGGGGGTGGTGGGTTGCATAAATTTATGGGTTGGAACGGCCCAATGCTGACAGATTCGGGTGGGTTTCAGGTCTTTAGCTTAAGCGAGATGCGAAAAATTACTGAAGAAGGCGTAACTTTTCGCTCACCCCATGATGGACGAATTATTAACTTAACACCAGAGCGCTCCATTGAGATTCAAAATACTTTGGGGGCCGATGTGATTATGGCCTTTGATGAGTGTCCGCCATACCCAGCGACTCGCCAAGAGGTAGAAACTGCAACTGAGCGCACTTACCGGTGGTTAGAACGCTGTATAACAGCTCATCAACGCAGCGATCAGGCGTTGTTTGGGATTGTGCAAGGGGGCGTGTATTTGGATTTGCGTTGCCGTGCAGCGGAAGCTTTGGCTAAGTTGGATTTGCCCGGATATGCCATTGGTGGCGTGAGTGTGGGAGAACCGCCAGAATTAATGGCTGAGATTGTAAAAGTGACAGCACCGCTTTTACCCCCCGAAAAGCCGCGTTACTTAATGGGTGTGGGTACTTACCGGGAAATGGCGATCGCGATCGCATCTGGTATAGATTTATTTGATTGCGTCATTCCCACCCGTTGGGCAAGACATGGTACAGCGATAGTCCAAGGCGGACGCTGGAATTTAAAAAATGCTAAGTTTCGTGAAGATTTTACGCCATTAGATGAAACTTGCCCATGCTACACTTGTCAAAATTTTAGCCGTGCTTACATATCTCATTTAGTGCGATCGCAGGAAATTTTGGCTTATACCTTGTTGAGCATTCACAACATTACCGAACTAATTCGCTTTACGCAAAAAATTAGAGAAGCAATATTGAGCGATCGCTTTGTTGCAGAATTTGGTCACTGGCTCAACTCATCTGAATCAGCATCAGATGAGGATGAAATTACAAATGACTATTGACCAATGATTGAGACTCAAATCATGTTAAGATATCTCTCAATTATGAAAGCTGTGTTGGATAGGTGGATTTAAACAAACATGGAAGCAGCACTTTTATTAGCAAAACTGCCAGAAGCTTACCAAATTTTCGATCCTTTGGTAGACGTTCTCCCAGTCATCCCAGTATTCTTCTTGTTGCTTGCTTTCGTTTGGCAAGCAGCCGTGGGATTTAGATAAGTTAATCTATTGTTCAATTTATAGGACAGGTAGAGCACCTGTCCTATTTTTTTGTAGCATCGTATTTGACAAAGTTAATATTTATTAATATTTTGCAATGAATTATTATAATAAATAAGATGTTAGATGTTAATACAAGCTATGTCAATATGAAGCCTTGAAAGCCAAGCTTACAGTCAAGGAGCAATCAGTTATGGGTAATATCAAATTCGTTAAAGAAAATAAAGAGGTAGTGGCGGCAGATGGTGCTAATCTTCGACTCAAGGCGATACAAAATGGTATTGACATATATACATTGATTGGCAAGATGACCAATTGCGGTGGTAATGGTCAGTGTGGTACTTGTGTTGTGGAGATAGTCGAAGGACTAGAAAATCTTTCCCCCCGCACAGATGTAGAAAACCGGAAATTCAAAAAAAAGCCGGACAATTACCGTCTTGCCTGTCAAACTTTAGTGAATGGCTCAGTCAGCGTAGTCACGAAGCCTTAAGTTCTCAAATCTACCATTGCTTCAATTTGTATCCAGTCAGTAGTCAAAATACTTACCAAAATTAAGTTTCCTCTCTACGAGATGCTATGCGGACATTTTAAATTTTGAATTTTGAATTTTGAATTGGTATAACTGTGTCATAGATGATGCTATCCTAATGTTGTTGACTGGAAATTAAAGAGAGGCTTTCTTGCCATGCAAGTTAATGACCTGGGGTTCATAGCGAGCATTTTGTTCGTACTAGTCCCCGCCGTGTTTTTACTAATTCTTTACATCCAAACTGCTAGCCGCGAAGGTGGAAAAGATAGTTAAGAGTTTGTGCATAAATAAATAACCCCTGCACCAATAGTGTAGGGGTTTTTATTTATCAACCAGCAACTTAGCACTGAATAGTAAAGACAACATAAGTCTTACTTTACTATTCGATGACAACAATTATTATACTCAGCACTGTTTACTTTAAGCGATTGTCCGCGCCAACAATACCGGACAAGTGGCATTGACTCGAACATAGTCAGACAAGGAAGATCCGATGAGGCGATCTATATCAACAAAACTCTTAGCGATCGATGGACGACGATCTGGAGAACCGAGCAATAATAAGTCTATATTCAACTCTTCTGCCAACCGACAAATTTCTTCACCAGGTTTGCCACTGCTGATATAAGAACGAGATTGAATCCCTAGTTTTTCAGCTTCTGCAACTGCGGCTGCTAAAACTGGATTTTTGTCTGAGTTAACCTTGGTTATTTCAGATTTTTTACCGCCTAAATCTGTACTAATATTTGCCAAAATTAACTCGCCACCCGGAATATCTCGCAGTAAAAACAGTGCCAATTTCAAGCAATTTTTTGCTGAATCAGAGTTGTCTATTGCCACCATAATGCGCTTAATTCTTTTAACATAAATGTCATCTTTTACCAGCAACATGGGGCGAGAAGATAGTTGGAAAACATACTGACTGACTGAGTTTGATAAAATCGATTGCAGCCGTTTCAGTCCGCGTGAACCCATAATAATCAAGTCAGCGTCGATTTCATCAGCTACTTGGCAAACCACATCTTTGGGATCGCCTTCACGCAAAATTGAAGAAACTTGGCTAGGATCTAAGTTCAAAGTTTGAATAGCATTCGCCAGAATTTTACCCCCATTTTCCCATTTAGTTGTCATGGTAGCAGCAGCATTTTGTGCTTGAACAACATGCAAAATCGTAACTTTTGCAGATTGAATTGAAGGGATTTCTTTCAGGGTTTTGAGCATTTCTTCTGCGTGTCCCAATCCCGATACAGCCAGCAAAATTCTTCTGATCATCTTACGTAATTTTTGTGAAGTTTACTTTTGTTTTCGCTGTTGGTACTTGGCTATGGTCGGATTTTCACCAACTTATTTTAATAACCTAGTTAGTAATTTGGCACAAATAAACTTTGTTTTTTAGTATTTAACACTCAAACAAATGGCAAAGGATAAAAAACTAAACAAATATTTAAGTTTGTTTGCACTTAGTTACTTAAACTTTTAACCAGACTTCAACTATTCAGCATACTCCCAATTTAGTCTGATTAGCTTAATAAATTCTGATGTTAGTTATTATTTTTAATCTATGTTTACTTTTTTTAATTAGAAGTTAGTTAAGTATTGCAAATAAATGCCAAAATAACTCTACAATAACATTGATTCAGTATCGCCTTTAACAGGCGATCGCTTACGGTTTGAATAGTTTACACTCCTTTTAAATTTACCGTCTTATCTAGCTTTTTTAATTCTTTTGCAGTTTTGGTAAATCAGATAAGATTGCTATATTCGGAACACCCGCAAAATGTGGGATAACAAGATCCGAATTCGGATATTATAGGCAAAATTATATTTAATACTATATTAAAACCCCCCAGATTCTATTTGGAGGGTTTGTTTGATTACTTGTGAGATTTGCTTAACTTAGAAGTGCCCCTGGTTGCCCGTTTTGGACTACAAATGAAGCTAGGGTTTTGACTGAGGCATTCATATCAACGATGCTTGATACAACGCGGTAGTCAGTTTGCCAGCGTTTTGGAGTCAGGTTGCAGCGGACGTATCCTCGGTAAGCACCGTCAAAGAACTTAGTATGGGGATTATTAATTAGGGCTGCTTGAGATGGAGCGATGAAGGAGGTGGGAAAGTCAGAGGTAATTGAAGTTCCTACGAACTCAGTACCTACCGTCGGCGATTTTGGGTTATTAAAGTCAAGCTTTAGGTCGTGTACCCAACTAGAATGGATGTCTCCAGTAATTACCACTGGATTAGAGGGTTGGCGCTGGTTTAGAAAACTCAAAAGCCGATTACGTGCAGCCACGTAACCGTCCCACTGATCTACATTGAAGACACCTACACCTGGATTACTATTGAAATTGTACTCGGCTAACATGGTCTGTTGAGCAATCACATTCCAGCGCGATCGCGATTGGTCTAACCCTTTTCGTAGCCACTGCTCTTGCTCTGAGCCGGTCATGGTAGCATTTCTATCAAAAGCTTGGGAACAGCGAGGCTTTAGTCCATCATCACAAGGTTGGTTAGTGCGATACTGCCTCGTGTCTAGCACATTGAACTCAGCTAAATTACCGAAAGTCAACCGCCGATAAAGCAGCGCATCTGCTCCCTTGGGCAATGAAGACTGACGTAAGGGCATGTGTTCGTAGTAAGCCTGGTAGGCATTGGCTCGCCGTTTTCTAAAAGCCTCTTGGGTTTGGTTATCTTCGGAAATTAAGTTGGCGTAGTTGTTGTCAACTTCATGATCGTCCCAAGTGACAATCCAGGGAAAAGCCGCATGAGCAGCTTGGAGATTTGGGTCAGTTTTGTACAAGGCGTGGCGATCGCGATAGTCTTTAAGAGTAATAATTTCTGGACTATTATGCTGGCGCGGCCCACCAGACTGTGGCCCGTATTCGTAGATGTAATCACCCAGATGAACCACAAGGTCAAGATTTTCCTCAGCTAAATGCCGATAAGCCGTATAGTAGCCATTTTGCCAGTCTTGACAGGAGACAAAAGCAAAATTCAGTTGTTGGGTATAGTTATAAAATGCTGGTGCTGTACGAGTCCGTCCAATGGGGCTAACTTCCTTACCTGCTTGAAATTGATACCAGTACCAACGCTCAGGGTTTAGCCCACGGACATCAACGTGGACTGAGTGCGCTAACTCTGGTGTTGCTAGTACTGTTCCTCGCCGCACCACCCGTTTCATGTTTTCATCAAGGGCAACTTGCCACCGCACTGGAACATTTACCAATGGCATCCCACCTCCAGAGAGTGGATTGGGAGCCAGTCGTGTCCAAATAACAACACCATCCGGTAAAGGATCGCCAGAGGCAACACCAAGACTGAACGGATAGCCAGAAAACCTTGAGTTAGCCAATACCGGATGCCATTGGCTAGCGATTGTTAACCCCGTTAAGAATCCTGCACCCAACAAAAAATCCCGCCGTCTGCAACGATTTGCTAGCAGGCGTGTACCATCCATAAGTTCCATATTCACCCCTTCCCAGATGTAAATACATACAGTTGGCAAACTTCAGGAGGGTCAATTGCCAAAAGCACAAATAATGGCTTGATTTGACTTGTTTCCTAATTGCTGCTCAACCAAACACAAGGAACCTACCAAACCAGGATCAAGTAGAAATTAAGATTTTGTTAAGTTTAAAATTGAATTAGGGGATTGGGTATTGAAACTAGGAGAAATTTGTGGCAGATTTAGACCCACCACCAAAATAGTAAAGAATTTATGACAGTTAACAATACAGTTTTGGGAGGGATTGAAAGAGTTAAGCAATTGCTGGCGTATGGAAAGGTTGAACAAAAAATTGATGCCCTTCTAGATGCTTTTGAGTATGGGGAAGCTGGCTTAGACTTGATTATTGAAGCTTTAAAAAACTCAGAGGTTGATGTTCAAGAAGCAGCTTATTGGCTACTTCAGGAAAGTACAGAGCCAAGAGCTAAACTGGCATTACAGCTATACAATCCATATTTATTTTTTGAGTATCTTTTTACTATTGAAAGGTATACAGATGAAGTTCGCAGTATAGCTTGTGTAGATATAAGCCAAGAGTTGCAAACCGTAGTTACTTGTAATTATAACAACATAATTCAAGTGTGGAATATGCAAACGCAACAGGTAATATGCACATTCCAGCCAGAAGCAACGAAGGAATTTGATCAAATCGCGATTGCACCCAACAATAGCGTTTTAGGAATTTGGAATTGTAATGATTATGCTGAAGTGTGGGATCTAAAAACAAAAGAAAAAATCTTCACTACATATCGGCGCTCAGATTGGTTTTGGTATATTGCCTTTAGCCCAGATGGTCAATCATTTTTAAATGCTGTTGACGGAAAAATTTTTGAATTGTGGGATATACAAGTAAAAGGAATAATTTCCTATATTTATATGTCCGATCTGGGTCATAATTTTATCTATTCAAATTCGCAAGTTTTAGTAACTCAAGAAAAAGACTTTGAGCAAAAATATAAAATATGGTATTGGCAAACACAACAAGTAATTTACACCTTAAGTCTTTCAGGCTATATGCCTGTAATTACTGTCAGTTGCGATCAATACTTTTTACTTAGTTGTAGTCGAGAAAATGGAACCATTAAAGTGTGGAACATTCGGACAGGACATGAACTTTGTAGTCTCACAAGTCATTCATCGTCAATTACTCGTCTTGCAATTAGCTCAGATGGACAGAGACTATTTATTTGGAGTGGAGACAGCACCGTTGAGGTGTGGGGAATTTAATTTTTCACGGTGATTTAAGATAGTTTTACTTTAAAATTCAGAATTCTACTGGATAAATTACGAATTATTTAAAACCTACCATTTCCCTGAACAATGTGCTTAACGGTGGTCAATGTTTCCAGGCTGATAAATCCCCGGCGATGACCTTTTTGATTAGACATACCGAGAAATACTGAATCTCCCCGCGAAGGGTTGCGGGAAAAACGCGGGGAAGTGTTGATGTAGGTAGAGGCACTGTTAACTCCTAAAGCAAACTGCCGACTTTCCTGGTAGGATTCAGTCACGATGGAGTCAGCATGACCACTGCTGTATTCATTAATCCAGGCGATCGCAGCCTCTAAGCTATCCACCAGTTTAAAAGCTACTGTCCTCGTTAAATAAGGGTTTCCCCATTCGCTTTCTTTTACCAGCTGCAACTGAGGAAAGGCTTGGACTAGTTCTGCATCTCCTTTAATTTCAAAGCCTTTTTCCATCAAGCTGTTCCACAAGACAGCTAAAGATGATGGCAAGGCTTGACGATGAATTAGTACTTTTTCAATGGCGTTGACTTGATCGGGTTCACTTTGATGGCTATTAAGAATCATCAAGCGCACCATTTCTAAGCTACTATTCAGCGACCAGTAGAGGTAACAGTTACCCATTGCCGACTTTAATACTGGGCAAGTTGACTGTCGGACTACCTGCTGCACTAAGCTAGAACGTCCGTAGGGAATCACTAAATTCACGTACTGGTCTTGGGTGACTAGATCCCGAACTGAAGCCCCATGTTCTGCTGTGATCAGTTCTAGACAGCCCGGAGCTAGTCCAACTTCTGCGATCGCATTTTGCAGTGCTTCAGCGATAGCGGCGTTGGAATGGCTAGCTTCGGTACTGCCTTTGAGAATTATACAATTACCAGTTTTGATACAAAAACCCGCTGCGATCGCCCCTAAATCGGGAAACGCCTCATAAATAAATCCAATCACTCCCAAGGGCATTAACTGCGTATAACTCTGGGAATCTTCCAGTTGATAATCAGCGGTTCTAACGCGCCGCAGCGGATCTGATAATTCTCCCAACCGTTTTAAAATGTCTACTGTCATCTCTAGCCTGGTGGGAGTCAGCTTCAGCCAGTCCAATATCAACTCAGGCACTGCCATTTCCCGACTGGCTTCTAAATCCAAGGTATTGGCTTCTAGAATGTCGTCAAATGAGCGCTCAATCGCCTTTGCCATTGCCAATACTGCACGACTTCGGTCTACTCCCTTTGTGAGCGCCAACTTTAGGGAAGCTTGATAGGCTCGTTGGGCACTAGTAATCGGTTCGGGGTGGTCATCCAATTCAACAGTCATTGAGTTAACGTCTGTAGGTAAGCCAGACCATTAGTGCTGGTAAGATAGCCAATAGCACCGCCACCATTGCCCAAGCAATAATGCTGGAACCATTTGCCAATCGCAGTGCTAATGGCAGCCATATAATCACTAGCACGAAAATAATGCCCAGCGCTATAGGCAGATAGCTTTCTCCCAAGCGGGGATGGACAACATGCCAACTATTTCCCATCCAACGCCAAGCCCGTTTGTAGGGATAGGTGGTGGAAAGCTGTTCTAGGACATGACCATTATCTTCTACAACAAAGATTTGCTGACAGCGATCGCAACCAAATGCTTCTGTTAGCGTAATCGGAATTAGCTGACCCCGGCGACGACAGGGACAGGGGTATTCGGTATTGAAATCGATTTTTTCGGGTTTTTGAGATTGCACAAGCGTTCTAATAACTTGAGCGTGTTTTACACGAACTACGAGAATATAATGCCTTGGTAAACACCTTAAAGGCTTCTGTCTTTATATACATAAAAAGGTGATGCAAACATTGCCCTGATTATTAACAGTAGATGCAGCTAACTTTAAATATTCTACTAATTGCCAAATCAGTACGGAGTTATCTATTTGTAATTTTTCCCCGTAGCTGGCGATCTTGTTTAAAAATTTCCTTCTCTTCATCTATCGCTTTCAAGGTAATGTGGTTGCGTTTTTGGGGATTTATTATGCTGACACACCTGGTACAATTTTAAGCATAGGTGGCAACCACTCCTAAAGCAAATCTTTTGGGAAGGCTACGCTCGTAAACAACACACATCTACAAACCCGCTAATTTCTCTTTGGGTCACTGTCACTATATATTACTATCAGTTCTCAAGGTTAGATCGGCATTATGTCCAATATATATCCCTTGGAGTTCACAAGTGTTTACAGAGCAGGAATTACTAAAACATCTATTGTAGTGTGTAACTCTTTGTCCAAATATATAGATTGTGGCTAGTTTTTACTCACCTGTCCACATCTGGGCAGTTTACAAGAGCGCAGAGCTAATATACGAACACTTCAACGCACCCTAAAAACACTAAACCTCTTGGAATTGTTAAATTCAAGAGGTTTTAGTTGGAAGCGGGTAACGCGATTCGAACGCGCGACATTCACCTTGGCAAGGTGACGCTCTACCACTGAGCTATACCCGCAATCGATCACCCAAATATAAATATCGCAGATTTATCTGTAATTGTCAACCCCTTAATATAGTCATTAGTCATTCGTCATTGGTCATTAGTGAATAACAAAGGACAAAGGACAAATGACTAATGACAGACTAGCCGAGTTCTTCTGATTCCAAAGTTAAATTGCCAACGCTGGCACTTGGAAAAGCGGCTGGCAAAGACTGGCTATTACGAGAATATGGCTCTGCCAGGTTAGAACGCAGTTGCCGCATCAGGCTTGCCATTTCTAGGGCATTCAGGGCGTAATCCCAGCCATGATTACCTTTTATGCCTGCCCGTTCTAAGGCTTGCTGCATAGTATCTACTGTCAAAATGCCAAAAATTACTGGCACCCCAGTTTGAAAGCTAGCGGCGGCAATGCCTTTAGAAACTTCTGAGGATACGTAATCAAAATGGGGTGTTTGTCCTCGAATGACTGCGCCAAGACAAATTACAGCATCATAACGATGGGAAAGTGCTAATTGGCGAGCTACTAAAGGTACCTCAAAACTTCCCGGAACCCAAACATAGTCCACCTGATTACCTTGGGGATTAGGGTCTACACCGTGGCGTTTTAAACAATCTTGACATCCCTCTAGCAGCTTTCCGGTAACAAGGTCATTGAATCGACCAATCACCACTGCAAACCGCAAAGGCTCCGTTTGGGTAAAAGTTCCCTCGAAAACTGCCATGACTGCCTCTTTATCAACTATACTTCTGGCCAATATACATTTCTTATTTAAATGTAGAGGAGCAGGAAAGCGTGGTCAAAATTAAGTTAGTAGGAAAAAGAAAAAATCCCTTGTTTCCCTTAACCTTTGACCTTGGCTTTTCTGCCCCTCTAGTTCTTATATTATGTGCCTGCGCCAGAGCGAAGCCGTCGCCTACACGACAAAAAAGTTTAACAAACCAACTAAAAACACCAAACCAATCCAGACCCCAGAACCAACCCAGAGCAGTTTTTTAGATTCACCCCAATTTTGGGGAGTGGCGTAAGCAACCGGAACGCCAACAACTAGGACAAAAGACAACAAGACTAGACCTATCAAGGCAAATTGGAATATTATGGTCATTTTTGATTCTCCCAATACAGCGAAATACTAAGGATAGAATATCCTAAAGGGCGACACTGACACTTTCTTATTATTTTTAAGCTAGCAGAAATTGCAACATTTTAGTCATTTGTCCTTTCGTCTAAGTACTAATGACTCTTAACTATGGATTTAATTCTTTGCCACACAACAGCTGATTTTGACGCATTAGGAGCAGCAGTAGGGTTAACGCGCTTACTACCGGGAAGTAAGATTGTGCTGACTGGCGGTTCTCATCCTCCTGTGCGGGATTTTTTAGCATTGCATCGAGATGAATATCCGCTGATTGAACGCCGTTCGGTGAATCCAGAAAAAATTCGCTCTCTGACTGTGGTGGATACACAACTGCGCGATCGCTTGGGTAAAGCTGCTGAGTGGTTAGATTTACCCAATCTGAAAGAAATTATAGTTTATGACCATCACTTAGGACAAGAATCAGATATTCCCGCCACGCGATCGCATATTTCTTCAGTAGGAGCCGCCACAACTTTAATTGTGGAGCAATTGCAACAACAGGAAATTTCCTTGACTTCTGCTGAAGCGACTGTGATGGCTTTGGGTATCCACGTTGACACTGGCTCCTTGACCTTTGACCAGTCTACCCCAAGGGATGCCTTAGCTTTGGCTTGGTTGATGCAACAAGGTGCAAGTTTATCGGTAATTTCTACCTACCGTGACCCTGGCTTGTCTTTGCAATTGCAACAGTTATTAACTGAATCTCTAGAAAGTTTAGAATATCTTTGCCTACGTGGATATACTGTTGCTTGGGTAATTCTGAAAACAGATGCTTTTGTGCCAGGGCTATCGAGTTTGGCTTCAGAACTTGTAGAATTAACCGAAATTGATGCCCTACTGTTGGCTAATGAGTATACTTTCGGTGAAAACGATTTACGCTTAACTATAATTGGGCGATCGCAAATTCCCAAAACAAATCTTAATCTATTATTCCAACCATTGGGGGGCGGCGGTCATTCGCAAGCCGCATCGCTAAACCTACGCAAAGTAGATTCGCAGGCAATATTAAAACAACTCCTTGACGGGGTAAAAGCACAAATTCCCCATCCCCTTACTGCTAGGGATTTGATGTCTTCTCCTGTGCGCACAATTCTGCCTGAAACCACAATTGCCGAAGCCCAGCGCATTTTATTACGCTATGGACACTCTGGTTTATCTGTAGTCGATACTCAAGGGCAACTAGTAGGCATTATTTCGCGGCGAGATATTGATATCGCCTTACACCACGGCTTTAGTCATGCGCCAGTCAAGGGCTACATGACAAGAAATCTTAAAACAATTACACCAGATACAACACTGCCACAAATTGAGTCGCTAATGGTGACTTATGATATCGGACGCTTGCCAGTATTGGAAAATGAGCAGTTAGTTGGTCTTGTCACTCGTACTGATGTCTTGCGGGAATTACATCAAGAAAGGGATGAAGACGAAGAGGGACAAAAATTCAAAATTCAAAATGACGCTCTCGGACTCGCTAACGCTGCGCTAACAAAATTCAAAATTCCTCTTAGCACTGAGTTGCAAAATCGCCTTGCTCCTCAATTATGGCAGCTACTCACCACAGCATCGCTAGAGGCAGAAAAACGGGGTTGGCATCTTTATCTTGTCGGGGGTGCGGTGCGGGATTTACTATTAGCGGAAGCAACATCGGACACTTTGATGATTAAAGATATTGACTTAGTAGTTGATGGCTTTCACAAATCAGCAGATGTTGGTGCTGGTGTAGAACTAGCAAAGGCACTCCAACAACTTTACCCTGCGGCTCGTTTAGAAATCCACGGGGCTTTTCAAACTGCGGCTTTGCTGTGGCACAAAGACCCAGAATTAGATTCTCTTTGGGTAGATATTGCCACGGCTAGAACAGAGTTTTATCCTTACCCGGCAGCGAATCCAGAAGTTGAGGCGAGTTCCATTCGTCAAGACTTGTATCGTCGAGATTTTACCATCAACGCCCTCGCCTTGCGCCTGACTTCCCCTCGTGCTGGTGAGTTACTTGATTTCTTTGGTGGTTTACTAGATTTACAATCTAGGCAAATTCGGGTTTTGCACGCTAATAGCTTTATCGAAGACCCTACCCGCATTTTTCGTGGCGTGCGCTTTGCCGTGCGCTTCGGATTTGAAATTGAACCACAGACTGAAGAGTTTATTCACTATGCTATCAACAGTGGTGTTTACGATCGCACTGCTCAAGAGAATAGCAGAACTCCAGCCCTGCAAACGCGACTGAAAACAGAATTAAAACACATCTTAGAAGCCCCCTACTGGAAATCGGCTTTGCAGTTGCTAGATAACTTAGGGGCATTGCAATGCATGCATCCTAGCCTGAAACTAGATGTGGAAGTACTACGACAATTACGTTTGCTAGAACGCTGTTTGCAGCGATTTGACCCGCAACCAACTCTCATCCATTGGGAAATGCGTTTAGAAGCGTTGATCGCCCATCTAAAACCACAATATCGGGCAAAAGTTGCTAAGAATCTACAACTGCAAGAAGATAGCATTAAACGCTTGCAAAACTTAGCTTCTGCCCAAACTGAGGTAATGGAATCTTTGCCTGAGTGTCAAAGTCCTAGTCAAGTAGTACAGTTGTTGCGACAGTATGATTTACCAATGCTGATTTTAATTGCTGTGCAAAGTCCGCGATCGCTTAGACATCAGATTTGGAAATATTTAACTGTTTGGACTAATGTGCAGCCACTACTGAATGGCAATGATTTAAAGAAACTTGGTTACAAACCAGGGCCTCAATATCGGCAAATATTAGATGATATGCTTGCTGCTACTTTGGATAGAGTAATTAAAGATAAGACTGAAGCTGAGGAGTTTTTAGCGCAACACTATCCTAAATGAAATAGCTCTGGTCTAAATTGTATCTGGATCGATATTTAACTCCCGCAGTTTTGCTGCTAAACGTTCAGCCTTTTGTTCGGCTTGTTCTGCTTGTTGTTGTAACTGTTCAGCTTTTTGTTCAGCTTGTTCTGCCGTTTCTTCCGGTGTTGGTACTAGTTGCCCATCTCGTGTAATAAACCGTAATAAACCTTCATAAACTCCCAAATATAACCCTAGCTGATGACTCCACAAATGTCCTTGTTCACTTGCTTGTAGAGGTTGATATTCTCCATCTACTAAATGAAATCCTGCAAATTCTTGTGTGTAAGGGTCAAACCAAAAATAATCGGGTGTGCGGAAGGTATCTTGATAAATTGTTTTCTTTAAACCTTTATCAGTATTTGTTGTTGAGTTAGACAAAATTTCTAGAATTACATTCGGATATTTACCATCTTCTTCCCAGACTACCCAACTTTTGCGAGTTTTACGTTCAGTTCCCAGCACAACAAAAAAGTCTGGCCCCCGGAAGTATTCTGATTTGCGTTGGCGCGGACTGTAGTAGATAGTTAGATTTCCCGCCGCATAGAAATCATTTCTATCTCGCCACAACCATTCCAGACATGTTAATAGTAGGATTATTTGCCGTAAATGCAGTTCGCTTTCCAAGGGAGGTTCGTCACTATATAAATCACCAGGGGGAAATATAACATCCTGGCAGATGCCTTCTTGAGAATCTAATTCTTGAGCAATGGTCATAGAATGGATATGGCATCAAGTAGTTATAAATTTACTTTAGCAGTTTTGTAGTTAGCGATCGGTCTGACAGTATAGCTATCGCTTACTTCTGTATATTAACGCTTGGCAAAAACAGGCGATCGCATCCTCCCTTTCCGAAATACCTTAGTGATATACTGTAGTCAATATCAAACCTCATCACAACTCCAATGAGATAGCACCAATGAAGTAGTACCAAAGACCCGTTGCGCGAAAGCAACAAATGTCAACGAAGAATAAACGCAACTAGTTTGACAGGGTTACTTCACATAGTCATGTACTAAAAATATTGTCATCACTTTTATATACATAGAACCGCTTGACGATTGTCTGCAGCTGGTTTTTTGTCTCTAATCTACCCGCAGCTTTTGGAAAAACGCAGGTGGAATTTTGCGAATTGAGGTTTGAGAAGAATGCCAAAAAAATCAATATTGTTAGCTGAGAATTTAGCCTATGACCTCAGCGTAGATAGAACTTTGTTTCAAGGCATTCATCTGAATATCGACGCAGGCGATCGCATTGCTTTAGTTGGTCGCAACGGAATAGGAAAATCAACCCTACTCAAGATACTTGCAAGTCAACTCAGCCCCAATACAGGCTCAGTTTTGCGTCATGGTATGGTCTATTATTTGCCACAAATCAGCACTATCAGACAAGAAATTACAGCAGAGATAGTGCTTAATTTTTTGATTTCTATCTCTGATGAATGGTGGAATATTGAGGAGACTTTACAAACACAATTTCACACAAACCTTGACCTGTCACTACCAATTACTAACTTGAGTGGTGGAGAACTTACTAAACTATTTCTGGCAATCGGTTTAGCTCAAAAACCAAACTTACTGTTACTTGATGAGCCAACAAATCACATGGATTTGCAAGCATTAGAAAGCTTAAAGCAGTTTTTTCAAGATTTTACAGGTGCTTTTGTAATTGTCTCGCATAAGCCTTTTTTCTTAGATCAAGTGACAGATGTCACCTGGGAACTTACACCTGCTGGCGTGAAAGTATATGGCGGTAATTTCTCACACTATCGAGAACAGAAAGAAATAGAGTTAGAGGTAGCATTGCGATCGCACGAAGCCGCCAGAAAGGAACTCAAGCGTACCCAAGCCACAGCTATGCAAGAACAGCAACGCGCAGCCCAATCTAGCCGTAACGGTCGCGCCAAGTTTCTTAATGGCAGTATTGATAGAATGGCAGCAGGGCTGATTAAAACTAAAGCTGAGGTGTCTACCGGAACTGCGAAAAAGAAACATGAAGCAGCAGTAGCAAAGGCTAATCAAAAGGTTGCAGAGACAAAGGTCAAAACTACCAAAGTAACGAGTATTCAGCTAGAAGAAAAAAATCCAAAGCGCCGAAATCTAATTAATATCCAGGGTGCAAATCTTAGGATATCAGAACGTCTCTTGATTCAAAATATTCAACTGCATATATCATCTGGCGATCGCATTGCCATTATCGGCGCAAACGGTTCTGGTAAATCGAGTCTGGTAAAGGCAATTTTGGGAATAGAAAACCAAACAGCGGTTTTAGAATCAGGTGAGGTTTTGCTCACACCAAAGATGAAAGCTGTATATCTCGATCAAACCTACGAATTGGTAAATCGACAATACACAATTCTGGAAAATATGCAAGCTGCCAATCCCGATCTCAGCTATCAGCTTTTGCGTCAACAACTAGGACATTTCCTCTTTAAATATGATGATGTTCACAAAAACGCCTCTGTTTTGAGTGGGGGTGAGTTAGCAAGATTAGCGATTGCTATGATTAGTATCTCAGAAATCGATCTACTGATTCTCGATGAGCCAACTAATAACCTGGATATTGAAACTGTTGAACAAATGGTAGTAGGTATCAATGATTACCAAGGAGCGCTTTGGGTAATTTCACATGATATCGATTTCCTCAGCCGGATTAACATTACCCAAGGTTTCAAATTGAGGGAACAAACTTTGCAAATGACAACTTATTTACCGAGTACAGCAGAGCAATATTATCGAGAGTTGCTGGAATGCGATCAATAAAGCGATCGCCTCATGTAAATTTCTACCTCAACAACAGAAGCCGCAAAGCATACAGGCAAGTTATAATTCTCTTGCGGTGCAACGTAACAAAAATTTATGAGTAATCCCCTTGTGCAAGCCTTTTTCGTAGGCAGAGCAGTAGCAGAAGTAGTTAATGAGCGTTTAGAGGTCGCCTTGACCGATGCTTTGAGTGATTTGGGCAAATTTGATGCCGAAGCTAGAGAGCAGTTACGCCAGTTTACAGAAGAAGTCCTAGAACGGGCAAATCGGGCAGCAGAATCAGCTAATGCTGGTCAAGCTACCGCAGGTACTGGGCAAGCCACTTCTGATTCTGGAGACTTGCAAGCAGATATTGACGAATTACGAGCAGAAATTGCCCTGTTACGAACAGAATTGCAACATTATCGCCGAACTTCTGCATAAATTTTAGTCATTAGTCATTGGTCAAAAATTATGCACGAATGACATAGACGCGCCAGCTGCTACTCTACGAGTTCTCCGAAGGAGTACCCGCAGGGTAAGACAAATGACAAAGGACACTTAAGAAAAAACGGTTTAGGAATCAGAGTGTCTTTTCTTCCAAGTGATTCGGTTGCAAACCAACGGTACACAAAGTATATGGAACAAGGTTATTCAGATAAGGCATACCGTTGGAATCGGGAAAAATACTCTAGCAAACGGCGTTTTGTGGACATTTGGTCTTTTGTCTTGACCTTATTGTTCAAACTTTGGCTATACAACAAATCTTGGAGTTATCCGGGTGGTGTGACTGACGCAAAGCAAGCTACAAGACGCAAAACCCAAGCGGTCTGGATTCGCAATACCCTACTGGATTTAGGGCCAACCTTTATTAAAGTTGGGCAACTGTTTTCTACCCGTGCTGATATATTCCCTGGTGAATATGTAGAAGAACTAGCCAAGTTACAAGACAAAGTGCCGGCATTTAGCTATGAGCAAGTAGAAGCGATCGTTGAGAAAGAACTAGGCAAGAAAATTCCTGAACTCTTCCATAATTTTGAACCTATTCCTTTAGCTGCTGCTAGCTTGGGGCAAGTACACAAAGCTGTACTACATACTGGAGAATCAGTTGTTGTCAAGGTGCAACGTCCTGGACTAAAGAAGTTATTTGAAATAGATTTACAGATTCTCAAAGGAATTACCCGCTACTTTCAAAGCCACCCCAAATGGGGACGGGGAAGAGATTGGTTGGGTATTTACGAAGAATGTTGTCGCATTCTTTGGGAAGAAATTGATTATCTTAATGAAGGTCGTAACGCCGATACTTTTCGCCGGAACTTTCGCGGCTACGATTGGGTGAACGTACCCAGAATATACTGGCGTTACGCCTCTTCTAGAGTGCTGACTTTAGAATATCTCCCTGGAATTAAAATTAGTCAATACGAAGCTTTAGAAGCAGCAGGTTTAGATCGAAAGGCGATCGCTCGTCAAGGCGCTCAAGCCTACTTACTACAATTACTCAATAGTGGCTTTTTCCATGCCGATCCTCACCCAGGTAATATTGCCGTTAGTGCAAATGGTGCTTTAATATTCTACGATTTCGGCATGATGGGGCGAATTAAGTCCAACGTCCGTGAAGGACTGATGCAAACACTGTTTGGCATTGCCCAAAAAGATGGCGATCGCGTTGTGCAGTCTCTGATCGATTTAGGCGCGATCGCCCCAACGGATGATATGGGCCCAGTGCGGCGTTCCGTGCAGTACATGCTCGATCATTTCATGGATAAGCCCTTTGAAAACCAATCAGTCGCGGCAATCAGTGACGACCTTTACGAAATAGCTTATAATCAGCCATTTAGATTTCCAGCAACTTTCACTTTCGTGATGCGAGCCTTTTCTACCCTAGAAGGGGTAGGCAAAGGCTTAGATCCAGAATTTAACTTTATGGAAGTTGCCAAACCGTATGCAATGCAACTTATGACTGATATGAATGGTTCTGAGGGGAATAGCTTTCTTAACGAATTAAGCCGCCAAGCAGCCCAGGTAAGTAGTACCGCCTTTGGTCTACCACGTAGATTAGAAGATACATTAGAGAAGCTAGAGCAGGGAGATATGCGCTTGCGCGTTCGGTCTATAGAAACCGAACGCCTGCTGCGGCGACAGAGCAGTATTCAACTCTCAATAAGCTATGCTCTGTTAATCAGCGGTTTCACGCTTTCAGCTACTATTTTAGTGGTTAAGGATTATGTATGGTTGGCACTACTGCCTGGTTTAATTGCAGCAGCACTTTCAGCAATCATGATCCGATTACTTTTACGCCTCGACCGTTACGATCGTATGTATTAATTGTTGCAAAAAAATTATGAAACTTAATTTCACGGGTTTTAGCGATCCGGGACTTATTCGTTCTAATAATCAGGATGCTTACTATATAGACCCAGAAGGGCGATTTTTCGTTGTTGCCGATGGTATGGGTGGTCATGCCGGAGGTGAGGAGGCAAGCCGGATTGCTACTGGAGAAATTCAGGCGTATTTGGTAGCAAATTGGGAAACTTCTAAATCTTCTCAAGAATTGCTAGAGCAAGCTTTGTGGGGTGCCAATGAAGCGATTTTGCAGGATCAGCAAAATCATCCCGAACGCGCCGACATGGGGACAACAGTTGTAGCAGTGATTTTTCGCGCCCCAGAGTCGCCTTGGTGCGCTCATGTTGGCGATTCGCGGCTGTATCGCTTCCGAGAGTCGCACTTAGAACAGGTGACGGAAGACCACACTTGGGTAGCACGAGCAATCAAAATTGGTGACATCACCTTAGATGAAGCACGATTACATCCTTTTCGACATGTATTATCGCGCTGTTTGGGGCGCGAAGACCTGCATCAAATTGATGTGCAACCACTAGATGTAAAAGTTGGCGATCGCTTGCTGTTATGTAGTGATGGTCTTACAGAAGAACTTGTCGAGCAGAAGATTGCTAATTGCCTCCAAGATAGTCCTCGGCTTGATAAAGCAGCCATCTCTCTTGTTGAGGCTGCCAAAGAGCATGGAGGGCACGATAACATCACAGTTGTCATCGTCTCGCTTGAAGAAAACAGTCATTAGTCATTGCTTTTCCTCTAAGGACAAAGGACAAATAACTAATCCGGTAAATATACTCAGTAATTTGTTCAGCGTGAGCATTTTTCCTTTTTACAATTTGATACAAATATTTTTAGCCTCTAAAATCACCTAAAGAGGCTAAATTTGTATAAATTGGTAAATTGACATCTTGCACGTAATAAGGTAAAGAGACTATAATTTACGCTTATTACCATTAATTCCCCAACCTCCTTACAATCTCCGCCCTCCGAAGCTTCCTCCACGCTTGGGGAGACAGCATCTTAGGCTTTTTCAACAGAAAGACTAAGAGGGGTTTTGCATAGCACTAGATATTCTCTTTAAAGGAAATTTGTGCAAAGCAGGAAGGAATGAGGTAGGTAGTTATACTTAATCTAAGACCAAATAGAGCTTATTTTCCGGAATATAGTTCAGATGACTTGGGTGGTATATCAGTAGGATTAGGTGCAAGATATCAGAGCAGAAAAATTCCACTCTTTGGATGTGGGCAATCTGTCAAACAATTGTTATCTTTCGTAATACGGAGGAACAAATGTTGGACACATATGAGTCCAAATATTATCCCATTTGGACTTCTGTGAGCGATATCACCTTTACGCGTTGTTTTTTCGGAGTTAATTTATGAATCAACCAATGAAACTATCCTTGGAACAGCAATTCAGCATCTGCTCATTTTCTACTCAGGTGCAAAATATGAGCCACGATCAAGCTAAAGACTTTTTAGTCAAGCTCTATGAGCAAATGGTCGTGCGCGAGGCAACTTATCAAGAGCTTCTTAAGCACCAGTGGGGCTTAGATTCAGGTTCCACTATGGCATAGAGTCGTTCTACTGTCGCAGTGGGCGACCTCCTTCTCTTGCTTGGTTCCAAGGAGGAAAAGAGCTGGGGATGTCGGGGCGTCAACTTCGATAAACAATTCCGCAAGATGGCGTAAAAGTTCAATTCAGGAAATTAACTAAGAACGAGTAAACATTGTCTACGGCATATCTTCTGGAGTCTAGACTAACTTTAGCATTGCAGGCTAAATCCGTTGTTTACTTTAGCCAAACTTCTTCTTATTTCGTCTAGTGGGAGAATCACACCTGCATAAATTGACAATCTACTGGAATATTGACACAGAAAGATTCAGAGATAATTTTGATACCCCTGCTTAAGCAGCTAATGATTTCACTCTTTATACATATAACTAGAAGTTACATCTTTATATATATTTTGTTTATAAAACGTTACATTCTGGGAGCGACCACCTATAAAACACGTAACATTAAGAAATTATGCCTAGCTGGAAAGATCGTATGGAGAATCTGTATCAATACTTTCCAGTTTTGTTATAATCTGAAGCTTAATCTTTTCGTACTCGTTTTTGAGTAAACTTTTACTAATTTGCGGGTCGGCAGAGGACATCAACGTATTGCTCATGGCGACCCACTCTTGCAGTCGTTGCCGCTGGGCAGAAGCGACGCTGGAAAGTAAGATGTGGGTACAGCGATTTGGTGCTTCTCGTGCAAAGAATAAGAGGCGGTAGTAACCTGTGTTCTGTAATAACCGGGCAATTTCTTGACCAAGGCTGGTTTTGAGATCGAGGTAATAAGGCAACCATTTAGCGCCATGCTTGCGATTGTAGATGACAGTAATCCATAGCAGCATGGGATGGGGGATAGAGATGAACAGAAATTGGTTATAGCGGGTACAGAGTAAGCGTTTTTGAATTTCTTCTTGCGGTAGCATCACCCACAAAGCTGGTAAAACCTCCCCATTGGTATGAATGGGCTGGGGAAACAAAATATCGGCAATTGGTTTATTTTTGGGCCAAGAAATGGCACGAGCGATTTCATCGTTGGACCAGGATACCCGCAAATCGGCTTTGGTCTTTTGTTCAAGCTCGGTGCTAGCTGTAGTAGTAGGAACTAGGGCATGGCTGGCTTGCTGAATTTTGCGTGTATGCTCAGGCTTTTCTTTTTCTAAAGATGCTAAAACTCTGAGGATTTCAGTAATACTTTGGGGGCGATCGCCTGCTCTTTTAGCTAGACAACTCATCACCAAATTTTCAATTTCTTTTGGTAGTTCTAATCCAGGCGCAGCCTCAGCAAAAGAACGTGGTTTTTGATAGTGATGTGTTTTATACCACGCACCAAAAGAGTGAGTTGGTGCCACCAGTGGCATTTTGCCTGTGAGCATCTCAAACATCATGACGCCCAAACTATAAATATCAGCACGGTTGTCTAATTCCTTACCCTCCATCTGTTCGGGAGAAGAATAAGCCAATGTTCCCAAATAAAATTTTGTATGGTCGCCATCTGACTGTAATAACTTAGCAATACCAAAATCTAGAACCTTGACCAATTCTCCAAAGCTGGGATCTTGAATCACCAGCATATTGCTTGGCTTGACATCGCGATGGATAATTGGGCAAATAGTGCCATCAACCGGGATGCCATCATGGGCGCACTGTAACCCCAGGCTGAGTTGACGCGCCATACTGAGGAATCTTGGTAAAGGTAATCGTTGCTTGCGAATAATATTGTTCAGGCTTTGTCCTTGTAAGTATTCCATGACATAGAAGGGGGTGTTATTGTCATCTACGCCATAGTCCATAACTCGGACAATATGGATACTTTTTTGCCCTAGTAAAGCACAGGTTTTGGCTTCTCGCTCAAAGCGGTCTTGCAATCGCATCTTTTCATTTTGGATTGATAGAGCCAGAAACTTAACCGCAACAGGTACACCTCCCAACAATGTATCTTTAGCACGATAAACCCGACCCATTGCTCCAGTACCGATTAACTCTTGGAGTTGGTAGCGTTTGCTGAGTAAGCGACCAATGTTGTGGTCTGACATAGAAAATTCGACTCCAAAAGCAGATTGTAAATGTTTGGGAGGACAAGTGCATTCAAAAATTGTGGTGTAGTTTTAGTTTGCCCAATTTTGACTAATGCGCTATCACTCTTGGCATCTCCTCTTCTCTACGTGATGTTGCTTTGCGTTGAGAGAAGACAGCACTAGTTTGGCTACATGAAACCTTACCTGCCTTTGTAGGTTAACAAACCCTTAAATTCGCATTAGTCTACGGAGGTAGGCTTTGTTTGTGTAATAGCGAATTATATTCGCCCAATACTTTTACAACATTTTCTGATTATCTAACAATCTTTTTAACCTTTCAGCTAATTATTACTATATAAGGATGCATTTGTTATTGATATAACTGTAATAGTCTAAGTGGTAGTTTTTCGTTTTCTCTGTTGGTTAGGATAAATATCAAAACTTGATTTATTATTCATCACATAGTATTGAATTCGACGTTCGACAATACTATTAAATCGGGACATAAAATCATAAAAAAAACCCGGATATTTCCTGATTTCGGTGAATGCTGTTAACCATTTTCCTTGTTTTATCGGTTCTACAACTTGAAGATAAGCTAGATTTTTCTTATAGACTGAGAGATTATAAGATAGAGCACGCATTAGAGTAGGATTCTTTTTCACAATGTCTTGTTGCATGAAAGAAGTAGTAGCTTTGCAGTATTGATTTAGACGTGGTAATTGGCTTTGATATACAAGAGATCCAGGGCGTGAACGGTAGAAATAATAGGGTTTTGGCTCAATAAAAAACCTAGCTCCTTTGATTAAGCATTTCATATCAATCCAAAAATCTTGACCCATTCTAATTTCTTCATCGTACTCAATGCCGTTCTTAATCAGGAATTCTCGTTTGAATAGAGGCTTGCTTAAGCCAAGATGCAACCCTGGTTGCCCATAGACATCATTTTCTACAAAATAAACTATATCAACTTGGATAATTTTATCTATACGTTCTCCACTTTCTTGAATTAATGTACTCCAAGGAGATGTTACACCATCTTTGATCAAATAAACATCATCAGCAATCATGTCTGCATTTATTTCATTTGCCAGAGATACAAGATTTTCTAATCTTTTGGGAGCATACCAATCATCTGAATCAAGTACAGCAATCCATTCTCCTTGGGCTGCTCTGAAGGCGCGATTACGTGCAGCCGCGGCTCCAAGATTTTGCTGATTAACTATGACTTTGAGACGTTGATCGGTGAAACTTTTAGCGACTTCTACAGTTTTATCATTTGAGCCATCATCGACTATAATAACTTCAATGTCAGTGAGAGTTTGCTCTAAGGCTGACTCTATTGCCTTCCCAATATAAGTTTCAGTATTGTAAGCAGGGATAATAACGGAGACTTTAGGATTCACGAAACTGAACTCCTGACTACATGATTAGGAAAAATACTAAAATCCTGACGATAATTTGATCATTTCTTTTTTACTATACAACTCAGTAGGTCGGTGAGAATAAACGATGAGTGGTTAAATTTGGGCAGAAGATATTAGGGATTGGTAAACCAGTGCGTTGCCAGAGTTTTTTGAAGAGCGGTTTTTGGCTTAGAAGAAAAGCAAAGCGGTGAGGCAGCGATGCTTTTAAGCTGACTGACGCTCTAGGCTAGCTTCCATTGTGTTAGTTAAAAAATGACCAGCCAAGATACCACTACTGAGGTAATATGTATCTTGCGAAATCCGGTGTAGGGTTTCAAAGCCACTACGACGCTGACGATCGCCTAGTACCCAGTAACGCTGTACGATAGTATCCAGACCAATCCAGCCTTCGCCTTCAACCTGCCCCAAAATATTATGTTGTAGTAAAAAAGTATACTGACGCTCTCCATCATGCAACCGCCCTTTATATTGCAGAGAGATTTCAGAGCGATCGCTACCTGGGAATATCAGTTTTGTAGCCATAGTGAACCAGTTATCTCGATTCCAAGCGACCAAGGTCATACCCTTGACGCTGATTGGCATACCATTACGTTCCAGCCAATTTCCTTCCATTGCCCAGCGTCCTGGTTCCAATAAAAAAGTATGAGCCACCTTTTATTCCCTGTCTTGCTCGAGTGCCGCCAAGACTATAGTTATAGCAGTGCTAAGTTACGAGTGCTAAGTTGCGAGTGAAGAATGAAGAAATTTTTTATCTTATTTATTGTTCCTGACTCAGCATTCAGGACTGAGCTTGGTGAATTTCTCCCAAAAGTACTTCTTGAGGTGCACCTGTGGCAGTAGGTAGGTTGCCAGGAATACCCAGATGTCGCCAGTAGGCTAAAACCGCAAAGGCGATCGCTTCTTTAAAATCTGCACTCAAGCCGACTTCATCTGTCGTCGAGACTGGTATTGACGCCAACAACACCTGTAATCTTTGTTTCAAATAGAGATTGCGACTACCACCACCACATAATAGTACTCGTTGTGGCATTTCTGGCAAAAAAGTGCGGTAACTGTGAACAATTGAAGCAGCTGTCAGTTCTGTAAGAGTTGCCAGTATGTCAGCAGGATTGAGTTGATATGCTTGAGCATCTTTTAAACACTGATGCAGGTAAGTCACACCAAATAACTCGCGTCCAGTGGATTTGGGTGGCGGTAGATGAAAGTAGTCTTGATTGAGCCATTGTTCTACTAATGGATGGCAAGGAGTACCACTTGCTGCCCAATTGCCATCTTCATCATAAGTTTTAGCACCAGCACTTAAATGCTCCACCGCTAGATCCAACAGACTATTTCCTGGGCCAGTATCCCAAGCGCGAATTTTTGAGAGCCAGTCACTATGCCGAGGCGGAATATAAGCAACATTGCCAATACCACCAATGTTTTGAATACAACGCCCCTCCTGGGGATGACTAAGTAAATAAGCATCGACTCTGGGCACAAGAGGCGCACCATGACCACCAATAGCAATATCAGCAACGCGGAAGTTGCTCACAGTTGCAATGTTCGTAAGATGGGTAATTAATGCACCGCGCCCTAGTTGAAGACTGTAACCCAAGGGAGTACCCAGTGCTGTTAACGGATAGCTAGGGTTTAGCCCGTGAGGAGTGAGCATTTCTCTCGCCCTGCTCCCCTGCTCTCCTGCTCCCTCTTTGGGTGGTCGATGATAAACCGTCTGACCGTGGGAGCCAATCAGAGTGGCTGGCTGATAACCAATTTGAATATTTTGGGCGGCTTGGGCAAAGACTTCAGCGATCGCATCATCTATTTCTGCTAATTCTGCCATTGAGATGGCAACCCCTGCACCAACTGCTAATATTCTTTCTCTGAGTTCAGCTGGATAGGGATATGTTGCCCCGGCTAGCAACTCAACTTTGAGATCCAATTCTGTGCCGGAAATCTCGACCAACGCAGCGTCTATGCCATCTACGGATGTGCCACTAATTAAACCAATAACGCGAGTAGGGACAACAGTTTTTTCAGGTGGATGCATCGAGCGAGATTCTTTTGTTGGTTGCAAGAGTTTTAGTTTAATTCATGTTACTAGCTATGTCAAAACACTCAGGTTGCATAGTTTACTACAAAGAAAAAGTAAATAGAGCTAGGGAAGAATGTCAAAACCAATAGCAATGACAACGAATCTATTTTTTTTATTAGCAAACAAAGAATTTCAAATAGTTTTGTTTGTTATCTTCATTGATCCTTAATCAGGACAACATCCAAAGATACCAATTCTTGATATATACAAGCTAACTTTACATTTTTTTATCTTTAGATAAATAACAGATGCTCTATCAAATTTTTCGGCAAGTGAAAATACTTATTTGTCTTCGATAATAGAGCAAATTATTGACCCAATCTAGGGATTTTTCAATAAATACAAGTCCAGTAGTTTCATCCTATTTTTCTTCTAGAAGGCAATGCATAATGAATTCAAGTCGGACAACGAACTTTTCAACAAGTAGAAAATACAAAATTTCAAAATTATGTCTATTACAAAAATTGCTTGTATCGCTGCTCTATCTCTATCTGCAATCTCCTCATTTATCTATGCAGGTTCTGCCCAGGCTATATCCTTCCAAGTAACCACTGGCATTGCAGGCCCTAATGGAGAAACTGACCAAGGTGCTTTTTCTGAGTTTACTCAACTTCCTGGTACGACAACTGTTAACTTCAATAATGGTCAAGCACCAACCACTGGTTTTGCTAAATACTCATTTGAGAATAACAGTGGAAGCAGCAGTGTCAGGTCAGATGTATGGGCACCTGCCGGGGCAACCGGTGAGGTCAATAATGGGAAGTATTTGGCAGTTTTCAACGGCGATGAAGTCACAATCAAACTTGCAAGTTCCCTCAATTATTTCGGTATTGATTGGGGAGCTATCAGTTCTGGTAACGTTTTTTCCTTCTACAATGGCGATAATCTGATCAAATCATTTACAACTGAGGATGTGAACCCAGTTGCTCCAATTCGTGCATCACAGCATGGCGGTGAAGGCAACGGCTACCTTCACTTCTACTCAGATAGTAGCAACGATATTTTCAACAAGATTGTCATTACCCAAGCAGGTGGTGGTGGATTTGAAAGCGACAACCATTCTTTCCATCTAGGAACTGACAGATTTACAGGTTTTGACCCTAAGTCAGTTCCTGAGCCTAGTATTACATTAGGTATGCTGGCTGTAGGTGGTATGTTTCTACGCAAGCGCAAGAACGAGAAGTTGCAAACTGTAAAGCAATCTCATTAAATATATCAATCTTAGCTCTGTAAGATTTTCTTTACACTCTACCCTTAGTCGATACAAGCATTTCAAAACTTAGTTAATATTAAATACAAATCAGGGTGAGCTTACTTAGGTAAACTCGCCCTGATCCTTTTGCCATTTATAATCGGGCCTTTTTCTACAGCTTGCTACGCGTAGCAAGCTGTAGAAAAATTATGTAGCAACGATCCCGCAGGGTGGGCAAATTTTACATTTGTACAAGAGGTCTACTCAATACTGCTTAGAGCTTAACCGAACTGTGTTGAGAGTGAACTGTAATTCTGACTCCTAGCTCCTAAATCCTCCCATAGGTTGTTGCATGAATAAAATATACGTGGATTAGTTTAGATATAATAATGACTCATTCTTTGTTGTCCTAACTGGAGAAATTAATGGGTCGCGCCAAAAAGGTTGTCCTGGCATATTCTGGCGGAGTGGATACCTCAGTTTGCATCCCCTACCTGAAGCAGGAGTGGGGTGTGGAAGAGGTGATTACCCTAGCAGCAGATTTAGGTCAGGGAGATGAATTAGAGCCAATCAGAGAAAAAGCTCTGAAATCGGGTGCAAGTGAATCCCTGGTGGCGGATGTCAAAGACAGCTTCGTTAAAGATTACGCCTTTGGAGCTATTCAAGCCAACGCCCTTTATGAAAATCGTTATCCTCTAGGAACCGCCCTTGCTCGTCCACTGATTGCCAAGGTATTAGTAGAAACAGCTGAAAAATATGGTGCTGATGCGATCGCTCACGGTTGCACTGGCAAAGGCAACGATCAGGTTCGCTTTGATGTCTCTGTCACCGCCTTAAACCCCAACCTGAAGATCCTCGCACCAGCCAGAGAATGGGGAATGAGTCGTGAGGAAACGATCGCTTATGGGGAAAAGTTTGGTATTCCTTCACCAGTCAAAAAATCTTCTCCCTATAGTATTGACAAGAATTTGCTCGGTCGTAGTATTGAAGCTGGTTTACTCGAAGATCCGTCATTTGAGCCACCAGAAGAAATTTATGAAATGACTAAAGCGATCGCTCACACTCCCAACGAGCCAGAGTATATCGAAATTGGTTTCCACGGTGGTATTCCTACAACCCTCAACGGTATAGCCAAAAAGCCAGTTGAGCTAATTGAAGAACTCAATCAGGCGGTAGGAAATCACGGCATCGGACGGATCGATATGATTGAAAACCGTCTGGTAGGGATCAAATCGCGGGAAATCTACGAATCACCCGCAATGTTGGTGCTAATTCAGGCACATAAAGATTTAGAAAGCTTGACTTTAACGGCAGATGTCACCCATTACAAGCGTGGGATTGAAGAAACTTACAGCCAAATAGTTTATAACGGTTTGTGGTACAGTCCGCTCAAAGTTGCACTCGATGCCTTTATTCAAAAGACACAAGAGCGAGTCTCTGGAACTGTACGAGTGAAGTTATTCAAGGGCAACTCTACGATAGTTGGGCGATCGAGTGATAATTCCCTCTACACTCCCGATTTAGCAACCTACGGAGCCGAAGACAAATTTGACCACAAAGCTGCTGAAGGCTTTATATACGTTTGGGGATTACCGACTCGCATTTGGTCACAGCAGGTCAGGGGTTAAGAGTTAGGAGTTAGGAGTTAGGAGTTAAAAAAGCAAAATACAAAAGTAAAAGTTAAAAAATTCACTTTTTACTTTACTCCTCACTCCTCACTCCTCACTTAGTTTATGCTTGACTTACTCTTCTGCTGCACCTTTAACCTGGCGAGATTCCAGCCACAGGGGCACAACAATTAAGGCAACAAGGATTAGTAACGCTGCGATCGCAAATTGACCCACCCAAGCAACCAATTGTTCTAAAGAGACTATTTTGCCAGCAAAAAAAGCTAATGTCACCATCAAACTAGCCCAAGCAACTGCTCCTAGAAAGTTGTATAAAAAGAATTTTCCAAAGGGCATTTCAGCTATACCAGCTAGTGGTGCAGCAAAAACTCGTAACAATGCCAAAAAACGTCCAAAAAACACCCCTTTAGCAGCATTTTGACTAAATTGCTCTTTAATACTCAGCAGCCGCACTTCAGAAATCCGAAAGATGCTGCCAACTTTTACCAGAAAAGCCCAACCGCTAACTCTACCAATCCAATAGCCACAAGTGCCACCAATGACAGCACCCATGATTGCATCACCGAGAACCAGCCAGAAATTTAGTTCATCGCTGCCAGCTAAAAACCCGCCCACCAGGGTCACGGTTTCACCAGGAAGGGGAATGCCTAAATTTTCTAGCAAAATTCCCAAAAAAATCGCCCAATACCCGTAATTATGAGCAACTTCCTGGATATTTTCTAGTGAAATCAGCTCTAAAGACATTCCGCACCGCCGTCTTTACAAATTTTTACTTTTACTATATCTTTGCTTGTTTTTGGGTGGGGTGTCAATCAAACTAATACATAGAGTCATTAAGTCATTAGTTTTATACTGAATAATCCATAGATTTTATTCTATGGTAACTCTTAACTTTTGACTATTAACTATTTTTTGGCATTCCTACCACATGTTCATAATTTATTAAAAAAAGATTAAAAGTTTTATAGAAAATTTATAAATATCGGTTTAAATTGTGAAAATTTTGTAAAAGATACGGTTGATACCGAAATTGTTAGGCGCTTATGCCTATATTGATGAAAGTTATCATAAATTATACGACATGAATACTGAAATAATCTTTCTCAACTGTAGGAATACAATTGCCCAAATATCTGGGTAAAAGGTCATTTCACCGTTGGAAGAGAAGAAGTATTGATGTCTTTTTCAATTTTTTGTCAAGTGTTCCAATTACCCTGTTAAATTCATGGCTTTCACACAAGAACTTCAAGTGATTTTGTTTAAACCCCAAGGAAGCATAGATTTGGAAGGCGGTAAGGCTTTAAGCGAACAGATGGCTGGAGTAGTCCCTCAAGCTTATCAACTATGGGTTATCGACCTAGCAGAAGTTAACTTCATGGACAGTTCTGGGTTAGTTCCTTTAGTAAAAGGGTTAAAAGCTGCACGTCAGAGTGGTTGCCGCTTGGTTCTATGTAACGTACAAGCTCCTGTACGGTTGATTTTGGAACTTACCCAACTCGATACAGTGTTTGAAATTTTTCACACTTACCAAGATATTTTTACCACCGTCAAAGATAACAGTCTGGTGCTAGCAGACTAACTAATAAATCTACCTATAGAAGGATGGCAAAGTCAAGCAATATTTGTATTTTTTCACATTCTCCAAGATAACAGTCTGGTGCTAGCAGGCTGATTTTCTTTCTTGTCTAGAGAAGAGTGTTGGCGAAAACTCATGTCTTTGAGCTAGGTAGTATAAATTACATGATGAATGAATCTGCTTATTGGAACTCCTCTATCTAAAGCAGTAAAGTCAGAAATGGCCAAAAATGCCCAAAGCAAATGCAACTGTTTGTGACACTCCCCAGCGTTTTAAATACAGGGTTGTGCAAATTACTCTAAGCTAATTGCTTTATATGGGACGTAACTAGTGAAAGCAAGCAGGAGGTAAGAATGGTTAAAATATCAGCGTTTGCGTTACTTTCTAACTCTATAGTTAAGTTATGTTTGCCTCAATCTACCACTTGGATGCCTCCAAGACGCTTTGATGCAACAATTTCTTACCTCTTATCTTAGATTCCACCATAATGGTAATTTTAGGCATTCTGGGGAGTCGAAATATTAGTTTGTTCGGATGCTGGGCGGGGAAAATTTGGTAAATCAATACCGCTGTGACTGGCATTGCGAGTTTTGAGTGCTAAACGGTAACTCACACTTTGCAGTTCTGCTTGCAGTTGGCGGTTTTCCCGTTGTAGCATTGCTATCTTTTCTCTCACTGGCGTCATCCGCTCCTCAAACTTCCGACGGTAAATTTGAGGTAACTCTTGTACTACTTGCTCCAACATCCGAGTGCGATCGGTAAGTTCTTGAACTGACTGTCGCAATTGATAAATTTCGGAGTCACGAGTTGTAATTTGATCTTGGTAGAACGCCACCTGCTGTTCCACAGCTTGGAGTTGTTCTTGTAAAGCGTGTAAATGGCTCAGATCGCGCTCAAATTCTGGCTGCTGAGGCATAAAACTAGTGTTACCCTTTACCAGCCGGAAGAGTTCTTGAGATAGTTGTTGTACTAATTGATCGCGAAGTTGCAACTCCTGGCGTAGCTGCGATACTTCCGTCGAGAGAACTTGAATATTTGGTGTATCAGATTGGCTCACAGTAGCTTAAAGCTCCCATTCAGAATCTTGTCCACTCTTAGGTATAACTGCGGGAGTACTACCTTTGGCAAGTATTTGTTAATTTAGCATTCCCAAATAAGTCACGAAAAAAGAAAAAGACAAAATTTTATTGAATGGGAGTGGGGATTGGACATTTAGTTTCTTCTCTAGCTACTAGTTCCTAGTCCCTAGTCCTCAGTCCCTAGCCCCTTAAACTGTTGCAGGTGTTGCAGCTACTTTAGTGGGCTTTTCTTTTTCCTCTTTGGGGGGTTTTTCTTCTTCAATGTCCTGCTTAATTGTCAAATAGCGAATCACTTCTTCACTCAAACGCATGGCACGTTCAAAGGGGGCGATCGCAGTTGCAGGCGCACTGTAGTTTAACTGGATGTAGATGCCATCCCGGTGTTTTTTGATTTCGTAAGCCAGACGGCGCTTACCACGATTTTGAATTTGGATCTCTTCAGCGCCTTGATCGCGAAGCAAATTCTGATATTTTGTAACTGCTTGCTCTACCTGTTCCTCTCCGAGGTCAGGACGGAGGATGTACATTGTTTCGTAATTTGTAGTCATATTTTTCAGTTTCCTCATGGACAAAAGTGGCTGCCGATATTAATTTATACCTGAATTTTATTCAAAATTCCAGTATTAATCAACATCTGAAGCAACAAGGAACTATAATCTTACCAGTTTTCAATTTGAATCATTAGCCAAATCGCCAAAGTTTGGATTTTTTGGATGTCCCTAATGAAAACTAGGTTGGGAGGCAACCCCGATATTTCTTTAACAAGATCGATCAAGCTATCAGCTTCGCTAAGGGGTATCTTTCTTTAAGGACATCTGATAGCGATCGCTTTTTTGCTCAAGGCTCAATCGGTTGGCTAAACAGCTAACTGACGATTGCTACCTGCTCACAACTTCTAATCGCAGAAAAAAGGATATTCATCAAGGTTATGGCGCAGCGCTACGTGCGAATTCAAAATCCAGAAGGACAGATTTACTATGGGTTACTACAGCTATCCCTGAATGTGCAGGTGCTAGATGCTCCACCCTGGTTACATGGACAACCCACTGATTTAACTTTGACACCAGAAAGTTACCAAATTCTGGCTCCCTGCGCTCCCTCAAAAATTGTGGCGGTGGGTAAGAATTATGCAGATCATGCAGCCGAAATGGGAACTCCAGTACCTTCTGAGCCACTAATCTTTCTTAAACCACCTACGTCGATCATTCCATCTGAGAGGGAAATTAAGTATCCTCCGCAGTCACATAGAGTTGACTACGAAGGAGAGTTAGCTTTAGTGATTGGCGATTATGCCTTTGAATGTACGCCAGAGGTAGCCCAAACCAAAATTTGGGGCTACACCATCGCCAATGATGTAACTGCGCGGGATTTACAAAAACAGGATGGTCAATGGACGCGAGCTAAAGGTTTTGATACTTTCTGTCCCTTGGGGCCTTGGATTGTCCGGGAATTAAATCCAGGAGCAAGATTGCAGACTTTTGTAAATGACGACGCTAATCCAGTCCAATCTGCCTGTATCGATCAGATGGTATTTTCTCCCGATGTTTTAGTTTCCTATATCAGTCAGGTGATGACGCTACTCCCTGGTGATTTGGTGCTTACAGGTACGCCGGAGGGTGTAAGTGCTTTGCATCCAGGCGATCGCGTCCGCGTCGAAATTGAAGGTATCGGTCGCCTGGAAAACACCGTAGCGACCCGTTAACTTTTAACGCACTTGCATATACACTGCATCGGAAATCGCCGGAATTTCTGCATAACGTCCGCTCACAGACTGGATGACTGAATATGCGACTGCTCCCACTATGCCGATAAAAATGGTTGTGGATAGGGTTTGGATTGCAAAACCACCAGAGGGAACTAGTCCCACAACATCAGTTAGGATGCTAAACAAAAAGATAATGATGTCCAAAAGGATTGCTTGCATGGTGTTAAAACGAATAAAGTGACTAATTTTTTCGTTTCTCACTACTAGCAAAAATAAAGCAAAGAAAATAATCATTCCTGCATAACGCACGCCGTAGTAAATTCTCAACAATGGCAGAAGCGGTAAAAACAGTAGTTGTAATGGTGGAAACTCTGAGAGCAAATATCTACCAAATACAAAAACCTCAATTAGAGGAAGCAAATAAGGCAAGGAAGCAAAAATTCTATCTGAAACTGTTGTAGACCCGCGCCAAGACATTATGCGTTCTCCTGTGATTAAATTTTAATAGTTACTTGAGCTTAGGATAACGCAGTTGCTGGTCTTGCTGAGAAATTCAACTATTCTATATGGGCGATGCGAAAGCCCATCATACATTCATATTGGTCTGGCTGCTGTTGAGTAAGTTTGCGAATAGCTTGACCACAGCGCAGTTGACCCCCACGCCAACGGGGTTGACCGCTCCCGTCAGCGAGTAAACAAGACTGGCAAACTTGCTCAGGGGCAAGGATTTGCTCGTCCATTAAAATGACTAGCATCGAATCCCTCCTGTAAATCTTCATTGTCAACCCACATTTCACTCAGTGGAAGACCTGTTTTGTAGCGCTTCAAAGAGCCACTTCAGATAGATTGAATGCGTTTTGTGTGGTTAAGTGTTGTAATTTGCGATGGGCTTTGCGCCTAACTTGGGCGATCGCAGAGGACACTTAAGAACCACATCCTACCTCTTTGTAGCAAAAATGTGGGTAATTACGATTCAATAACAATTCTCAAGTGAATTTAAATTTATTGTACGTTGTGTCTATTGCAAAGTGGAAATTTTAGTAAAAAATAATACAAAAATTTTTGCATTAAGTTGAGCAAAGACAACTAACGGTATCCATTGCATCCCAGTTAATTTAGCACTAGGATATGTCAAACTTAATATTCAGAAAACAACAAAAGCTTTACGCACAAGCAACACGGCGACTTATTGAAATTCCCTTGAGGTGAGTAGTTAAAGTGTGTGAAGTCAAGCCAGTAAAGCTGAGTTAACTTGATAGCCATTTAAGTGAGGCATTTCTAAAATACTGAGGTAAACTTGCAAGCAAGTTAATACACAATATTACTCAGCGGCTCGTCGGTCTGGGCATCATTTACAATGGAACACTGGCAATTTCTGATACAGAAACAAGGCGCTCGCTCGTGGTATATCCTAGAATCGCCAAATTTGGAAATTTTGGAAGGACAGTATAGAGTTTTGGCTCGTTCTAACCTTCTGAATACAGACGTGGAAGTGCGGGTAACTCACTCTTCAACCGAGGAAGTTCAACCAATGCGGCGAATTTTCAAGCGATCGCGTCGCACTAATTCAGAAGGCTTAATGGCGGTAATTCCTTTTACCTACTTCCAGCCGGGAGTTTGGGAGTTGCGGTGTTCCGGCGATTTGATGTCGGATCTGCTCGGTAAATCTTGGCAATACAGCGTGCAAGTGCAAGTCTTCTCGCTGTTAGCAGAGAGAGAACCGAGGAAAAATTTAGGATCAAGTTCAACCGACGATCGCCCAGATACTGTTTCTGAAAACTTGGAATGTAATACCCCAGCAGAAACTGCAATTACGTTATTTACGTTTGAGAAAGCGATCGCAATTTCTGAAGAACTGGCAATTACTACAAATGGCAACCTTGCTACCACTGTTGCACCTGATGAAGAGAACTTGGAATCTAATGCTCCAGCAGAAACTCTAATTGAGCTAGATCGAGCGATCGCAGTTTCTGAAGAACTGGCAATTACTACAAATGGCAACCTTGCTACCACTGTTGCACCTGATGAAGAGAACTTGGAATCTAATGCTCCAGCAGAAACTCTAATTGAGCTAAATCGAGCGATCGCAGTTTCTGAAGAACTGGCAATTACTACAGATAGCAACCTCACTGTTGCGCCTGATGAAGAGAACTTGGAATCTAATGCCCCACCAGAAACTGTAATTGAGCTAGATCGAGCGATCGCAGTTTCTGAAGAACTGGCAATTACTACAGATAGCAACCTCACTGTTGCGCCTGATGAAGAGAACTTGGAATCTAATGCCCCACCAGAAACTGTAATTGAGCTAGATCGAGCGATCGCAGTTTCTGAAGAACTGGCAATTACTACAAATGGCAACCTTGCTACCACTGTTGCACCTGATGAAACGGAAGAAGATGAAGATATAATTATCGATCAGCCTGTGAGTCCTGTGTGGCTCAAAGGAGAGACGGCAGAGCAGATTTTACAAAATTTAATAGATTTAGCTTTACCCGCCTCTGAACTGTTGCCCAAAGATGAAAAGGTTACAGATTCTTTGGCAACACAACTACCGCCACCATTACTGCTAACTTTAAGTCAGGATAATTATATTGCTCGTTGGGGACAAGCTCTTATAATCAACGGGTACATAGAATTCCAAGAAAAGACAAATCTAGATTGGGATGAAACATCATCTCCAAAAAGCTTGCGGGCGCTTGAAGTAGAAATTGAACTGCGATCGCCCAAGAACTCGAAAATCTTGACCAAAGTACGGCAACCCTTATCAGATAAGGAGTTGCCCTTTACCATCAATACCTCAATTGATATTCCTGCTGATTGTGAATCCAAGCTAATTTTGGCAGACATCAGTTTGTATGGTAAATTCGCCGATGCTGGTGAAGTCATGCCGTTAGCCAGCCAGTCTTTTACCATTACAGCAGATGTAACAGAATTACTGGCAATCACAGCCGCAGCAAAATCCAGTAAATCTTTAAATAACCTCGTAGCAACATCGGACTCATCTGCTGCTTTCACAGAAACAGAGACACCAGTTAGGCTCGATTTGAAACTATTAAATCTGGTCAAGACTCCAAAAACAGAACAGTCTCAGATAGTTAATCTATCTCCAAACACACCTTTACCAGCGCAAATTAACCTGCAAGTTCTGCGAGAAGCTAGCCTGCGGACATCTAAGCTCAAGAATTCAAGCATTTCGTTGCCTCAATTACCGAAACTGCCGCCTATTCAAAGTGATGCCAACATTCCCACAGATGTTGTTGCAGAACCACAGACACCGGAGGAGCTTGTAGAAAAGGATGCCACTATAGCCACCATCAACTTGGAGCAGTTGGTCATCAAGCAACGTCGAGTGCCAATAATGGACACTACTTTGCCATACTTGAAACGGCTACAAGCTTCACCAAATGATGCCGAAGAAAAAGTAAAAAACAATGTTCTTCCAGATGCATTAGAAGTTAAAGCGGCTGAAGACTTTCCAAAGTTGGACGCAACTATGGCTGAAGATGAAAATACACCTGAATTAGTAGTAGGTGATGCACAATTTCAGGAAGAATCTGTTTGTGAAGGCGAAGCCTCGCAAAATGCACAATTTCAGGAAGAATCTGTTTGTGAAGGCGAAGCCTCGCAAAATGCACAATTTCAGGAAGAATCTGTTTGTGAAGGCGAAGCCTCGCAAAATGCACAATTTCAGGAAGAATCTGTTGCTGAAGTCGAAGCCCCGCAAAATACACAATTCCAAGAAGAATCTGTTGCTGAAGTAGTAGCCCCGGAAAATGCACAATTAATTACAACAGGAAACCTTTATTCATCTCCCTTGCTCAGGAAGTGGATACAGAGCCAAGGATACTCTTTGCCTGAATCTATCAACAATCTTCAACCTCAAGATTACAATAACTATGTTTCACTACAGCAGATACCCCTTCCTCCCAGTGCAGAAAATGCGAATGTTGATGTTAACTTGCCGTTAGATCTAGATGCCAACACGGAGAATAATCTGAGTGAAGGTTGGAGTAGCTCACAACTCCTCCTGACTGAAACACGCAAAGAACATGAGACATGGGAAGAAGTTGAAGGGTTGGCTCCTGAACAGGAGGACTTTGGGGAAGATATAGACACAGCGAAGGAAGTGGGACTCGAGAACGGAGAAAATACGGAAATAGAAACAGTACTAAAAGAACCAACAATCTCATCAGCTCAGTTAACACAAGTACCGCCCCCTCCTCCTCCGATAAAAATGAATATAGCGTCAGCTTGGTTGGCGCAAGAAATCGTTGTAGATGATACAGATACCGGACTCGAAGGCGATACCGCTACAAGTGACACCTTTGAAGAAAAGGAGCAACCACTGTTATATTCATCTTCTTCCTTACCTCTAATTGCAGCAGCCACTGAGCCTTTGCCAACTCCACATTTGTATGTGCCAGAAGGTGAATTAATTGCTGGCAAGTCTGTCATAGTGCGCGTAGTACTGCCGGAAGTACCTCTGCAAGTTGTTGTCAAGTTATGGCTTGAAGATTATCAAACTCGCTACTTACTAGATGGTCCCCATTTATTGACAAATTTACTACCTAATGTATCGGGAGATTTGGAAGTGATGACGCAATTAAACATTCCCTTTGGCTGTTTGGAAATTCGCTTAGGAGCGATCGCACTCGATCTAACAACTCAACAGGAGAGTCACAAAGTCACAATAGTGCGAACCGTGATTCCTCCAGACTTGCCAAGCTTGCAGCTAGATGAACTCCTGGGTATGTAACTCAGGTATGAGGGGCATTGGGGATTGGGCACAAGAGGCGGAGGGGCAAAGGGGCAGAGAGGCAGAGGGGCAGAGGGGAAAGAACTTGTACAAGAACTCTCCTCTGCTCCCCTGCTCCCCATCTCCCAATGTCCCCTGTGTTAAAAATATGAAAGAATTTCAAAAATTTGGCAGAATTTGCAGTAAGCTCATTTTGAATTGTAGTGTGATTTCATAGGAACCTTTACTATGGCAGCTTCTTTTTTGCCTACTGTCTTGGCTAGTACTTCGTACTTGTCCGCTATCTTCGTGCCCATAATTGGTTGGGTTTTGCCAGGTGTGGTCTTCGCGTTTCTGTTTTTATACATTGAAAGCGACGATATCAGCGATATCAACTGATACTGATGTAGTAATTAGTCATTAGTCATTTGCAAAAAACAAATGACTAATGACCAAAATTAATACCGCCCATCTCATAGAGACAGGCGGTTTTTTTAACGTTGATTTCTCAACAAATGCTAGAAAAATTCTAACTTATAGTATTCGGTTCAAACTAACTAATGTTAAATCGAAGAACCGAGTCCGGCGTAGGCACCATAAAAGAAAATGCCCAAGACTGTAATTATACCTAAACCTGCGATCGTAGCGACGACCCACAGGGGAATTCTCCCACTTCCAGACACAGCTTTTCTCCTCCCTTAACAACAAATCAACACACGTTCAATAAACAAAAACTAACAACAAGTAGTTCCAATTAGTTAAAGAAGTAACTGGAAAATAGAATCCCCAGAACGAAAACTAGTAGTAGTCCCAGGTATAGCGAAGTCCGGTTTAGTTCAACCGGCTGATTATTGGGATTGGGCGATCTTTCTGCCATAGTTGCTCCTAACGTTGAATAAATTGCATTGCGGCGATCGCGCCCAAAAAGAATACAGTTGGTACACCTAAAGTGTGAACTGCCAGCCATCTAACGGTAAAAATTGGATAGGTAACTGGTTGATTGATGTTATTGCCGCTAGTCATGATCTCAAACTACTTTCCAATAAATTGTTCAACTTGTTTTTTAGCTTCAAAACGGTTCTTCACAATGGGCACTTCTTGCCGTGCTGGTGTGAAATACTCGTTGGGACGGGGTGTACCAAAAGCATCATAAGCCAGTCCGGTGCTGACAAATAGCCAACCAGCAATAAATAATGCCGGGATGGTGATGCTGTGGATTACCCAGTAACGAACGCTAGTAATGATGTCCGAAAACGGACGTTCTCCAGTGGTACCTGACATTTAGATCCCTACCTTATACATAGAGTGTTATTGAGTTTATTATCCTACAAAGATAAGAAAGAGTTACAAGTTGCAACGTTCTTCTCAGAAATTGTACGTTGGGAATGGGGCATGGGACATTGGGCATTAAGCATTCTTCCCCTGCCTCCCCTGCCTCCCCTGCTCCTCTGCCTCACTAAGCCGCCTCTGGGGAAGTTGCTTCAGGATTTGGGAGATATTTGAGCAAAACGCCGCGATCGCCAATTATAAATCCCCGCTCTGGCTCTAAGAACACAATCTTGTACAAATTAGCCGCAACTTCTTCTATGTCACGGTCTTTTTCCCAGGTTTTGCCACCGTCGCCACTGCGTAGCAAATTACCGCTACCGCCACCTACCCAAATTTCATCGGGTGTACGATATGCCAAATCCAGTAAACCCCAACTGGTGGATAACTCTGGATATTTTGCCTCTTGCCATTCTTCAGGTTTAGTTGGGTCACTAAACTGAACTTGACCTCCTCTAGCTAGCAACCACAATTGCCCATTTTCACCAAAGCCCATATTTTCTACGCGCCGAGAACTATTACGGTTATGGGGAACCCAAGCATCTTGGCCTGGTTCCCAAGTCGAGTAGAAACTACCCTTAGCAGAAACAGCAACATACTTACCATCAGCAGAACGTTCCAAGTTACGCACCACACCCACTGCTGATTCCACCTGGGCTTTCCAGTTTTTGCCGCCGTCTGTGGTCTTATATATGGCTCCTACATCAGTAGCCATTTCAGCTGTATTGTCTGCTAGCGCCTTAACTGCGATCGGACTACCTGGTAACTTTTCGCTCAGGGGAATACGCGACCAAGAAGCACCTTCATCGGTAGTGTGTAGTAACAGTCCAGGCTCTCCGGCAATCCAGCCTTCTTTGCCTGTAAAACTTACTGAGTCAAAGCGATACTTCTGCTCAGTCAGTTGCAGTATTATTGGTTTCCAGGTATTACCACCGTCATTGGTTTCCAATAGGGTGGCATTGCTACCGACTAAGTAGCCATGCTCAAGGTTATCAGTAAAAGCAATATCCAATAAATTCGAGTCTGTTGGCACAGAAATTACTTTCCAAGGGTTGTAGCTAACAGAAGGGACTTGGCCACAACCTATGCACATCACGACTACTATTAACAAGGCAAATATTCGTTGCCAACCTTTCACAATTGAATGCATCAGTATTTCTTAGTTATTTCTAAATTTTTGTAGGAGTTGGCAGCCAGGATGCTGTAAGTCCTGGCTTTTTCATTTTGAATTTTGTTAGCGCAGTGTAAAGCTTCTGGTAGAGAGCGTTATTTTGAATTGCTTAAAGGCTGTCATTGTAAGCCGTAAAGACTGATAAAAAACAAGAAGCCAAGAGCCAAAGCACCAAAAATTAGGATATTCTTTTGGGTTGGCGTTAGGTTGTTAACACCCAAACCATAACCGAGATTTTCTTTAAAGCCGGATGCAGTACCGACAGGGCCGATGTTGGCAAAAGCGGTCTTTTTAGCAGAACAAACTGGACAGCGCCAATTTATGGGCAGTTCTGCAAAGCTTGTCCCTGAAGCAATATCATCTTTGTCGTCTCCCTTTTCGGGTTCGTAAACATAACCGCAGGCGCGACACTCGTAGCGGTCTAACACCGTAGTCTCAACAGCTGGTTCGCTCATGGCTAAGGCCTCGCAAAGGAGAAATCTTAAATATACGTTAAAAATTATGACATAATTGTTAGACTTTTCTATCACTAGCAAAAGCGAATCAAATACCTGAAGTCCGTCTGTTTCCCAGATTTCAGAAAAACCAAACAGATATAATGTAAAAGAAAGTTACGCAGTTAAGGGATTGGGCATGGGGCATTGGGCATTGGGGCATTGGGTATGGGGCACAAGAGGCAGAGGTGCAAAGGGGCAGAGAGGCAGAGGGGAAAGAACTTATACAAGTCTTCTCTGCTCCCCTGCTCCCCTGCTCCCCCACTCCCCCACTCCTAGATCCCTAATCTCTAGTCGTCAGTACCCAATCTCCACTCACTACTTAAAATACTCCATAAGCGGTAGATACTCATTGTGTTTGTCCTCAGCGGTTACGAGTACCTTCTAGGCTTCTTCATCATCTGTAGCCTAGTACCTGCCTTAGCGCTCTCAGCTTCCAAGCTCCTACGACCCAGTGGTTACAGCCCAGAACGTCGCACCACTTATGAATCTGGCATGGAACCCATCGGGGGAGCCTGGATTCAGTTCAACATCCGCTACTACATGTTTGCTCTGGTCTTCGTCGTCTTTGATGTGGAGACTGTATTCTTGTATCCTTGGGCGGTAGCTTTCCACCGTTTGGGGCTATTGGCTTTTATTGAAGCGCTAGTCTTTATTGCAATTCTTGTAGTCGCTTTAGTTTACGCATGGCGTAAAGGAGCTTTGGAATGGTCTTGAATTCTAACTTAACAACCCAGGGTAAAGAACGAATCATCAACCCCATTGAGCGGACTACAATCACTCAAGACCTTTCAGAAAACGTCATTTTGACGACGGTTGACGATCTCTACGACTGGGCGCGGCTTTCTAGTTTATGGCCGTTGTTATTTGGTACTGCTTGCTGCTTTATTGAGTTTGCAGCTTTAATTGGTTCCAGATTTGACTTTGACCGTTTTGGGCTAATTCCCCGTTCTAGCCCCCGCCAAGCCGATTTAATTATTACGGCAGGGACTATTACGATGAAGATGGCTCCCCAACTGGTGCGTCTTTATGAACAAATGCCAGAGCCAAAGTATGTAATTGCGATGGGTGCTTGCACAATTACTGGCGGGATGTTCAGTGTTGATTCCCCCACGGCAGTGCGCGGAGTCGATAAACTGATTCCTGTAGATGTGTATTTGCCTGGTTGTCCTCCCCGTCCAGAAGCAATTATCGACGCAATCATTAAGCTGCGGAAGAAAATCTCCAATGAATCGATGCAAGAGCGGGATAAAATTAAGCAAACTCACCGCTATTACAGCACGACTCATAACCTGAAGCCAGTAGAAGAAATCTTAACTGGTAAGTATTTGCAGTCAGCAACTCGCTCTGCACCACCGAAGGAATTGGCGGAAGCAATAGGTATGCCAATACCACCTGCACTGCTGACAGAAAAGGCGCAAAAGGAGGAACAAACCCGTGGCTGAAGAAGAATCTAAACCAGTACCAGCAGAGAAAGAAGAGTCATTGGTACAAGCGGGTAAAGTTTCCCAGTGGTTGACGGAAAATGGCTTTGACCATGAGTTTTTAGCACCAGACAAAAATGGTGTAGAGATAATTAAGGTGGCGGCAGATTTTTTGCTTCCTACCGCTACAGCCCTTTATGCTTATGGGTTTAATTATCTCCAGTTTCAAGGTGGCGTTGACCTTGGGCCAGGACAGGAATTGGTAAGTGTGTATCACTTGATTAAAGTCGGTGATAATAGCGATCGCCCTGAAGAAGTTCGAGTTAAGGTGTTCTTACCACGGGAAAACCCCGTAGTCCCTTCTCTGTACTGGATTTGGAAAACCGCAGATTGGCAAGAGCGCGAGTCTTACGATATGTACGGCATTATCTACGAAGGACACCCAAATCTCAAGCGGATTTTGATGCCGGAAGATTGGGTAGGTTGGCCTTTACGGAAGGATTACATCTCGCCTGATTTCTACGAGTTGCAAGACGCTTATTAGAGATTGCTGAGTTTCGGCAGTGATTAACCCCTTTCCGGTGGCGGAGAGGGGTTATGTTTTTGGTGTTTCATGTCAAGTCGGTTGACAAAATTTGCTGTAATTCATTGACTGTATTTACAGTTTTAATTGCCTGCTGAATTGCTTTTAATTTTTGCAAATCCGTAATTTGAGGAATAGCACGTAAACCAGCAATATTTAATGCATAACTTGTAGGTATTTCAGCATCACTTGCCTTGAGGATATTAATTAGTACTGGATACGTTGGCAAATTATATTTTTCTTCTGCAAGTGCTACATACGCACGCATCCTTCGCGGCATTTCTGGTTTATAGCGGAGTTGTAATTCGTTAAGAACAAGAAATTTTCCATACTAGAGACTTTCGACACGGATTAAAACATCACTTTCTCGACTTATCCACTGAAATTCTGAGTTGAGAATTTCGCCAGCAATAATATCAGGAATTTGCGTTACCCATTTTACCCAGTTATCAGGTGCAAGGCTAGATTAAGCGTTTGGTGCTGACATCGGCGGGTTTGATCATGGGGTTGTAAACGCACTTAAAGTTATCAAATAATTGTACTTTAGACTAGATTACAGACAGATATTCAGATTTTTGATTGGACTACTTGTTATAGAAAGCGATCGCACCTAATTTGAGATAATGTGAGACAGTGCGATCGCAATTTCTGAATAGAGAAAACTAATTCATTCTTGCGCTATTTTTAGCGTACAAGTGGAAAAAGCTATTTTTAACGCAAAGGGGCGCAAAGGAAAACGCAGAGGTTCGCGAAGGGTAAGAGATCGATTATTAATTTGGTGATAAAAGATACAAGCTTAGTTGTAAAAGTGATTGGCAAGTTGTTAGCTGATGCTGAACTTTTAGAGCAATCTTAGCGGTGTTGGTTGGGGTTGTGATGGTATTGGCAACTTCGCAAAATTGAGAATTGAATGCCTAAACAAAGCGATCGCTTATTCTTCTACAACAGTCGATGTCTAACGATAAGCCACTACGCGTTTAAGCTTTGTTTTTGAGCTTTTTTGTAAGGCGACGCCGAATAGCCCGTCGTAGACATCGCTCATCTTTCTATACAGACGCTCTGCTACAGTGCAATTATAGAGTCAGCGATCGCTTTTGGGAATGTGGAAAGGTGTGTTAGCGTAGCTCACTGTAGGTATAGCCTATAGTGGTATTGTGTGTATTAGGTATCACTAAAGGATGCTTTAACTGAAAAAGAAAAACAAAAGTTTCCCCCCATTTGCCCTGATTTTGTAATTGAGTTACTTTCGCCAAGTGATAGTTTAAAAGTTGCTCAGGAAAAGATAAGGGAATATATAGATAATGGTGTGCGTTTAGGTTGGTTAATTAATCGTAAATCGCGGCAAGTTGAAATTTATCGGCAAGAGCAAGAGGTTGAGGTGTTGGAATCACCTGTTACTTTGTCAGGAGAAGATGTTTTACAGAGGTTTATCTTAAATCTTGAGGTGATTTGGTAACTGACATAACCAATATATTACAAAGCAATAAAAGTAATTAATAAAACAGTATGAATATTATACCTGAAGGGATAAGTATAATTTGTGAGGAATTTAAATACAAAAAGACCAGCCTCCCACAGCTGGTCTAAAAAATGTTTTTGCGTTGTCTTCTCAAGAGAGTTAAAACCCAATTACGCGTTCCTAAAATGCAACGGGCAACTTTTCTTAACAATATTGTAACAGCCAACACAGATTTTTCCAGAATATTCATCAAAAAAAAGATATGGACAAAGCTTAAAAGCTTCTATCTATCAGGAGAATTCAGCAGATCGCAGGGTATAGATGGGAGAGATAAAGGCAAACAAGGGAGAAAATTTTACCTTGTCTCCTTTATTCTTCTTATCCCCGCCTCAGTCTCAACCAATCAATTTCAACTTGAAAGGCTACTGATGCTGGGAGCCATTTCTGCATCTGTTGGTGTTTCGCCCACACGGAGGATTTTAGCCCCCAATTGCTGCAACTTCATATCAAGTCGATCGTAGCCGCGATCGAGGTGCTGTAAACCCTGAATTGTGGTTTGTCCTTCTGCCGCTAATCCTGCGATGACTAACGCTGCTGATGCTCGTAAGTCTGTACCTAATACTGGTGCGCCAGATAATTTTGGTACTCCCCTAACGAAAGCAGCATTGCCTTTGACACGAATATCTGCCCCCAAACGATTCAACTCAGAGGCATGACGCAAGCGATTTTCAAAGACGGATTCGTTAATTACGCTGTCGCCTTCTGCCACTGCCAGCAAAGCCATGAATGGCGCTTGCATATCTGTAGGAAAACCTGGATGGTATTGAGTTTCAATATCCGTTGCCTTAAGGGTTTCCGCTGGCAGAATATGTAAGTGGTCAGGCTTTTCTTCAATTATTGTCACTCCAATATCCCGCAGCTTGGCAATTACTGGGATGAGATGTTCTGGAGCCACTGGCGAGAGAAGAAGTTCTGAGCGGGTAATTGCTGCTGCCAACAAAAACGTCCCAGCCTCAATGCGATCGGGAATAATGCTGTAGTCAACAGAATGCAGCTTGGGGACTCCTTCGATAATAATCCTGCTAGTCCCCGCGCCCTTAATCTTCGCTCCCATAGCGTTACAGAAGTTAGCTAGATCGACTACTTCCGGTTCTCTGGCAGCATTTTCGATGATCGTTTCGCCCTCTGCCAGGGTAGCCGCCATCATCAAGTTTTCCGTCGCTCCAACGCTGGCGATGTCTAAGTAAATCTTCGCACCTTTTAATCTCCGGCTGCTACCAGGGACGTAGGCATTACAAATGCCATGCTCAATTTGTACTTCCGCTCCCATTGCTTGCAGTCCTCGAACATGCAAGTCAACTGGTCTTGCCCCAATTGCACAACCGCCTGGTAAGGGCATCTGTGCTACTCCCAGTCTTGCCAAAATGGCTCCAATGGCGAAAAAACTCGCTCTCAACTGGGTAACTAATTCGTAGGGAGCTTTTGATGTTTTAATCTCACTGGCATTGATGTCTAAAATGTCGCCTTGTCGTGTTAATTGCACACCCAAAGCTGATAGCACCTGACCCATCCGCTCTACGTCCGCCAACAAAGGGACATTGCGGATACGACAATCGCCCGGACACAGCAAGGCTCCAGCCATGATTACCAGTGCTGAATTTTTTGCCCCGCTAATTTTCACATGACCCCGCAAAGGATGCCCACCCCAAATTTGCAAGACTGAGGAGTCTGCTTCTGGAGCAATTTTGGCATCTGGTAAGCTGGTAGAAGGATTAATAAGCCTACCTCCAAAAGTAATACGTATTTTATATGTTTGAAGTTGGTTTTGATTCTACAGTAAAGATTCAAAATGTCCACGTTTTAAAGCACTGTTTTGTATAAAAAAATTGTTTTTTGAGTAAAAATACAGGCTAAAAACAAGCAATAGCAAGCTTTTTAAGCTTTTTAAAAAATTTAGAAAAAAGAATGAATAAGTAGTACTTTTAAGCAAAAATAAATACTCAGTAAAATGACTTAAGTGTTCTCTAAAAATTAATGCTGTACTTTCCAGTTAATATTTTGATTCGACCTTGTGCCTGAAAAACTCGTTTCCAGTTAGAGACTTTTAACGAGGCGTTATGCTTTTACTTGACAAAGGTAAAACATAACGCAATAATAAGAAATTGTCGATAAGCACAAATGCCAGCGGAACTGGCGGAATGGCAGACGCGCTAGATTCAGGTTCTAGTGCCGCAAGGCTTCCGGGTTCAAGTCCCGGGTTCCGCATAACCAGTGCTGAGTGCCGAGTAGTGAGTGCTGAGAAGAAAAAACTCAGCACTCACTACTCAGAACTCACAACTAAAAATGTTGACCAGTTTACAGAATTCCCTAGTCAAACAAATTCGCAAGCTGCACTCCACCAAGGAGAGGCATAAGCAACAGTTATTTTTACTAGAAGGGACGCACTTGTTAGAAGAAGCTTGTGCGGTCAATTACCCACTAGAAACAGTGTGTTGTACCCAAGATTGGCAAGTAGCCCATCCTTCGCTGTGGGAAGAAGCTTGTAGCCGATGCGATCGCGCCGAAATTGTCAGTCAAGAAGTCTTGGATGCGATCGCGACTACAGTCCAACCTGATGGTGTAGTGGCAACGGCAAAACGAAAGGAACGCCAAACTCAACTACCATCGACTGGTTTAGTGCTAGCCTTAGAAACCGTCCAAGATCCCGGCAACCTGGGTACGATGATTCGTACCGCCGCCGCCGCCGGAGCATCAGGGTTATGGGTCAGTGGAGATAGTGTAGATTTAGATAGTCCTAAAGTTCTACGTGCTTCCGCAGGGCAATGGTTTCGCCTAGCAACAGCCGTAACCGAAGATTTAAAAGCGACAGTCCAACAAAATCAGCAGGCAGGAATGCAGGTAGTGGCAACCTTACCTGATGCGACTTTAACTTATTGGGAAGTGGACTGGCGAAAACCCAGTATGATTTTACTGGGAAATGAAGGTGCTGGATTGTCGGCAGATTTAGCAGCGATTGCAGATCGGCAAGTCAGAATTCCTTTGAGTCCTGGAGTGGAATCTTTGAATGTGGCGATCGCAGCCGCTTTAATGTTGTACGAAGCTCAACGGCAACTAATTTGTCAGTAATAAATTTTAACTTTTTACCCCAATTGGGTTTTTGTTATTTCTTCGAGATATTTTTCAATATCAGCAACTGCGTCCTCAAGAGCTGCTAAATCAATATCTATCAAGTCTTGGTCGAGTTCCACTTCAGTGAAAGTACCAGTATGGAGTTGGGGCAACTCTTCTTCCTCAGTCGAATTTTCTTGTAAGACATCCTCCAACTGGTCGAGGGATTCTTGAAACACTTGATCGGCAGCGCGGCGCTGTTCTGGCTGATTTTGCTCCATAATATTAACTTGAAAATCCTGATTTACTGACTTAATTTTGATTCTAGTTCCTACAGATTTAAATTTTGCACTAATAACATCATAGTTGTGTGCTGTATCAACTTTAGCAGTGGTTCTCAAGAATATCGATAGCTGTCTCCAATTGCTTAGGCTGGAGATTTATGGCGATGCTACGGGTACACTAAATTAAGTTTGACTATGTTTAGGTAAGTTTTATAAAACAGGTCTAATACTTAATTTGATAGACTATCCTAAATTTGAAATTATAAAAATTGGTAGCTCAGGGCTGATAACTAACTATGAGTGAAGCCTTATTCTGTATTGAAAATTTGCGAGTTGCCTATCCTGCTCGGAGTGGAGAAGAAGCAAGTTGGGCGGTTGATGATGTATCTTTCACCTTGAAACCAGGTGAACGAATGGGATTGGTGGGAGAGTCAGGTTGTGGTAAATCAACTATTGGACGGGCAGTAATGCGTTTACTACCAGCCTCTAGCCGTATTGAGGGACAGGTGACATTTCAAGGGCAGTCTGTGTTTGACTTGACACCTAACAACCTGCGTAAATTTAGGGGAGAGGCGATCGCCTTAATTTTTCAAGATCCCATGACACGCCTCGATCCGTTGATGACCATTGGTAAGCATTGTATCGAAACCCTTCAGGCGCACTTACCACAATTATCAACGCGGGAAGCTAAAGAAAAAGCACTTGCTACTTTGGCAAAGGTGAATATTCCCCCTAGTCGCTGGAATCAGTATCCTCATGAGTTTAGTGGTGGAATGCGCCAACGGGTAGCGATCGCTTTAGCTTTACTCCTTAACCCCAAGTTTATTGTTGCTGACGAACCCACTACCAGTTTAGATGTCACCGTTTCCGCGCAGATATTGCAAGAATTAACTCGCCTGTGCGGTGAAGAAAACATGGGATTGTTGCTGATTTCTCACGATTTAGCAATGGTGGCTGAATATTGCGATCGCATTGGCGTGATGTACAACGGCAAGATGGTTGAAATGGGTGCTACAGAAACCGTATTTAGGCAACCTCAACACGAATACACGCGATCGCTCTTAAAAGCAGCATTACATATTCAAGCAGTAACTGATACTGGAGAATTGATAATTGCCAATGACGAAGAAAAGCAATTACCGATTATTAATCAGCAATCTCCAATTTTGAGCGTTACAGAACTCAAGCAACACTATACTATAGAACCTAACTTTATCGAACGACTGCTTAACACACAAGCGCAGACAATTAAAGCAGTAGATGGAATCAACCTGGATCTTTATTCAGGAGAAATTCTTGGCTTAGTTGGGGAATCAGGTTGTGGTAAAAGTACACTATCACGAACAATATTGCAACTAATTCGTCCTACTAGTGGCAAAGTTGAGTTTTTAGGACAGGATTTAACTAAACTATCGCGTCAAGAAATTCGTTCCTCGCGGCGACAAATACAAATGGTTTTTCAAGATCCTCGTGCTTGTCTAAATCCAGCGATGACAGTGGGACAAAGTATTGCAGATCCTTTATTTATCCACAATTTAGCCAATTCTGCCAAGGCAAAAGAACAGGTTTTGTGGATGCTAAATAAAGTTGGGTTAACACCGCCAGAAGTGTATTATGAGCGTTATCCCTCGGATTTGTCTGGTGGACAACAGCAAAGAGTAGCGATCGCTCGTGCTTTGATTACTCACCCTAAACTCTTAATCTGCGATGAACCAGTGAGTATGTTAGATGCCAGCGTTCAGTCGCAGGTGCTAGATTTGATGTTGCAATTAAAGGAAGAGTTTAAGCTAACTTATCTATTCATCACTCACGATCTTTGGTTAGCTAGATTTTTGTGCGATCGGATTGCCGTAATGAATGGCGGTAAAATTGTCGAACTTGGTTCTACAAAAAAGATTTTTGCTAATCCTCAGCACCAGTATACCAAAACCTTACTAGCTGCTGCTCCCTTACTAGCACGCGCTTAACTAAAGGACTTGCAGTTAAAAAACACTCTGTCTTATAGGCGCAACGCTTTGCGCCCCTAGAAATATACAAATAATTTGTGATAATTTATTTTTTGCAATTCCCTAAATCAAATCAGGAGTTAGAACGTTTTAAACTCCTAACTCTTCACTCCTAACTCCTAACTATCTTCCCTTCCCTCAAGTAATTTAATTTCTTCTCCACTGGAACCATATAGCTCAACAAACCTTTTAAACAGCAACGCACTTTCGTGATTTGAAGTCCTACTTAAATTAAATAAACGCTCTATATTTTTCTCAGTTAAAGCTCTTAGATATGGCAAATCTTCAAAGAGTGTTAAACAAGAAGCAAAATGCAATATTATTTGTAACAATGGCTTTGGCCACCCTAGATAACTATAAATATCTATAAACAACTGATGTTCTGAGTGATTTAAAGGGAAAGCATGAAATATAACAATTATCCTTTTGTTATTGTAGACTGGAATACTCAGTTCTACAGTGTAGGGAGTATGTAATATTAAATCCACCTCTACAGTTGGTTGTCGCCAAATTCTCAGAGGATTAGCTGGCGAATCTAATATAGTTTGAAATGTGATTCTACCACCAGCACTTGTAATTTGGAACTCGCTAATACTAAGAATTTTAAGATTATTTAGGCTAAACCTATGAACTATTTCCAAATGTTTTAAGTTCAATAGATGATAGATTTGGCAAATATAAGGAAAAGGTAAAATATACTCTTGGCTAATCATGTGTCGCTTTTTTAATTGAAGCTTGTTAGCTTGAGTACGAGCAAGATATTCTTGATATTGACTGGGGTCTAAATCATTGCTATTAAAGCTTTCTTCCGGCTTGAGATATAGCCAACTCACAAAAAAGAAAGAGGCTGTAAATAGCTGAAATATTTCTATAGGAGATAAATAACCATCGGCAAATGCAGCTATGCTTCTATCGGTTATTCCGAAAAGCCAAGATGGAATACCAAAAAGCCAAATACTACTTTTGATTTGATCTATAAAAAGCGCTATTTCGACAATATTTGGAATCTTACTATCTTGATGCTCAACAAAAACTTTATTATTTTTTAAACAATTAATATACATAATAATTTCACTTATTTTTCCTCTAGGTAGTTGATAATTAGAATTATATTTGTTAATCTTAAGGGCTTATATATGGTATCAACCTCTGCCTTTAGCTATATATAAAATTTGTACATTATTAATACGAACTTAAAATCATTTTTTGTAACCTATGACTGCAAAATACAATTTAGTGTTAGATATGAACCTAAGTTTATATATATAATTAAATTATCTGTAAAGCTTGCTAGTAAAGGGTTTAGATATTTTCAGCGGATAAAAACTTATAGTAAAAACGTTGCTATAATATTTATATCCACTGAATGAAAAAAAAATAAATTATCTTAAGATGACAAAAGTACTATATAAATATTCAGAGAAATAGATAATTTTTCCTTACATAATAAAATTATCTATTTCTCTAGGATGAATGCTGAACAATGCGTTAGGAATAAAAACTTAGAATTTAAAAGTAAGGGGTTATAAAATCTCTCTGTTACACAAAATACAGTAGGTAGTGCGTTGGAATTTTCCTCTGTTATAGCAAGGGTGATGTTTTTCGTAGTGGCCCATCGCATACTTGCTAGTAGAGTTAGCCATTATCTTATGTAAGGTACGAAGCGCCTACCTAGTAAAGTATCTGTGACAATTACGATAGAATCCGTAGAATTGCTACTGTTAACACTGTATTATTTTTGAATATTTTCTGAAGATTTTTTCCGAGACGGTATCAATGACTATTCGCCATGCGACTGAAACTGACTTGCCTGCAATTGTGGCAATTTACAACACTGCAATTCCCAGCCGCATGGCAACCGCTGACTTAGAACCAGTATCTGTGGAAAGTCGCCTTGCTTGGTTTAAAGGGCGATCGCCTTCGCAACGTCCACTTTGGGTAATTGAAGTAGACGGAGTAATCGCTGGATGGCTTAGTTTCCAATCCTTTTATGGGCGACCCGCCTATAGTAATACTGCCGAAATTAGTATTTACATAGCCCCTAGCTTTCATCGGTGTGGCTTGGGACGACAACTCTTAGCACAAGCAATTAGCGAAAGTCCTAGTTTGGGTATAAAGAGCCTAGTATGCTTCATTTTTGCCCACAATCAGCCCAGTTTAAAACTCTTTGAGACATTTGGTTTTCAACGCTGGGGACATTTGCCTAAAATTGCCGAACTTGACAGTGTTGAACGGGACTTAGTGATCATGGGACTGCGAGTTAGTAAATCTGTTGTTTAAAGCGATCGCTATTTTTATTTTTCCTATGCACTTATAAAGTATTACTGACATTTTGACAATTAAAGTCCAATCCTCATACTCAAATCCAACCACTTCGATTGAGTAATCGGCGCACTGCTAGAAATATAGTCAACACCAGTTTCCGCTACAGCGCAAATCGTTTCTAAAGTCACATTCCCCGAAGCTTCAATTTTCACCCGACTATCCTGCTGGCGAATCAACTGCACCGCCTGACGCATCATACCCAAAGGCATATTGTCCAACATAATAATGTCAGCGTTGTGCTGCAAAGCTTCTTTCACCTGCTCTAAACTTTCCGTCTCAACCTCTATAGTTAAGGGATAAGGAATCTGAGAACGAATACGGGTAACAGCCTCTCCAATTCCCCCAGCCGCAGCAATGTGATTATCCTTAATCATCACTGCATCATCCAACCCCATACGGTGATTAATCGCCCCACCCAAAGCAGTCGCGTACTTTTCTAACAGTCTCAACCCTGGTGTAGTTTTACGCGTATCCACCAACTGAGAAGGTAAATCAGCAATTTTCTCTACATATATATTAGTCAGCGTAGCAATCCCACTCAACCGCATAGCCAAGTTGAGCGCGACTCGTTCCCCCATCAACAGCGCATCCAGCGAACCATGAATTTCAGCTACCACCTGTCCCGGCTCACACCGTGCACCTTCATCTGCCACAGCCACAAAGCTGACTTTTTCATTCAAAATCTGAAACACCCTAGCTGCAACTGGTAAGCCAGCAATTATCCCTGAAGCTTTAGCGATCCATTTAGCACAGCCTAGCGTCACATCTTTAACTAGTAATGTATTTGTTGTGCGATCGCCGCGGCCAATATCCTCCAACAACCAGCTACGCAACAGAGGATCTAAA